>NZ_JBGGGT010000001.1:1542500-1867500 GCF_041276405.1 Microvirga sp. TS319 | reverse complement strand
GGATTGTCAGGTCTGGAGGAGGAGGCCATCAATCCGTTCCCCCCTGCTGCCAACGACGGCGTTGCAGTCCGAAGTAGCTGAAGAGAATCGCCGCAAGAAGGAAAGGCACCATTGCTACGGCGATTGCGGAGCCTTCACCAAGCTGACCACCCGGAATGGCTCGCTGGAAACTCAACGTCGCCATGAGATGAGTGGCATTCAGCGGTCCCCCCCGGGTGAGGACATAGATGAGCTGAAAGTCGGTGAACGTGAAGAGAACCGAGAAAGTCATCACCACGGCGATCAGCGGCGAGAGCATCGGCAGCGTAATGTGACGAAAGCGCTGCCAGGAGGTGGCTCCGTCGAGAGTTGCGGCCTCGTGCAGAGACGGGGAAATCGTCTGCAGCCCTGCGAGCAGGGTGATCGCCACGAAAGGTATGCCACGCCACACATTGGTAAGGATCACGGTCGCACGGGCGTTATTGGGATCTCCCAGAAAATTGATCGGCGAACCGATCAATCCGAACTTCATCAGCGCCCAGGAGATGATCGAGAATTGCGAGTCGTAGATCCACCAGAATGCAATGGCCGAAAGCACCGTCGGCACCACCCAGGGCAGGAGGACAATGGCACGGATGAGGGCCTTGAACGGCAGATGCTCGTTGAGGAGAAGCGCGAGCCATAGGCCCAGCGCGAATTTCAGAGCCGAGGCAGCTACCGTATAGAGGATGGTGTTGAATACCGAGAGCCAGAAGATGCTGTCTTCCCAAAGGAGCTGGTAGTTCTCCAGGCCGACGAAAACGCCCGGACGACCGATGCGCGTGTCGGTGAATCCGAGCCAGACGCCGAGCCCGAGAGGATAGGACAGAAAGATCAGCAGAAAGGCTGCAGCCGGCAGCATGAAGAGCAGGCCGAGAAAGCCTTTGTTCTGCAACAGAGGCAGGCGGGTCGGCGCGGCTGTTGCGCCTGCCCGGGACAGGGCGGCATCGGCCATGAGGCGTCTCCAGTGATTTCAAGAGAAAAGGGGCGGCGTTGTCACGCCGCCCTTCACCGTCGTCAGATTCGGTAATAGCGGTTTGCCCGCTGCTCCGCGCGCTTGGCGGCCTCCTCTGGAGTTCGCTGCCCGGTCGCGGCCTCCGCCACCATGTCGACCATCACGTAATCCGCCATCGTGGCGGCCGAGGCGTAACCGAGCGGCCCGGCATAGCCGTTCGGCCGCAGGGTCGCGGAGGCACGCTTATAGGGCTCGTGCACCGGATCGGCTGTCCAGACCGGGTTGTCGATCATGCCCTTCAGCGGTGGGCAGCAATAGGCGCTCGATGCGGTGATCCATGCGTCCATCTGCGGTTTGTCGAGCATATATTGCAGATAGGCGCGAGCTGCGTTCGGGTACTTCGTATATTTGAAGATGACTGCCGAGGTGGTCTGGTGCAACTCGACGGGTTGCCCGACCGGGCCAGTCGGCATCACCGTCGAGCGGATGTCCTTAGCGATCTCCGCCATCTTCGGATCATTCTTAGCGGAGTAATAGAGGGACACGCCATTGGCCGTCACCGAGATGTCGCCTGACAGGAATACACGGTTGTTGTTGATGTCGAGCCAGCTCTCCGTCCCTGGAATGAAGGTCTGGTAGAGCTCGCGGGCATATTGCAGGGCCTTGATCGTCTCAGGCGAGTTGATTACGACCTTGCCGCTTTCGTCGACCATCTTGCCACCATGGCTCCAGACGATCCAGTGCGCGAAGTTGTTGCCATCGCCAACCGCCTTGCCCAGTGCGAAGCCGGCAGGCTTGCTCTTAGCCTTGAGAGCCTTGCACATTTCCAGGAACTCGTCGGCCTTCTCCGGGAACTTCGACCAGCCTGCCTGCTGGAGCATGCTCTCGCGATAAAGGATGCCGTTGCCGATCGCCGCGAGAGGCAGGGCGATGAATCGATCGTTCTGCTTGGCATAGGCCTCGGGACCCGGATAGTACCCGCCGTACTTGCCGGCAAGACTCGTCGCGATATCCGTGACGTCGACGAGCTTATCCGGATACTGGAACGGATCGTCGAACCAGACGAGCATGATGTCCGGTCCCGAGCCTACATTGGCCGCCACTGCCGCCTTCGGGCGGATGTCCTCCCAGCTTTCCTTGTCGACACGCACCTCGACGCCGGTCGCCTCCGTGAACTTCTTGGTGTTGGCGAGCCATGAATCCTCGTCGCCTTTCACGAAAGGTGTCCAGCGCAGGACGCGGAGGGCGGCCCCCTGCTCCGGCTTGTATTGCGGAGAAGCATCTTGCGCAAAGGCCGGCCGGCCGGACAAAAGCTGAGCTCCCGCCATGCCGGCTGTCAGGCTTGCCGTCCCGAGAAGCAGATCACGTCTAGACAGGCTCATCGTTCGTTTCCTCCGCAGACCGGGATTCCTGATGAGACGCGTGGCTGCCCGGCTAAGCCACGTGCTTGGGGTCAGTTGATGCGCCGTTCTGTTTCCCGGTCGAAAAGATGGACGAGAGCCGGATCGGGGGCGACATGAATGAACTCGCCCGGCTGCGCGCTGATGCGTTCGCGGAAAACGCAGGTGAGCTCCCGCTCACCGGCTTTCGCCACGACCTGAGTCTCCGAGCCGGTGGGCTCGACCACCATGACCTGAATCGCAAGGCCATCCTGGTGCAGCCGGAAGTGCTCGGGCCGGATGCCGTAATAGGCCGGCCGCCCGACGGAAGCCGCAGGCGTGTTCTGCACCGGGAGCATCAGGTCGCCTATGGCAAAGCCGGAAGACCCAATGTGGCCTTCCAGAATGTTCATGGCTGGAGAGCCGATGAATTGGGCCACAAACAGGTTCGCCGGTTTGTCGTATAGCTCGAGCGGCGCGCCGATTTGCTCGACGAGGCCATCGTGCATGACCACGATCTTGTCCGCCATCGTCATGGCCTCGATCTGATCGTGCGTCACATACACCGTGGTGGTCTTCAGCCGCTGGTGCAGCGCCTTGATCTCGCTCCGCATCGAGACGCGCAGTTTTGCGTCCAAGTTGGACAGCGGCTCGTCGAAGAGGAAGACCTGTGGGTCGCGCACGATGGCGCGGCCCATGGCGACGCGCTGGCGCTGCCCGCCGGAGAGCTGGCGCGGGTAGCGATCGAGGAGCCTTGTGAGGCCGAGAATCTCGGCTGCACGATTGACCTTGGTGTTGATCTCGGTTTTCGGCGCCTTCTTCAACATGAGCGAGAAGGCCATGTTGTCGGCTACCGTCATATGGGGGTAGAGCGCGTAATTCTGGAACACCATGGCGATATCGCGCTCTTTGGGTGGCACGTTGTTCACCACCCTGGAGCCGATCCGGATCTCGCCTCCCGTGATGTTCTCCAACCCAGCCACCATGCGCAGGAGCGTGGACTTGCCGCAGCCCGAGGGGCCAACGAGGATGACGAACTCCCCATCCCGAATGTCAACCGACACACCATGAAGGACCTGAGCAGAGCCGTAGGCCTTTCGGACGTCGCGGATCTCAACAGTAGCCATGGGCCGCCTGCTCTGATCTGGATGCACGGTGCCCAGTTTGATGGGGGGATTGGGTTTGGAACGACCCATGCACATGGGCGGCAGACGCATGGTGCGTCCAAGATACGGGGCGGTGTTGAAGCATGCGCTTCCTCCCAGCCCCTCATTCCCGTCGCCCGTCTGATGCAGGCTGACAGTGTTGTTTAAGGATACTCTAGAAAAATAGTTCTTAGATCAAGTGATATTCTATACCACCTCCCCAAACGGTCACCAAATACTCTATCGAGGTCAACCTGTCTGACCTATCCTTCAGGAGATACCGGGTTTTTAGACTGTGTGCTGTTGATAGATTTTGCAACCGTTATTGACGACTCGATCCCGCGACCTGTGTCGCGTGCCCGCGCCCGCAACGTCTGATCCAATGTTGCGAGATTGGTCTATTGGCGTCTCGCGTACGCTGAAAGCGCCGGTTCGCGCCGTTGCGGACATTACTCAACAATGGGGGCGGCCGTGCTCACCGATATACCCATTCTTCAGGAAGGGCCCCCGTTGGAGGACCGGATCCAAGCCCGAAGCTCGGCTTCAGCCGATTGCCACATCTCAGCTGTCAACCGTTGGCCCTGGATCATGACGGGAAGTTGAGCTCCGCCCAGGTTGCGAAGCCGTTCCGTAAGAGTCACACGAGCGGCTTCGGCGATGCCGAAGCCATTGCAGTCAGTGGCTGACGATGCTCCTTGTGCCCATCAAGACCGTGGAACAGCTCGACACAATTCATCAACCCACAAGGCTCGGAAAAGCCAGCTCGTTTAATCCTGCACCCGGTAATCTGGCTTCCGGCAGGCATGGCATTCGGGTCCATTGACATGACGACTATCCAACTTCCTGACGTCAGCGTCACGATGACACTGGTGGCTAACCTGCAGGCGAGCTTGCCGGACTTCGGCCACCTCGTCGATCAGTTCGGCCATCCAGGCCCTGCCTTACGGCAACTCGGTCTCGTTCATTGGGAAAACGGACGCTTCGACACGGCCGCTCGAACCTTTGCGGCCGCACTCTCTTTGAATCCCAAAGATCCTGACCTCTGGCGCGATCTGGCGAGTGTCTACAGTGCTTCGGATCGCGATGAGCTGGCCCTGGCAGCGGTACGGGAGTCCCTGGAGATCGACCCGGGCAACGCCCAATCCTGGCAGACCCTCGCCGGCGTGTCGGACCGGCTGGACGACATGGAGACGACCGAGGACGCCTACCGTCGCGCAATCGCTCTCAATTCGAAGGCTGCCGCTGCTCATCTTGGGCTCGGTCTTCTGCTGTTCAGGAAGAAACGCTATGAGGAGGCGCTCGGCGCCGTGCGAGCCTCCGTCGAGTTCGATCCTGTCAACGGCCTCGCTCATTTCGCCCTCGGCCACCTGTTCTTCATCATGTCCGATTTCACAGGTTGCGCGAACGCTTTCGACGAAGCCGCTCGGCTCACATTCGAACTCGATCCGCTGAGCCGGCAGAAGCGGGCGCGGGCGTTGACGTTCCAGGCCATGATCGAGGGCGGCGTTCAGGAAGCTCTCCAAAACTACAGCGACATTGCCGGCGAGGATCGCGAAGATCTCGCCATTATCATGCGGGATGCCTTTTCCGTTCTGAGCGCCTCCGGCCACCTCGACGCGGCGGCCGAAATCGGCCGGATGCGCCTTGCCGAGAAGCCCGATGATCCAGTTCGGCGCTACCTTCTCGACGCCGTACTGGGGCGGAGCATAACGGCCACTCCCACAGAATACATCGAGAGCTACTTCGATCAATTTGCGCCTCAGTTCGACAGCAAATTGCTTGGGACACTCCAATACAATGCACCAGCCCAGATGGCGAAGCTCTTGGCCCCATACCGGGCCGGCTTCAAATCCATGCTCGATTTGGGATGCGGCACCGGACTGGCCGCCGAGGAGTTGCTGCCGTTCGGTCCAACCCTGATCGGGGTCGATATTTCCTCGGGTATGCTGGCCGAAGCGGCGAGGCGCGGTGGGTATGCCGAACTCGTGAAGTCGGAGGCTGTCGCCTATCTTGAGACGACATCGAACCGGTTCGATCTTATCTTCGCGGCGGATTCGCTGATCTATTTCGGCGATCTCGGACCGCTTCTGCGCGCCGCTGCCGGCACCATGGTGCAGGGAGGCCTGCTCGCCCTAAGCATCGAAGTCGCCGGACAAACAGGCTTCAAGCTGCAACCCTCCGGCCGTTTCGCTCACTCGCTCGACTATATCGAGGCGACGGCGACCGACTTCGTCATCCTGGAGGCCGTCGAAAGCGACATTCGGCTCGAGGCAGGCCGTCCCGTGCCCGGCCTCTACATCCTCTTGGAGAAACGCTGACAAGGCCCGGGCAGCCGAACTAGCGCATCGGATGTGACATCGAACCCACGTCCGACGCTCCACTCCTTAAATGGCGCACCGTTCGGAGCGGACCCGAAGGGCCGCGTCAGCGAATACCGGGTCCACTTCTCATGAGCGCGGCCCGCCGGAGCCGCACGATGCGCTAAGGTCTCGGGTGAGCCCCCAGAGCGGATTTTCTCACCCGCCTCAGCCATGAATATTGTCGACGGTGAAGTTAAGCTCGACAACAGAATCTGGCCAAATTTGGCGCCGGATGGCGCGATGGTTCACCCGGTTGTTCAATGCTACAATTCGTCCGGAAGGACGGGCCTCACCCCTTAGGAGGTCGGTACGTGTGCCTGGAGTATCTGACCCGACTGCTGGTAGCCGTCATCATGCTGACGGCGTGGGCC
Organism: Microvirga sp. TS319; assembly: GCF_041276405.1. Classification (NCBI taxonomy): domain Bacteria; kingdom Pseudomonadati; phylum Pseudomonadota; class Alphaproteobacteria; order Hyphomicrobiales; family Methylobacteriaceae; genus Microvirga; species Microvirga sp. TS319. Next base: position 1,861,272 of record NZ_JBGGGT010000001.1, on the reverse strand, counting down.
CCGGCGAGCGCCTCGGAGCCTGCCCGCAGGATGGATACGGGACGCTATGTGACCTTGATGCCGGTCACGGGACCGATCGGTCCCGCGACGGCTAAATACGTGAGAGATGCCCTTCTCGCCACTAATCCGCAAACGGTCGAGGCCATCATCCTGCGCCTCGACACGCCAGGAGGATTGGAGACGAGCATGCGCGAGATCATCGCAGACGTGCTGGCTTCCTCCGTACCGGTCATCGGATTCGTGGCGCCCGCTGGTGCCCATGCGGCCAGCGCGGGCACTTATATCCTTTATGCAACCCATGTGGCCGCCATGGCGCCGGGCACCAATCTCGGGGCTGCGACCCCTGTACAGATCGGCGGTCCGCCCACATTTCCCTCGACAGGTCAGTCGAAAGACAAGGATGGGGCTGACCGGGCGGGTGAGGGCACCAAGGATGCCATGGCGACAAAGATGACCAACGACGCGGTCGCCTTGATCAGAAGCCTCGCCGAGCTTCGGCACCGAAACGCAGACTGGGCGGAAGAAGCTGTGCGGGAAGCCGCCAGCCTCTCGTCTCAGGCGGCATTGGAGAAGGGCGTGATCGACCTTGTGGCTCAGACGCCCGAGGAACTCCTGACACGCGTCAATGGACGTGAGGTTGAGGTGCTGGGTGAGCGCCGGCGTCTTGCCACCGCTGGACTTCCCATCCGGATGGAAGAGCCAAGCTGGCTTATCAGGGTACTCGCGACGATCACCGATCCGAATGTCGCCTTCATCCTGATGATCGTCGGGGTGTACGGCCTGATCTTCGAATTCAGCAATCCTGGAACGGCTGTACCTGGGGTGATCGGTGCGATCTGCCTCGTCCTTGGTCTCTACGCCCTGAACATGCTGCCCGTGGACTATACCGGGCTTGCCTTGGTACTGCTTGGCCTTGCCTTTCTGGTTGTGGAAGCCTTCAACCCGACCGTCGTTCTTGGACTGGGTGGGCTTGTGGCTTTCCTCCTCGGGGCCATGATGCTGATCGATACCAATGTGCCAGAATTCCAGCTCTCATGGACCGTCATCGGAGGTGCGTTGGTCGCAAGCATTGGCCTCCTAGCCTTGACGTTAGGTTATGTGTGGCGGATCCGCCATCAGCCGGTCAGGACCGGCGCACCCGCCATGGTCGGACAACCTGCAGAGGTGCTCGACTGGTCAGGCAACGCGGGCCATGTCCTGGCCTTTGGAGAGCGCTGGCAAGCCCGGGCATCTCAGCCTCTCACGCCGGGCGAACACGTTCAGGTCGCCGGGATCGAAGGCCTGATGCTTGAAGTACGCCGCACACCCGGAGTGGCCATGGGTTCGGAGGGACGGCCATGATGCTCGATTATCTCACCTACCTGATCCTGGCCCTGATCATCATCGGGTTCCTGGGTGCGGCGGTCAGGGTGCTCCGGGAATATGAACGCGGGGTCGTGTTTACGCTCGGCCGTTTCACAGGTGTGAAGGGCCCCGGGCTGATCATCCTTGTTCCCTTCGTACAGCAGATGGTCAGAGTTGATCTGCGGGTCATCGTGCAGGACGTACCGTCTCAGGATGTGATTTCGCGCGACAATGTTTCGGTCAAGGTCAATGCTGTGATCTACTTCCGGATCGTCGACCCTGAACGCGCAATCATTAAGGTGGAGAACTACATCACTGCGACGAGCCAACTGGCACAGACCACTCTGCGCTCGGTGCTGGGCAAGCATGAACTCGATGAAATGCTGGCGGAGCGCGACCGCCTCAACGCTGACATTCAGCAGATCCTCGACCAGCAGACCGATGCGTGGGGGATCAAGGTCGCCAACGTCGAGATCAAGCATGTCGATCTCAATGAGAATATGGTGCGAGCCATCGCCAAACAGGCTGAAGCCGAGCGTCTGCGGCGAGCGAAGGTGATCAACGCCGAGGGCGAGCAACAAGCGGCAGAGAAGCTTGTGGAGGCTGGGCACCTGCTCGCAGCCGAGCCACGCGCCATGCAGCTCCGTTATTTCGCAGCCCTGCACGACATTGCCAGCGAGCGCTCTTCGACCATCGTCTTTCCCCTGCCTATAGATCTTCTGTCTCAAGGCGGAAACGTCCATGCCAGCCCTGTGGGCGGTTCTCCGAACCTCACCGGTTCGCAAGACGGCACTCGCGAGCCTGGGCTCGCCAATCTCGGAGCAAAGCGCGCCTGATCCCCGATGGTTGAGCCATGCTGCGGCTGAACCAAAGAAAAGAGCTGTTTCCACCTTGTGGAAACAGCTCTCGCTTCAAGTCGATCCTTGGCGCATCGTGCGGACCCAGCGGGCCGCGCTAGCGAAAAGTGGACCCGGTTTTCACGGCCGTGGCCCTTCGGGTCCGCTCGCAACAATGCGCTCATCTAAGAGGGGAGCATCGAACGCGGGAAGTGGGCACCGGTTTTGCGTGAAAAGATGCTCAAAAACAGAAACTTGCAGTATCGGATGTGGGTTCCACCTCACGTCCGATGCTCTAGCGTCCAGGTCACTATTGAAGCGTATAGAGATAGGCGGCGATATCCCGGGCCTGCTGATCCTGCAATCCCATGTTCGGCATGGCATTGCCCGGCACGACGACCTGCGGATCGCGCAGCCACGTCACCATATTGTCCGGCGTGTTACGCAACAGGCCCGCGACATAGATACGCCGCCCCATCTGGGTGAGTGGCGGGCCGACGAGTCCATTTGCGCCGGTGATGCCCGGAATGGTATGGCAGGAGCCGCAGCCGGTCTGAGCGATGACGACGGCACCGCGGCCAGGATCACCGTCGAAGCTCGCCGGTACCGGCGTGACATTGCTTGGCGATTGCACGCCCGTCACCTCCTCGCAGCCAGCTACGACGAGGAGCAGAACCACGGTCGAGCTCATGGCGGCGTATTTCTGTAAACTCGCTGCGGCGCGCTTTTCGGAGGCGCGTAGCCACAGCACGAACAGGATCCCGATGGCCGCCATGTAGACGAAGCCGGCCGGAATCCACATGATCAGTCCGGCAAGATGCTGATCCTCCAGGAGCGTCAATCCCCAGCGTGTCGCACCTTCCGCATGGGCCGGATAGAAGGCACGCGAGGTCAGCACCATCAGGGCGCCGGGCAGGGCGCTCAGGATCGCCGCCGTCGCCACGAAGAGCAGCGTCGCGCCGTAATCGAGTCGTCGGCGCCCGGAGGGTTCGATCACCACCGACCAGAATGCGAATGCGCTGACAAAGAAGCAAAGATGTTCCACAACATGGACGGGCTCGTGCGCCAGGGCCCAGGAATAGGGCCGCGGCAGATGCCAGAAGGCGAACAAACCGCAGAAGGCCAGCCAAACCGATAATGGGGCGGTCAGAATTTTGAAGAATCCCCCCAATCCACCCCCCGACCAGAGCCGCCCGAGCGCCTTGCGCGTGCCACGCGGAAGGGCCCAGAGGAAGACGATCAGCGGCCGCGCCCGAACGAAGAGCGGCGCGGCCACCAACATCAGCACGAGATGCTGCACCATGTGGCCGGAGAAAAGCTCGGCTCCCAATGCATCGAGCGGCGAAAGAAGCGCGACGACGAGCGAGGCAATTCCACCCACGAAGGTGGCGATTTCAACGCGCCCGACGATGCTCCGTCCGCCCCTGCGTATCCGCATACTCCGCAGCCCAAAGCCATAGAGCATCATTGCAGCAGTGAGCGAAACGATCACCCAGGCCTCGACATTCCAATGAAGCTCGCCCCCTTCGCCCACGTGCGCCGCAGCGGAGTTCACGGCCGCGAGAGTCCATAGAACGAGAGCCGAATACCTCAGCTTCCACATAGCGGCACCGCGAAGACGGCGATCGTGTCGAAGACGATCGCGATAGCGAACCATACGCCGGACCAGATGCCCCAGACAGCGAGGAACCGCGTGCGCCCCTCGCCGGCCTCGAGCAACCGTGTGTGCCCCCCGGATGCCTCCTGGCTGATATGACTCCAGTTCCGATAGGAGATCGCAGTCCCGATGCAGGCGATAACCAGGGCGGCGATATTGATCGCCACGAGGGCAGGCATGATCCAGCCCCAACCAGGGACGACCCGCGCGTAAAGGTAATCACGCGGGAAGCAGGCATGGCTCGCCAGACCGTAATTGACGAGAAGCTGAAGACTCCACGCTACCGGAGCAGCCAGCAGACCTGCCCAGACCAGGCCCATGCTGACGCTGTTACCATGGGGGGCCGGATGCTGGATGCCATAGCTTCTCATAAGGGTCTCAGGCATGATTCATCCCAGATAAGGTGTGATGTAGAGGCTGAAGAACACCGTCAGCCACACCACATCGACGAAGTGCCAATAGATCGCTCCGATCGAGACCGGCGCATTGCGCTCGGAATCGAAGTAGCGCATGAGCGACCAGACGAGCAGCATCAGCAATATTACGAGCCCGGCAACCACGTGCGCCATGTGGAAGCCGGTGATCGTAAAATAGAGCGAGCCATAGGCGCTGGATGCGTAGGTGAACGGCTTATCCTTCCACTCGAAGAGTTGGATCACCACGAACACGCAGCCCAGGATGAAGCCACCGAGAAGACCGAGCACGAGTTGTCCCCAGGAGCCACGCTTGGCCCCGCGCTCAGCCCACCACACCACGACGCTGCTGACGATTAGAATGATGGTGTTGGGAAGAGACAGGCGGAACTTCGGCGGTTCGCTCGGCAGCCATTCGCGCCCGTACTGCACGGCGAAGTAATAGTAGCTGAACAGCAGATATGAGAACAGTGATCCCTCGGTCAGAATGATGGTGAGCATACCCCACCATCCCGAGGCCTTGTGGCCGATACTGCCGACCGGTAGCGGAGACGGGCGTACGGCAGCGCCAGAGGTCGGAGCATGGGTCATGGAAATATCGCTCATCGATCCCACCTCGCCGACTGGCCGAGTTTCGGCTCGGGCCACAGCCATACCAGCAGGCCCATGAACATCAGCCACGCACAGATGCCTGAGAACACCCACCAGTGCAGAAGGAGGCCGGCGAAACCTGCTGTCATCACGACGGCGACGACGAGGGGGCTATAGGAATCCTCGGGCATTTTCAGGATCGCGTCGGGCTCGGCATCGAGCACCGTCGTGGCGAGCATCTCCTTGCCGTCGTCGAGTACGAGGCCCCGATGAACCGAGGAATGCCCCATGCCCTCCCTGAGCCTGTCTTCCCACAGCGGATGGCGGCTCGCGACAGCCGGAATGACGGCGAAATTGTAAGGCGGCGGCGGCGACGGCGTGACCCATTCGAGCGTTGGGCCGTCCCAGGGATTCGGACCCGCGACGGCACCGTTCCGCACGCTCAGGAAAATGTTGATCAGGACCAGCAGGATGCCCAAAGCCAGGAAGAAGGCGCCGATGGAGGTTACCAGATTCACCGTGTTCCAGCCCATGCCATCCTGATAGGTGTAGATGCGCCGCGGCATTCCCGCGAGCCCGGTCCAATGCATCGGCAGGAATGCCAAGTTGAAACCGCACAGGATGATCCAGAAGCTCCATTTGCCGAGCCGCTCGTTCAGCATGCGCCCGGTCATCTTTGGAAACCAGACGAAGAGCCCGCCGATCACCGGAAACAGATTGATGCCGATGAGCACGTAATGAATGTGCGCCACCACGAAATAGGTATCGGTGAGCTGGCGATCCGCTGCGACTGAAGCCGTCATAACGCCGGACACGCCGCCGATGACGAACATGGAGATAAAGCCCGCGAAAAACAGGAATGCCGTGGTGATAACCGGGCGCCCGGTCCAGATGGTCGCCACCCAGGCGAAGACCGCGACCGCGCTCGGGATCGTAATCACGAAAGATGCGCCGCTGAAGAAGGACAGCGCGATGAACGGAATCCCGGTCGCGAACATATGATGCAGCCACACGCCGAAGCCCATCACCATGGTGGCGATCGTGCCGAGCACGACCACCGTGTATCCGACGAGCGGACGGCGGCAGAAGATTGGCAGCGCATCCGACACGATTCCCATGGCCGGTAGCACAATGATGTAGACCCACGGATGCGCGAAGATCCAGAACAGGTGCTGCCACAGCAGAGGCTGGCCCCGCGCCGTCGCGTCGAAGAAATGCGTGCCGAACTGCCGGTCGGCCCAAAGCATGAAGCAGGCGAGCGTCACAGCCGGCATGGACAGAAGAATACCCACCGATGTGGTCGTCGTGCCCCAGGTCAGGATTGGGAGGCGATTGATCGACATGCCCGGTGCACGGGTACGCAGCACGGTGACCAGAAAGTTGATGGCGCCTGCCGTTGTCGAGATGCCGAGCAGGATCATGCCAAGGGCATAGAAGTCCATGTTGGGCCCGGGATTGTAGGTCTTGAGCGAGTACGGCGCGTAGTTAAACCAACCATCATTCGGTGCCGCCGCCACAAGGAAGCTCGCATACATGAACAGTCCCGCGGCAAGATAGGCCCAGTAGGAGAATGCGTTGAGCCTGGGGAAGGCGAGATCGCGGGTGCCGAGGAGCAGCGGGAACAGATAGGCGCTGAAGCCGGTCAGAACCGGCTGTGCATAGAGAAAGATCATCGTGATGCCATGCATCGAGAAGATCTGGTTGTATTGCTCGGGCGTCAGCAGACTCAGGTTCGGCCGTGCGAGCTGAACGCGCATGACGAGCGCCTCGATGCCGCCCAGGATCAGAAAAGCGAAGGCGGTGGCGATGTAACGGATGCCGAGTTCCTTGTGGTCCACGGTCGAGAGCCAGCCGCCGATGCCGGGTTTCGTCTCCCATATCGTCTCCAGCTCGGAAGCAACCGGCGAGGCGTAATCCGCCCTCTCGAGAGTAGGAGCCCGTTCATATGTTCCGACGGCCACGAGAGCTCTCCTCACTTCTGCGCTTCAAGGAAGGTGCGGATGCTCGCCAGCTCCGGTCCCGACAGATCAAGGTTCGGCATCAGATTGCCGGGCTTCACGGTCTGCGGGTCGGCGATCCAGCCGGATAAATAAGCCGGATTGTTCGGCAGCGTTCCGGCCGCTACCGACTTGCGGCTCATCAGATGGGACAGGTTCGGACCGAGCCGCCCGCCGGCCTGCGTGCCGCGAATGTTGTGGCAGGCGCCGCAGCGCAGGACGAACTGCGTTGCGCCTTCGGCGACCTGCGGCTGATCGGCCGGAAGAGCGGCCGGCTGGAGCTGGCTGTCCCACCAGGCCTGGAAATCGGCCGGTTTGTCTGCCACGACGACCAGGCCCATATGCGCGTGTTGCTGCCCGCAAAATTCGGAGCATTGCCCGCGATAGATCCCCGGGCTGTCTGCCTCGAGCCAGTTTGAGTTGATCTGGTTCGGGATGAGGTCGATCTTGTCGCCGAGTGCTGGAATCCAGAACGAGTGGATGACGTCGACGGTCGAGACCCGAAATTCCACCGGCTGGCCGACCGGAATGTGAATCTCATTGGCGGTCTCGAAGATCCGTGACGTGTCCTGGCTCAGGTAGCGCACTTCCCACCACCATTGGTGTCCCCTTACCTCGATCGTCAGTTCAGGAGCGCGGGGAGGGCGGTCGATGGCCGCCATGGTGTAGCCGTTCCAGATCATCGAACCGATGAGAGCGATGGTGGAAATGCCGACGCCGATATAGATCCAAGACAACCCGCTACCTGTCTCCTGCACAGGCTGGCGGTCGAGGCCTGTCGCGGGCCGACGCGAGCGGCGCAGCAACACGCCGATGAGGACAAGCAAGCTGACGATCACCACGACCACGATCGCCTGAATCAGCAGCGCCCAGGTGAGGACCTTAATCTGCTCGCCCTTGAACCCGCCGAAGGTGCGCAGATACGTCATTGGCACATCGGCCCGCGCGGCTCCGGGAAGGAGCAAAACGGGTGTGAGGATCGCGATCCACCAGCCGTCGGCCCGGGGAGCTTCACTTCGTGCGGTTGGGCTTCTGGCCATGGCTGAACGCTTCGGTCTGATCCCAGGGGGTAGCAGTGCTCACGTATTCGGCCGGCACTTGCTCGATCTGCGGCATTTGGCTGGAAACGGTTTGCCCCCATTGCCGGGAAGGCTCCCGGCTGATGCTCCGGACATAGGCAACCAAATCCCAGATCGCGCTGCCGGGCAGCATGACGCCCCAGGTCGGCATGCCGCGTGGACGGCCCTGGTAGATCGTGAGGAAGATCTGCGCCGGTTCCGAGCCATAGATGAAGACACTATTGCTGAGCGACGGCCCCATGCCGCCCGCGCCGTTGGGCGCATGGCATCCGACGCAGTTGAACGCTTGGAAGTATTGCATGCCACGCTGAGCCGCCTGAGGGTCGTCGCCGACCGGGTTCTGGAGGCCGGATTTAAGTGGCACGTTGCCGGGAAAGAGGCGCGAAACCGGCGTGCCGAGAAGCTTCGCCGCCCCGATCCCGCCCACATAGGATTGCGTTGGCACGCTCATGCCGAGTGTGCCTTGCCCCTCCTGCGGCGACGATGGCTGATTCGGCTTCGGGGCAGGGGCTTGTGCCGGATTGGGCTCGGTCGGTAGTCCGACTGCCGAAGGCGGTGCCTGCGGCGGCGGAGGCGTCGGCTGCTGGGCCCAAACACTGCCGGACCATGGAAGGAGCCCGATGGCACCCATCCAGAGCCCTCGTGCGATCCCTCTCATTGGTCCGATGGCGCCCATCCGAGGGAACCCTACCTTCGATGAACCGGCCATCCCGACCTCCTTGAAGTCGATTATTGAGCGGGCCCGTTTTGGGGTGCGGGAGCCGTGGGAGTTGGAGCGGGCGGAGCTGCGGGCGCAGGTGCGCCGGTGGGAGCTCCACCTGGAGCGCCTCCCGCGCCCTTCGGCGGCAGCGCAAAGACCAGCAGAGAGTCGCCACCTACCGTGTAGGCTGGAAGATCCTGCATGGCGCCCACGAAGCCGAGCGCCCCGTTCCTCGCCCGGGGATCGATCTCGGCATTCGCCACCACGCCGGGCCATCCTCCGACGCCGGACATGATGGCGACGTATTGCGTGCCGTCATTGCCCATATAGGTGACGGGTTGTCCGATGAGGCCCGATCCGGCGCGAAATTGCCAGAGGACCTTGCCGCTCTTGGCGTCCACGGCCTTGAACCAGCGGTCCATGGTTCCGTAGAAGGCGATGTCGCCTGCGGTCACGAGTGCGCCGCTCCAGACCGGGAAGCTTTCGGTAATAGCCCAGACTTTGGTCTTCTTGACCGGGTCCCAGGCCATGAACTCACCGCGATGGCCGCCCGGACCCGCATACATGTCGACGGTCGCGCCCACATAGGGCGTGCCCGTAATGTAGCCGACTTCTCCCGTTTTGAAGGTCGCGCAAAGATGTTGATGCGGCACATACAGAAGCTTCGTGCGAGGCGACCATGCGCTCGGCTGCCAGTCCTTGGCGCCGGGCGGCGCCGGGCAGACATCCTCGACGACCTTTCCGAGGGTCGGCTCCTTGTCGTGGTTCGGCTCAAGGCGCCCAGTCTTCGGATCAAAGCCCTTGTAGACCGTGACCGTTTCGTAAGGATCTGCCGAGATGACCTCTCCGTTCGTCCTGTCCAGCACGAACATATAGCCGGTCCGGCCGGGGTGGATCAGCGTCTTACGCATTCGACCGTCGATCTCGAGATCGACCAGAACGGCTTCATTGACGCTATCATGGTCCCAGAGATCGTGAGGGGCTGTCTGATAGGCCCATTTCGCGGCTCCCGTATCGACATCGCGTGCGAACACGGTAGCGGCCCAGAGATTGTCACCGGGCCGCTGATTGGAATTCCAAGGCCCCGGGTTTCCCGTGCCATAATAGACCAGGTTGAGCTCGGGGTCGTAGGACAGCCATCCCCAGGCGGTTGCGCCGCCCGTTTTCCAGCCGTCGGTCGGCCAGGTCTTCACGCCGAGATCCTTGCCCTTCATCCAGTCGTAATGCGGCTGGAAGTCGGGGCCGATCAGGACGTCCGAATCCGGGCCTGTCCCGTAAGCGCGCCACACGATCTTGCCGGTGTTCTCGTCGAGTGCCGTCACCCAGCCGCGCACGCCCATCTCGCCGCCGCTGTTGCCGACCAGAACCTTTCCCTTGGCGACCAGCGGAGCCATCGTGACCGTCTCGCCGAGATTGATATCCCCGAGGGTAGCGACCCACAATTCCTTCCCGGTCCCGGCGTCGAGGGCGACCGTGTGCAGGTCGAGAGTGTTGAGGAAGATCTTGCCGTTGTCGTAGGCGAGGCCGCGGTTGACCACGTCGCAGCAGGCGACTCCCTGCGCCGCCAGATTGGGTTTCGGGGCATACCACCACTTCAGTTCACCCGTCGTGGCATCGAGCGCGAAGACACGGTTCGGATGGGGCCCTGCATAGGGGGCGACCACATACATCGTGCCGTTCACGACAAGTGGCGCGGCCTCTTGGCCGCGGGCGGCGCCGACCGAGAAGGTCCAGGCGAGCCTCAGCTGCCCGACATTGTCGGAATTGATCTGGTCAAGATTACTGAACCGATGAGCGGCATAGGACTTCATCGCCATCGGCCATTGCCGGTCATCTTGGGATAGGGACCGGAGATCGGCTGAAGCTCCCGCAGCATTGGGCTGAGATTGCGCGAGGGACGATCCCGAAGGCAGAGCGGTTCCAGCGAGAATGAGAAGCAAGGCTCCCCAGACATTTGGAAGGCGGTGCTGGATCGGACGCGAGGGCATGGACATGGGTGTGACCCCGAAGAGCTGATCTGGAGCGACGCCTAAAGGTGCGGGACCGATCGCTTGGGCTGTCTCGAACACACACCATTATTCCCGACAGCAATCCTGCTGATCTCCTCGGGCCCAATCCGCACACTGCTACGTTGTTCCTCGGGCCCTCGGACAATCTTTGTCCGCCGACGTACCGACTTTATCGGCCTAGATCCTTGTTGTGGTATTGACGCCACGGCCGCTACCCGAGGCGAATCCGGTACCAGGCTGGTTCGCAGAGCTTTCGCAAGGCTTGGGCGAATGGGGCCGAATTCCTTGCAAAATCGGCTGCTCAGGGCGCTCCCGGTCGAAGCCTTGGAGGTCCCGCGACCCGTGCCGGATCCCGTGAAGCAGAACGAACGGCAGCTCCTTCATCGAGCAGACATACCAATGGGGTACGCCTCCTTCGTCGTGGGCTTCGTCTCAGTCTCGAGGACCGATCTTGGCGCGCATTGAAGCCGATCCAGATCCGGCAAAGCACCCATCTCGATAGCCGGGTCGAACAGGGCCATCAGAAGGCGGGCGCGACCGACGCTCGAGTTCGAGTCGACGAGCAGCGTTCGCGTGATCCTCAGCGGGATCGATATGGGCTACATGATGCGCAAGGGGCAGCCGAAGCATACCCGCAGAGTATCCACCCTTCTCTCATCCCTTCTCCGAATTCACGACAGGACCGTTGCTGCTGAGCCCTCTCGACACAGCCGTTTAGCGCTGCTGCCAAAATGACAGAATGGCGCTGAGAACACCTCTGTTCCGAGCTTGTGACGGAACCGCAGGATGCACGATCACGGTCGCGGTCATTCCCGCGCTCAGCCGCACGTCCTCCGGTACCTGATCAAGAGCAATCCGGACTGGAACGCGCTGCGCCAAGCGCACCCAACTGAAGGTAGGATTGACGTTGGCAATCAGGCCATCGGAGGTCTGTGTCGTCTCCCGATCCGCGATAGCGCGGGCGATGCTGTCCACATGGCCCTCGACCTCGTCCGGAAATCCCATGAGGCGAACAGTCGCCCGATCGCCCACGCGCAGATTACGGATCTTAGTCTCCTCGAAGTATCCTGCCACGTAGAATGAATCGCTGTCGACGATGGCAAGCAATGCCCGTCCCGCAGTTGCATAGTCGCCCGGGTCGACCTGCAGATTGGTCACGAAGCCATTGACGGGAGAGCGAAGCTGCGTGCGATCCAAGTTGAGCTGGGCAGTGTTGAGCGTAGCCAGGGCCTGATTGTAGACAGCCTCGGCCGTCGCGACCGCCGTCTCCGCCTGCTCTCGCGCCTCGGCCGTAATAGCGGCGGTCGACAGGCGTGTGCGCCGCTCGAGTTCCCGGCGGCGCTGCTCCAGTTCTTGCTCGCGCCCCTGCGCGTTGGCCTCCGCCTGGGCGAGGGCAAAGCGATAGGGTTGCGGATCGATGGTGAAGAGGACATCACCCTTCTTCACCGGTTGGTTGTCCTTGACGCGGACCTCGGAGACCATTCCCGAGACGTCCGGAGCGATTTCCACGATATTGGCTCGTACACGTCCGTCTCGGGTCCAAGGTGTTTCCACGTAGCTCTGCCAGGCGAACCACCCTGCTGCCGCCGCTATGGCGACGACCAGTGCTGTAACGACGACTCGGACGGTTGGAGAGACTTTCACGGGCTGGGAGATCCTAACGAAAGACAAAGGTGACGCAGACCGACAGGATGAGGATATAGAGCGCGGTGTTGAACAGTGCGGGGTGCCACACGAGGCGATAGGCGCCCGACCAAGCAAGACACTTGCGCAGCACCAGCCAGATCAGCGCGGCCGCCGCGGCATAGCCGAACATGGGTGGTAGAAAGACGCCGAAAAGATCAATTTCCTTGATCATGCCGGAAACCCCTGACGGATGATATCGGGAACCGGCGAAGAACGAACTTGGCCGAAGAGATCCGCGTGCTGGTGGAGCGCACTGCTGACGGCGACGAGCGCCGTCAGAAGGTCTTCGACACGTGATACAGGGCGCGCGAGGAGGATCGCGACCGCATCGTCGATTGCGTGCAGGGGCCCGCTGATGGTCGTTCCCATCCGTAGGTCCCGGAAGTGTCGTTCGAGTTCGGCGAGAACCCTAGCGATGGCTGTTGCGGCATCTCGGGGGATTTCATGACTCGCTTCCTTCAGCAGGATGAGGTTGAAGCCGACGCGCAGAGCTGCCAAGGCACTGCGCATGAGAGCTCGCTGGTCGGGTTGCGTCGCATCGAGGCGGGAGAACAATGCATTGATCCGGTCGAACATTCGGCTTGCGAAGCGATTGCGGCTCACCATGGTTTCGGGGCCGGCCAGACGTTCCAAGTCTCTCAAAATGCCACGCCGGATCCGCCGGACTGTCCACTCCACGCCCAGCGGGCGCAGCAGCCTGAACATCAGGATTCCGGCACCGATACCTGCGAGAAGTGCAAGGCTTGAATTGGCGAAGCTTGCGAAATCGGGCTGGCTGCGGACGTTCGTGAGGCCGAGAAAGGCCACTAAGTTGAGGCCGAGCGGCGTTACCTTCAGGCTGATGCGCGGTAGGCCGAGCAGGATGCCGAAGGGCAGGTAGAACGGCAGGAAGGCGAACACGAGCGAGACAAAGCCGTCAATCGACGGCAGAACGGCGAACAGATAAATTGCTGCAAAGATTGCCGAAAAGATTGTCATGCGCAGGAAATTCGCCGCTGAGGGAACCGGATCGTCCAGCGCTCCGAGAATGCTGCAGATCACACCGCTGAAGATTACCGCCGAACTCCCCTGCTGCCAGCCGGAAGAAACCCACAGGGCGGATGTTGCCAGGACTGCGGTCGTGGATACAGACCCGGCCACCAACGCGAAGGTGATGTCCCGGTAGCGATCCGTTGAAGGTGCTGCTTCGGACAGGGACATGGTATTTCCTAAAAGCAGAGCTTCGCGAAGATCGAGAATTCGCCGCCAGGTCGTGACCAGATCACCGATCCGCAGGAGGATGTTGCGGACTGGAATGGACCTGTGGTCATGCACCATGTCGTCGAAGGTCGGCAGGCGGCTCATGGCCTCCTGCCGCAGCCCTTCGGCCACAGCCCCGAGACTGGGATCGTGCCTGAGCGGATCTCCTGGGGCAGGCAATAGGCTCGCTGTCCGTACGAGGATGTCCTGGAGGGCCGCGTGCTTGTCAGGAGCAAGCCCACGCAGCAACGCCAGGCGGTCGTTGACAGAGACCAGGATGGCCAGGAGGGACAACAATTCCCCCTGTAGATGCCGTACCACATTGCTGGCCGCTCTCACGGAGGGCGTGTCGAAGGTTGCAAAGACCCTCAAGCCGTCGAGAGAGATTGCGTCGGAAATCAGTTTTCGCTGATCTGCAAGCGCCTTCTCCTGCTGGCTTTTGCCGTGCAGCACGTCTCTCGTCCAATCTGCCGCGTCCTCAAGGGTGGCATTGACCGATTCCTTCAACGCTTCGCCAGCCGTTCGTGGAAAGATCACCTGGCTGACCAGGGTGGCGCAGCCGATGCCGAGGAGGATCTCAATGCAGCGACCGACCGCATAGTCGAAGGCGGTTTCGGGGGCGAGGGCCGCTGGAATGCCCACGATGGCGGCGGTATATCCCGACAGCATGGCGCCATAGGCAGCCGGTGCATCGCGGAGAAGCACCGAGGTGAAGGTGCAGGCGCCGATCCAAAGGGCGAGCGACACGAGGAACATCGGAGCGCTTTGTGCGAAAGCGCCTACCAGAGTGAGCGCCACGGCGGCACCCATGATCGTGCCAATGGCGCGAAACAGGGACTTCGCCGCTACCATTCCGGCAATGGGCTGGGAGACGACGAAAACCGTCAGCATGGCCCAGGTGGGTTGCGTCAGGTCGAGCGCGAAGGCGATATAGAGGGCCAGCACGGCCGCGCCGAAGGTCTTGACGGAGAACAGAACATCTCGCCAGCCTGGCTGTACCATGGAACTTGCCTCTCGAAGCATATTCGTGGCCCGGCCGGTTTCCGGACACTCTCTCCGCAAACCTCCCTGGCCAAGTTATGCATGCTGACATCAACACCATACTGCGGGCGGCAGTTCAGTGTGGCTCACATGCATCGCTGCGGCAATGCCACGGCGATCAAGCCATAGCCGGTTGCGGCATGAGCTGTTGCGCACTGTGGATGATGCATGACGAGCAGTGGAGATCGGTCGAGGAGCAACCGGGGGCCCTTGTCGGATCCGAGTGATAAACGCTGGAGCGCTCCTGTGCCTCAATCTCCAATCGGGAGAGGCTATTCCTGCTCCAGATTGACCCTTCAGCGGACCATTGTCGATCGCGCCGTTCGGCGAGAGCCCATCCGAAGTCTGATGACGGAAACGTCCTCAAGCTCGACAATATTGTCAGGGCTTCACGCAGGTGGCAGCTGAGCGCCGGCCGTCAATTGGATCGTATCGATGATCCTGCCTTCGCGAGGTCCCTGAGTGCTTCGATGGCTGAACGGATCATACGTTTGGCGCCTGATGGCGCTCAGCGCGAGCGCGTTTGTTCTAAGCCGTAAGCGGGGCGGAAGTGCTAGACGGATAACGGCGGATTGTTCCAAGATCCCAGGGTTGGGCGCGGCCCCAAACGGATGCTGGGGCCGCGCCTGCCAAGCGCTATGTCCGGGTTATGGAAATACCCCCGTCGATGACAAAGGCACTCCCAGTGACGAAGCTCGCAGCGTCGGATGCGAGGAATAGCACTGCCTTCGCGATTTCCGCTGGTGTCGCAAGGCGCTTGAGAGCATGCAGACCCTCAATAAATGCGCGGAGTTCCTGGGGGGCTCCAGGAGCATTGACGACATTCGACGGCGTATCGGTCCCGCCGGGTAGGATGGCGTTCACGCGAATGTTCCTGCTCCCGAACTCGGTCGCGAGAACCTGGGTCAATCCAATTAAACCTGCCTTGCTGGCGGCGTAGGATGCCATTCCGGGCATTCCGGCCGAATAGCCGACGAAGGTCGAAGTAAAGATCAATGAGCCGCCGCCCCGGTCCATCATCGCTGGTACTTGATACTTGGCTCCGAGGAATGCGCTCGTCAGGTTGGTCTCGAGCGTATCGCGCCATCCATCGACCGATAGACCCGAAATTGCTCCGGTCTCACCCACCGCGCCAGCATTGTTAAAGGCGATGTCAAGGCCGCCGAAGCGCTCGACGGCGGTTTTGACGAGTGCCTCGGCCAGGGCTTCGTCTCTCACATCGCCTGCAACGGCAATGGCGATCCCTCCAGCTTCCTTGATCTCTGCTACCAGCGCCTCCAGTTCTTTGGAGCGACGTGCTGAGACGACGACGTTTGCGCCTTCCCGCGCGAAGAGTTTGGCCGTTGCATATCCAATGCCCGAGCTGGCCCCGGTTACGATGGCCGTCTTGTTCATGAGCGTAGTCACTGATGGAAATCCTTCTTTGAGTCCAATGCTCATGACGGACTTCCCAGATCGCTTCGTGAGCGGCGACCCGTTTCCTGCGCCCGATTTCTGTGACAAGGCGCTAGCGCATCGTGCGGAGAAGTGGACCCGGTCTTCCGCTCAGACGATGCTCCGGCATGTGCTCAGGGCCAAGCAGCGTATGAGTTTTCTCCACCCTGGCACTGGGCACTGATCCGGCGGCGATAGGCTCCCGGAGGAATCCCGATGTGCCTTTTGAAGAACCGGTTGAAGTGGCCGGGATCCTTGAAGCCGAGACTGAAGGCGATCTGCTCTATCGGGACATCCATCTGCTGAAGGCGCATGCAGGCATCCTGCACCATCCGGTCGAAGATGAGAGCGCGGGGAGGGCGATGGGTTGCCCGCCCACAAGATCGCGCGCCTCGGTCTCGCCCGGACTTTCCAGCTCGTGCGCGTGCTGCCGTCGCTCGATTGCGTGGAGAACGTGAAGGCGGGACTGGCCTTTCGGGAGGCACCGCTCTGGGGCGAGATCGCGACGGAGGAAGCGGTTCGTTTGCTTCGTCGGGTCGGGCTGGGGAGCAGAATGGATCACCCGGCCTCCGAGCTTACCTATATCGACCAGAAGCGCCTTGAGCTTGCCCGCGCCCTGGCTCTCGCACCGAAGCTGCTCCTGCTCGACGAATGGCTTGCCGGGCTCAATCCATCGGAGCTGCAGGACGGGATCGCGCTGATCCGCTCGCTGCGCAACGAGGGGCTAGCGATCATCTTGGTGGAGCACGTCATGGATGCGATCCGCTCCCTTTGCGACCGCTGCGTCGTGATGAGCGCCGGAACCGTGATCGCAGCCGGTCCGCCTGCCTCGGTCCTCGCCGATCCCGAGGTGATCCGGGCCTATCTGGGAGATTCCGATGCTTGAGGCCACGAATCTCACGGTCGCATACGGGCTCCATCGCGCCATCGAGCAGGTCAGTCTTCGCGTCGGCAAGTCGGAAATCGTCGTGATCCTGGGCGCCAACGGGGCGGGCAAGTCCACGCTGCTGAAGGCGATGGCCGGGATCGTGCCGTCGCTACCGGGCAAACGGATCAACCTGTCCGGGCGGGATATCTCCTTCCTGCCGACGCACCGGATCGTCGAGGCCGGGCTGGCGATCGTTCCCGAAGGGCGCGGCATCTTCGGCGATCTCACCGTGCGGGAGAACCTGCGTCTCGGGGCCTATCCCGAGCGATCCCGAACGAGCGAGAAGGACATCCTGGAGCGCGTCCTCGCCTTGTTCCCACGCCTTGCAGAGCGTTTGGGCCAGACGGCCAGAACCATGAGCGGCGGCGAGCAGCAGATGATTGCGATCGGGCGGGCGCTGATGTCGAAGCCCGACGCGCTGCTGCTGGACGAGCCGTCGCTCGGCCTGTCGCCCCTCATGTGCAAGGAGCTGTTCGGGGCTCTCGTCCGCATTCGGGAGGGCGGGGTCAGCGTCCTGCTGGTCGAGCAGAACGCGCGCCAGAGCCTTGCCATCGCGGATCGGGGCTATCTCATCGAGACGGGTCGGATCGTCGGCGAAGGCCGTGCGACCGATCTTCGTGACGATCCGGCGGTGCGTCGTGCATATCTCGGCGCAGCGTCGGATGACGGCGGGGCCCGTGCGAGCCCCGTCGCACCTTCATCCTTCCCATTGAGCTGAACGCGGAGCAGCAGACATGATGGACATCAATCTTCTCATCGACGGTCGCGACGTGGCCGCCTCCACCGGCGCTACCTTCGAGCGGCGGGATCCCATCACCGGCGACGTGGCAAGCCGCGCCGCGGCTGCAAGCATCGCCGATGCTCAGGCGGCCGCCGATGCGGCCGCCGCGGCTTTCCCCACCTGGTCGAGGCTCGGGCCTAGTGCCCGGCGCGCGGTTCTCCTGAAGGCGGCCGATCTGCTCGAGGGCAGGGCCGGGGAGTTCGTGAGTCTGATGGCGACCGAAATCGGCGCGACCGCCGGCTGGGCGCAGTTCAACGTGAAGCTTGCAGCCGGCATGCTCCGCGAGGCGGCCTCGCTGACGACCCAGATCACGGGCGAGATCATTCCGTCCGACAAGCCGGGCTGCGTCTCGATGGCGGTGCGCCAGCCGGCCGGCGTCGTTCTCGGCATCGCTCCCTGGAACGCCCCGATCATCCTCGGGGTCCGGGCCATCGCGACACCGCTCGCCTGCGGCAACACGGTCGTGCTGAAAGCCTCCGAGATCTGCCCCGGCACCCATCATCTGATCGGCTCCGTTCTTCGGGAGGCCGGCCTGCCGACAGGCGTGGTCAACGTGATCACCAACGCGCCGGAGAATGCGCCCGAGGTGATCGAGGCCCTGATCGCGCATCCGGCCGTGCGCCGGATCAACTTCACCGGTTCGACCCGGGTCGGACGCCTGATCGCCGAAACCGCCGCGCGCTTCCTAAAGCCCGTGCTCCTCGAACTCGGCGGCAAGGCATCCCTGGTCGTTCTCGATGACGCGGATCTCGATGCCGCCGTCGCGGCTTCGGCCTTCGGCGCCTTCATGAATCAGGGCCAGATCTGCATGTCGACGGAGCGCATCGTCGTCGACAACGCCGTGGCGGACGATTTCGTCGCCAAACTCGCCGCGAAGGCGCAATCGCTTCAGGCCGGCAACCCACGGCACGGCAATTTCGCCCTCGGCTCGCTCGTCGGCGCGGAGGCCGCCGAGCGGATAAGCGGTCTGATCGACGATGCCGTATCCAAGGGCGCCAAACTTCTCGCGGGCGGCCGGGTCGACGGCACTGTCATGTCCGCGACAGTCCTCGACCACGTCACGCCGGCCATGCGCCTTTACGGCGAGGAATCCTTCGGACCGGTGGTCTGCGTCATTCGCGCGACGGGGACAGAGGAGGCCGTCCGGATGGCTAACGATACGGAATATGGCCTGTCGGCCGCAGTCTTCGGCCGGGACGTGACCCGTGCCCTGGACGTGGCCCACAGGATCGATTCGGGAATTTGCCATATTAACGGCGCGACCGTGCACGACGAGGCTCAAATGCCCTTCGGCGGCGTGAAGGCGAGCGGCTACGGCCGGTTCGGCGGCAAGGCCGGAATCAGCGAGTTCACCGAGCTGCGCTGGATCACCATCGAGACAGGGCCGCAGTATTTCCCGATCTGATCGGATCCGCTGGGCCTTCAGGGCCATGAAGCCGTGCGTCTGCCGTCCTTCAAGGCGGCAGATCATCAGGCTCCATCGCAAAGCGGGCGGCCGGTGCCGTCACGAGAGCATCGGATGCAAAAGTGGAAACCGGTTTTGCGTGAAAGGATGCTCAAGACCATCGACTTGAGGAGCTTATCGCTCGCGCGGACCCGAAGGGCCGCATTCATGAAAACCGGGTCCGCAGGATGCGCTAGAGCATTTGCAGCCCGGGGGAGCCGGTGCGCCGAAAATGCCCTAGAACAATCCCTCGCTCCGGATAGCGTCCGTTGGGACACGCAATTGAACCCATTTCTGTAGCTCCGAGCGATGTGGAGCTCCAAGGCGGCCGCCAAAACGTTCGCATTTCATCGCGGCCGCGGCATTGGCCATACGAACGGATGCGGACAATCCCCAATCATTCACGAGACCGTAGACATATGTCCCGTGCCACACATCGCCTGCTCCAAGCGTGTCGACAGCCTGAATAGAGAAACCAGAAAATTCCTGGACGATGCCGGGACGATCACCGCGCTTTCGTATCAGCGCGCCTTGAGCTCCGAGCGTGACTCCGACAACATCGGCATCGATTTGCTCTGCGACTTCCAGCAGCGCCTCCTTGGGCGTGGTGCTGCTTGTCAGGGACAGCAGGGCGGGCTCTGAAAACAGCACATGGTCTCCCAAAGCAATGAGTTCTCGCAGCGACTCGGGCGGCGCTATATCGGCATCGACGACGGTCGGCACTCCGCAGCGGCGCGCCTCCGCCAGAACGGCCTTTGCGCCCTCGACCCACCGCATGTCGACGAGCACGGCGCTTGCCTGGGCAATCTCGTGGAGCGGAAGCCAGATTGGGTCTTTGTCGAGCGATGGGTCGGTATAGGGCACAACCCATCGTTCCCCTGCTTGATCGACCAGGATCGTTGAATAGGCCGTCTGGGCTCCCGAAACGCGGCGAACCCGATCAACCCGCACGTTCTCCCGGGACAGGTCTAGAAGGAAGCTGTCACCGGTCGGGTCGTCCCCGATGCGGGCCCAGAGCTCGACCGCTCCACCGAGACGGGCAATGGTCGCGGCCGCGGCTGTCGCCATGCCGGCTGCAACCTGAACAGCCGTCTCAGGCAGAACCTTTGTGCCGGTACTGGGAATCCTGTCGATCTTGAAAATCGTGTCCCAGAATGCGCATCCAAGACAGATGATGGGCTTTGGCTGCATCGAAAGCGCCTCTTCCGGAGTTCGTATCGGCGGAGAATTCTTTTTATTCCAGACGCAGTGCGCGCGCCCGTGCGTGCATGATGTGAGCGGTCACAGCTGCGGTGGCCGCAACGGCGTCGCGGGTCTTCAGAGCCGCGATGATGGCAAGGTGTTCATGCATGACGGGCAGCACGAGGCTCTCGTCCATCCTGGTTTCGTTCTGACGGATAAGACGGACCTTGATCCAGTTCACGCGATAGGCTTTCGAGACGATGTCATTGTTCAGATTGTCGATGACCGTTTCGTGAAACTCGCGATCGACCTGCTGGGCGGCGGCGATGACGGCGCCTGTGACGCCTTGCTCCGCGGCCGTGACAATCGTCCGGTGGGCAGCTTCGATCTCCTCGATCCTGGCATCGCTGGCGCTTTGACAGAAGGATGCGACGGCCTCGCGCTCCAGGATAAGCCTGAACTGAAATGCGTTGCGGATCAGATTGATATCGAGAGGGAGAATTTGCAGCCCTCGCTGCGGCACGGTGACGATGAGGCCCTCGGCCTCAAGACGGGGGATCAACTCCCGCACCGCCCCCAGAGGCTGGCCCGTGAGAGCAACGAGCTCACGTTGGCTGATGAATTGTCCTGGCTTGATATCGCTTTGCAGCAAATGCTGAGTGAATGCATCGTAAGCACGCTCCCTCAATTTGATCTCCGAGCGATGCTTCGTGCGGGACGCCGTCATGAGGAGACTTTCGACCCCGAAGCAAACGGAGCGAGCAACGCGATGGCGCGAGCGGCAACTGTCTCGTCGAGTGTCGACAGGGGAGGTTTGGCGACGGCCCAGGCGCGGTCTCGGCGGATATGGGCGACCAGAGCTTTGACCATGGGAACGACAGGGTGGCTTACGATTTCGTCGACCAGCGCCACGACACGGGGATCGTCGCGTCCGCTCTCCGCCAAGGCAACGATGGCCTCTGGCACGATATTCGCCACGCCGCAGATGGACCCTGCGCCTCCAGCGGCACAGGCGCGGCCAAGGTAACGCTCGTCGCCCACGAGAATGTCGAGGTCCGGAAAGGTCTCGATGAGCGCGAGCGTAGCCTGCGCATCCCCCGCGCTATCCTTGACGCCTCGAAGGGCGCCAGGAAAATCCTGCGCGAGACGAGAGATGACGGGATCGGACAGCGGGACACCGGTCATGCCGGGAATGTGGTAGAGGATGATATCCCGAAGCTGGTTTCCGACAGCCCGGAAGACGGCTGTGAACCACGCGAGAACCGCTTCGTCGGATGCTGGCCGGAAATAGAATGGAGGAGCCAGCAGGACCGCATGGACACCACGGTTCAGGGCCCGTCTCGTGCTTTCGGCGGCTTCCTCGACGGAACAGGCAATAACCCCTTCGACGAGCCGGGCGGCCGGGATCCCGAGCGCGATCAGTTCTGTCGCAACACGGTCGCGTTCACCGGCCTCGACCGACGGGCCTTCCCCTGTGGTGCCGAACAATGTTGCCGAGCGGCAGCCGCGGCGCAGGCAATCGTCTGCATGGCGAGCCAGGCGCGGAACGTCCACGCGGTCCGCCGCAAAAGGGGTGACAAGAGCGGTGCTGATGCCAAAGCGAAGGGACAAGGAAGTCTCCAGTAAACGCCGTGTTGACACTAACATGTTACATGGTGCTTAATTCAATGCAAGTAAGAGAAGCCCGTTGGAAGCATGGGCAATTGAAAGGGAGGAAACGGATCATGGCCGAAGATGGCTCTTTTACCCGTCGCATGTTCCTGGCAAGCACCGCCGCAGCTGCCGCATACGGCCTAGGCGCAGTGCCGGCTTTCGCGGATGTGAACTGGAAGAAATACTCCGGGACGAAGATCGGGGTGAACCTCATCAAGAGCCCGCGCGGCGATCTGCTGCAAAAATACGAGAAGGAGTTCACCGATCTCACGGGGATCGAGGTCTCTTCCGAGCAAGCCCCGGAACAACAGCAACGCCAGAAGGCCGTGATCGAGCTGAACTCGGGAAGCCCGAGCTTTGACGTCATTCACCTGAGCTATCATGTCCAGAAGCGCCAGTTCGAAAAGGCCGGCTGGCTCGCGGATCTCGGCCCATTCACGAAGAATCCGGATCTGACGGAAGCCAGCCTGACGGAAAGCGATTTCTCGCAAGCGGGCCTGCTCTATGCCAGAAATCCGCAGGGGCAGATGCTGTCACTGCCGTTCTCGGTGGATTACTGGATGATCTACTGGAACAAGGAGCTTTTCGCGAATAAGGGCCTCTCCTATCCCGAAACATTCGACGCGATGGTGAAGGCGGCCGAGGCCCTGACCGATCCCAAGGCAGGGATCTACGGTTTCGTGGCGCGCGGCTTGAAGAACGCAAACGTGCCTGTCTGGACGAGCTTTCTTCTCGGCTATGGCATTGACCCCGTCGACGCGAACGGCAATCTCAAGACGGATACGCCGGAGGCGATCGAGGCTGCCAAACTCTATCAACATCTTCTCACGAAATGTGCCCCGCCCGGCGTCGCCGGCTTCAATTGGTCGGAATGCCAATCCGCCTTCCTGCAAGGGAAAATCGGCATGTGGCTCGATGGCGTCGGCTTTGCTCCTCCGCTCGAAGATCCGGAAAAGTCGCGGGTTGTCGGCAAGGTGGGCTACGGTGTCATGCCACGCGGCCCGAAGGCACAGGCGTCCGCGACCTTCGGCGACGGCATCGGCGTGACCGCTGCCAGCAAGAACAAGGAGGCGGCCTATCTCTATTGTCAGTGGGCGATATCGAAGCAGATGGGCGCACGCCTTCTTCAGGCCGGCGGCGGTGTTCCCTTCCGCCAATCTATTCTGAACGATCCGGATACTCGCAAAGGCGTCAAGATGCCGCCAGCCTGGATCGATGCCGTGGTGGAATCCGGCAAGATCAGCAAGCTCGGGCTTCCGGTTGTCCAGCCCGTAACCGAGTTTCGCGACATCATGGGGATCGGGCTGACCAACCTGCTGGGCGGAGCTGATCCGGTCGCTGAGATGAAGAAAGCGACGGATCAGTTCAAGCCAGTGCTCGAACGGAGCGAGAAGGCCTGACGTTCTCCTGCGTCAATGCACAGTGATGGCGTGGAGGATCCCGATGAGCACCCTCGCTGAAAGACCGGTGACGCTTGTTGCGGAGGGGGCGCCCCACAGGGGCGCCCCATCGCAGAGAGCCTACTGGCCATTCGTGATCCCCGCGCTTCTCACTGTTGGCTCCGTGATCGTATTCCCATGGGGGTTCACGGTCTGGATGAGCCTGCATGAATGGAATGTGGGCGGAACCCGGCAATTTACCGGCTTGGCTAACTATGCGCGCCTTGCAACCGACGAGCGCTTCATCACGTCGATCGGGCACACGCTCTTCTACACGGTCCTGGCCGTCGTGCTCCCCTTGATCTTTGGGACCCTTGCGGCCCTGATCTTCAATACACGGCTCCCCTTCAGAGGGGTTCTGCGCGGACTGTTCGTCATGCCCATGATGGCAACGCCTGTTGCCATCGCGCTGGTGTGGACGATGATGTTCCATCCGCAGCTCGGCGTGCTGAACTATCTTCTGTCCCTCGTTGGGATCGGGCCACAGGGCTGGGTCTTCAATTCAGCGACAGTCATTCCATCGCTCGTCCTTGTAGAGACGTGGCAATGGACGCCGCTCGTGATGCTGATCGTGCTAGGGGGCTTGGCCGCCATTCCGCTCGAGCCTTATGAGAGTGCCGCCATCGACGGCGCCAACACTCTTCAGCGTTTTCGCTATATCACTCTGCCAATGATCGCGCCTTTTCTCATGGTGGCCGTGATCATTCGAACCATCGACGCCCTGAAAAGCTTCGACATCATTTACGCCATCACGCAGGGCGGGCCGGGCACTGCCTCCGAAACGATTAATCTCTATCTCTACAGCGTGGCCTTCGCCTATTACGATGTGGGTTATGGATCAGCAATCGCAGTCGTATTCTTTGCTCTTGTGATCGCATTGTCTTTGCTGATGCTCCACCTTCGCCAGAGAACGAAGTGGACCGACGTACAAGGTGGCGCATGACGCTGCGAAAGATATCGAACATCCTAGGTCTTTGGTTCGTTGCGCTTGTCTTGGTGTCACCGGCCGTTCTGTTCTTTCTCTGGATGATCTCGCTCTCGCTCAAATTCGAGGTCGACAATGCGGCCTATCCGCCGATCTTCATTCCCGAGCGGTTTGCCTGGAAGAATTATGTTGGTGTTTTCGAGTCCAATCGCTTCGGTCTGTTCTTCGTCAACAGCCTGATCGTGACAGGCTGTGCGACAGCTCTGGCCCTTCTCATCGGCGTTCCGGCTGGATACGGGATCGCACGCATGCGGGCCACCAAGGCAGCCGTCGTCATTCTGATCGCCCGGATGACACCAGGCCTGTCCTATCTGATCCCCTTGTTTCTGTTGTTTCAGTGGCTAGGTCTGATGGGAACCCTTATGCCCCAGATCATCGCGCACCTTGTGATCACCGTCCCGATCGTCATCTGGATCATGATCGGCTACTTCGAGACGACGCCGATCGAGCTAGAAGAGGCAGCAGTCATCGACGGCGCGAACCGATGGGAGGTCTTTCGTCATGTCGCTCTGCCCATCGCCAAGCCGGGAATCACAGTGGCCTTCATTCTGGCTGTCATATTCTCATGGAACAATTTCGTCTTTGGCGTCGTGCTCGCTGGACGGGATACACGCACCCTGCCGGTTGCCGTGTACAACATGCTATCCTTCGAGCAGGTAAGCTGGGGACCCTTGGCTGCGGCAGCGCTGATCGTCACTCTTCCAGTGCTTGTTCTCACGGTTGCTGCGCAACGGCAGATCATAGCAGGACTGACTGCTGGGGCTGTTAAGGGCGGGTAGAGCATCGAACACGGAAAGTGGGCGCCGCCAGGAGGAGAAGCCGACCGCGTCAATGCTTGCGTGTTCCCTTGCCGCCGTCCGAGCGCTTCACGCTTCCGGTTGTGTCGATATCTTTTGCATTGTCCGCCAGCTTGCCGCGTGACCTAACGACATCCGTACTCCACGCCAGGTTCTCTCCGGGATGCAGATTGGACACGAGCTTGCGGGTCTCGCGCGAAAGCGCCTTCCCGGCACGCGCGACGGGCGTGAAGTCCGAAACCTTGTGCCGTGATCCCACCCGGCCGGTGAACACCCGCAGGCCATCAGGAAACATCACCATGTCGCCCGGACGCAGTGTGCTGTCCGCGAGAAGGGCCGGGAAGGGGTTGTCCATATCGCCGGGATGCCGCGCCTGGATGGGCGCCTTGACCTCCAGAACCTCGACAGGGGCGGGCTTGGGCCGCGCAGAGCCCCGACGAGGCTGACCGGCAAAGGAGTCGGGCTGAAGCTCCACCGGCGGTGGAGGAGGAGCTGCCGGCACGGGCTGACTGAAGCCTCGCAGGAAGTCAAAGAGTCCTTGCGCCCGCGCGGGGACGATGCCGATCGCGAGAGGCACGACCAGAGACACCATCAGGAGGCCCAACAGGCCTTTGAATCCGACACGCTTTGTTGCGACCTTTGCCATTGTGCGCCTCCCGATGAGGGAAGCAACGTGGTTAAGCTTTTCCTGTTCCTGAACTTGGAGCCCGCCCTAAAAATAAACTTATGTTAACGATTCTCGCTTGGCCGGCGGGAACACCATCGAGCCGCCTTGGTTGATTTGCCACCTCCTGCGAGGAGAAGACAGGGAGCGCTCACCGATAGGGCACGGCGCCGACGACGGGCCGGAAGGCTTTCTAATCGCCGCTCCCCATGCTTGGCGGGATGATCGTCTCTGGCATGACATGCAGGCAGAAATGCAGGAGCGCAGCGGAATGAAGCTGCGCGAGCTCTATTTCGATTTGCTTGAGCAGCCTCTTTCACCCGGGCTGACCGGCCTCGTTCAGGAGATGTCATGGCCATGATGATGCGCCCAGCACCAGATCCCGTCTCGGACGGAATCGGCTTCATCGCGCACAGCCTTGCCTTCGCACGCCGCATCGCCGGAACCGGCCATCCGTTTGACGAAGAGGCCCATCGCCTCCTCATCCTGGAGGAAACCCGGCGCGTTTATGATCCTGGCGCATCCAGACGACAGATCGCCGCGATGGCCGTGGCAGGCGATCGTCGCACACGTCTGGCGACGAACACCGCACCGACGCTCGCGATTCATGGGGCCGATGATCCCCTCATCCTTCCGGCTTGTGGCCGGGACACAGCAGCTTCGATCCCGAACGCGGATCTTTTGCTGATCGAGGGAACGGGGCATGATGTGCCGCCTGCGCAGTATCGCACGATTTTCGATGCTATTGACCGGACGGCTTGGCGGTCATCGAGCCACTGAAGCGAGACTCGAAGCACTCAAAAACCCAATCCCCGCTGCCGCACCAACTGCCACGACACCGCTGACGTTCGAGACTATTCCAGGGAAGCAACACGTGCCGAGATTGCAGCGCATCCGTATCCGCACCATACGGTGGGGCTCAGAAGCTCCTGCCGTGCCATCACTCATCTCTCGCAATTGTTGCCCCGCCGCTTTGGCGGTCCGGAGCAAGGGTGGGATGTCGCTGCTCGATACTGCCGCCCGATCCGTTCAGACCTTAGGTTCTGGATAGCCTTAGCGCCCTGTTATGGAAGGGTGTTGTTTGGTTTTGGGTCAGCAGACGGGAGGGGGCAAGGGCCCAGAGAACGAAGTTCCCGGTTCGTCCCAGCTTAATATGAATTTGGGAGTGCGTCCTGTTCCTACCCATAATGAGGACCGGAATCGACACCATAATTCAACATTGAATGATAAGATGCGTTCATTGTTGCATTATATCATAATTCCGTACATATTGATCGAGGCCCAATGACTTTTCGGAAAAACGACGGATGTTCTTAACGAGCTCGGCTCACTGCGCCGCGCAGCAATTGTCGTCTTCATCCGCCTCAGCTTGGGCCCGCACGAATGATCATTTGTTCGATCCTAGACATACGTTGTCCCTCAAAGGAACCAGAGTGGGTCACGCAGCAGTGGAACTGTAACCAGAACTCGGAGGTCTTATGCCAATTTACACAGCAAAGCGGGGAGCAGTCAGTTACGGCCACAGTGTGGGTATGTTGATGATCGACTGCCACATACCCTTTATCCCAGGCGACATCGGAAATGCGCAAACCTTTAAGTACCCGATCCTTTATCGCAAGGTCGAGAGTGCTAGTATCGAGCGGCTCATTGACCATGGCGACATGTCGATATCCCCTCAGGTCATAGAGGCTGCAAAGTATTTGGAATCGCAGGGCGTACGCGCCATTACCAGTGACTGCGGTTTTATGATTTACTTCCAACAAGCAGTTGCCAGCGCCGTGAACGTGCCGGTGATGCTATCCAGCCTAATGCAGTTGACTTTTATCTCGTCCCTGCTGGCCCCGTCTCAGGCAATCGGAATTATTTGCGCGAATGCCAAGAGATTGACACCCGAGCTGATCGCAAAAGCATTCCCCGCGAACGATCGCACGTTGATTGTCGCCGGGATGCAGGATCAGCCAGCGTTTCGGTCTTCCATATTGCTGGAAAGTGGCGATCTCGATAGCGAGGCGGTTGAGCGCGAACTGGTGAATGTTGGAACAAAACTCGTCGAGACGAACCCTTCTATCGGAGCGATACTGCTAGAATGTTCGGATCTGCCGCCTTACGCAAAAGCACTCCAAGACCGTATCAATTTGCCGGTCTTTGACTTCACGACAATGATCGATTTCGTTCACGCAGCTACGTCGCGGAGGCGCTTTGAGGGCACGCTATGAAGCCTCTTGGATTTGCACATCGGCCCGGTCGTCGATACCCGTCAGCTCAAGACGAATACCGACGACATCGAGATCGGCAAGTCGGAAGGTGCGAAGTTGACCTTCGGCGGCGAGCTGATCAAGCGGGCGATGCCCGGCTTCTATCTTCAGCCGACACTGTTCACGGAAGCGACGAATACGATGCGCGTTGCCCGTGAAGAAATCTTTGGGCCGGTTGAGGCGGTCATCCGGATGAAGGATTGCGACGAAGCGCTAGCCGTTGCCAACGACACGCCCTTTGGGCTTTCGGCGGGCATAGCGACGACCAACCTGAAACATGCAACGCATTTCAAGCGAAATTCGGAGGCGGGCATGGTGATGGTCAATCTGCCGACAGCAGGTGTCGATTTCCATGTGCCCTTCGGCGGCCGCGAGGGTTCATCATTTGGCCCGCGTGAGCAGGGTCGTTATGCTGCAGAATTCTTCACGACGGTCAAGACGGCTTATACGCTCGCAAGATCAATGGTGACACCGGACGTTTCAATTAGGTCGTCGCGGTCACCTGAATTTCTACGATGAACTGAGGCGCTGCCAGGCGAGATTCGACGCATGCCCGAACCGGGGTGCTGCCTCGGACAACCCAGTTGTCCCAGACCTCATTCATTTCGTTGAACATAGCAATATCGGCAAGCCAGATTGTTCCCGAAACGACCTTAGACTTGTCGCTGCCTGCAGCGGCAAGTAGCTCGTCGATTCGATCAAGGATATCTTTCGTTTGCTCTCCAACGCTAGCGCCGGGAGCTCGCAGTGCGACGATCCCCGCTGTCGTGACGATACCGTTTACGACGACTGCCTGGCTCATGCGAGGCCCAACTTCAATGCGTGTTATGTTGCTCATGTTCCAAATGATTTCTTGCAGTTCGGTTGCAATTCAATCCACAACCTGTTCAATCGGGAACGCTGGCGTGCGACCGCTGATCACATCGGCGGCGAGTCTCGCCGAACCATGAGACATGGTCCATCCTATGTGTCCATGACCGGTATTGTAGAAAAGGTTTCGATGCTTCTTCTTGCCGATTATCGGCAAGTTTGTGGGCGTCATCGGTCGCAAGCCGGCCCACATTTGCGGCTTGTCGTGCTCAGCGCCATCCGGGTAAAGTTCGCGAGCAATGGCTGCCATGAACTCGAAGTCGCTCGGTTTGTAGGATGTATTGTATCCGGCGAATTCAGCTGTCGCAGTGACCCGAACGCGATCTCCAAATGGAGAGATCGCGACGAGATTTTCCTCGTCGACGGAGCCGATTGTCGGCGGCGACTTTTTGGTTCCGATCGGGATTGTCAGAGAGTAGCCCTTTACCGGATAGATTGGCAGAGACACACCGATCTGTCTTGCAAGTCGTGGTGCTCCATTTGCCAAGCACATCACGTAAAGATCAGCCTTCACACGGCCTTTCGACGTGCGTACGGCGGTGATTTCGTCACCAGATGTCTCGATCTCAAGGATCTCTTCCTCGGTGCGAATCTCCACCCCGTTGGAGCCGAGATGAGCAGCAAGCGCGGTACCGAATTTGTTGCAGTCCCCAGTTTCATCTGTCGGGCAGTAGATTCCGCCGGCGATCTTGTGGCCGACACCCCGCAACGAGGGCTCCAAGGCCAAAACCTGATTGCGGTCAAAGACTTCGATCTTCTGGCCCAACCGCGCCATAATGCCCATGTGGTCGACACCTGCATCTAACCGAGCTTGGGTTCGGTAGAAATACAGGATGCCCCGGGTCACGCGGTCGAACTTGAGATCGAGATCGGCCAAGGTTTCATGGAGAATGCACTGGGAGTAAGACGCCAGCTTGTGCTTGCGAACTGTGTTGTACTCCGATCGCTTTGCCGTGCACTGAGTGAGAAATTGCAGCGACCAAGTCCAAAGCCGCGGATCCAGTGACGGCTTAAATCGCAGCGACTGATTTCGAAGAACCAGCGATTTCAGGAGAATCAATGGAGCGTGCGGGGAAGACCATGCAAACGAATGACCGGGCGCGATCATGCCGGCATTGCCCCAGCTCGTTTCAATCGCGACGCCAGGATTTTTTTCGATAACGGTCACCTGATGACCCTGCTTCATCAACTCGTAAGCAGTTGTGATTCCGACAATGCCGCCGCCCAACACCGCGATTTGCATCTTCTCTCGCTTTCCACTTCTTCCCACGAGCGCATTAGGTTGTGAATTCAATGTTGCATGCAACGTAGTATTATGTCAAATATGCGTGAAAATCTCTATCAGCACCTGATCTCAGGAACGATGGAATGGGGGAGATGCAGATATCCGAGGGCTCAGGGCTTCGAGCGTCTCTTTGGGCTGCAACAACATCGGCGCCTCCGCGAACCGCAATGCAGTTTGCGCTCTGCAGAAGAACCAACCGGCTGACAACGGGTACTATTGGCAGGCCCCTACGAGGCCGAGAGGCGGTCGCGAAGGGAAAGAAGGCTCTGAACGACCATTGCTTGCAGGTGAGTAACGTCACCTTTAATCCCCCGTGCTCCGGGAGCGCCGATCCCGCCGATAATTGTCTTCCATCGCTTTTCCGGCGGACAGGTGGAATTTGCGCCACCGGAGACTTTAATGGCCGCGGCATTGGACCAATGCCTATTGCACCCGTCGTCACAACGAAAGTTCGCTCAGGATGCCCGAGCAAGTCTTCCATAGAGCCGCGTCCTGAGCGGCACGTTCCAAGGAGCGACTGCTCTAAACGCTAGGCTCGCCGCCGCGAGTTCGGCGCATTCTCAATGAAATTTCGGAGGAACTTGGCATGCCTAGTGACGTGGACGTTCTAATTATCGGCGCGGGTTTTGGCGGCATCGGAATGGGGATTTCCCTGTTGAACTCCGACTCGACGAGCTTCGTCATCATTGAACAGGGACCCGATGTCGGGGGAACATGGCGCGACAACACGTATCCTGGATCGGCATGCGATACCGAATCCCATCTCTATTGCTTCAGTTTCTCGCCAAATCGATCCGTCAGTAGGGTCTACGCCCGACAACCTGAGCTCTTGGCCTACATCCGCAGACTGGTCGATGAGTATGATCTGAGAAAATTCCTTCAGTTTAACACCTCCGTAGATAAGCTCGTATGGGATGCCCCTGCGAAGAGCTGGTTAGTTCACCTCAACAACAGTGAAGTGATCAGGGCCCGGAATGTTGTTGCAGGCTGGGGTCAGCTGAACCGACCGAGCATGCCGGCGATTCCGGGGCGCGAGGATTTTGCCGGCGTGGCATTTCATTCCGCGCGCTGGCGGCACGATATCTCGCTTGCAGGAAAGCGTGTGGCCAGTATCGGAAATGCCGCCAGCGCGATCCAATACATTCCTGAGATCGCGCCATTGGTATCTCACTTCGAGGTATACCAGAGAAGCCCGAACTGGATCGTTCCGAGACTCGACCGCCCCTACACCGACGATGAGATGCGCGTCTTCTCAGAAATTCCGGGGCAGTTCGAAAGAAGCCGGAAAGGGATCTTTGACTTTCGCGAAAGCGTCTTCCAACGCATGATGGCGGGCACAGCGTCCGCGAAGGAGCTGGAGGAGGTTGCCAAGGCTCACCTCCGCTCGCAGGTATCGGATGTCGAGCTCCAGCAAAAACTGACACCCGACTACCCAATCGGTTGCAAACGCATTCTCCGTTCCGACGATTATTATCCGGCTTTGGTCCGCGATAATGTGGAACTGGTTACCGAGAGAATTGAGCGTATTACTTCTGAAGGGATCGTCACCTCAGACGGGAGGCTCCATCCTTTAGACGTGATCATCTACGGAACCGGATTCGAGACACGATCATTCCAAGGACCAGTCGAGATCCTTGGAGAAGAAGGGTTAAGTTTGCGCGAATTCTGGGCCGGAGAGCCGACCGCGTATCTCGGGATTTGCGTGCCGAAGTTCCCAAACTTCTTCATGCTCTATGGGCCAAACACAAATCTTGGCCATAACTCCATTCTGCAAATGCTTGAGGCTCAATTCAACTACGTTCTGCAAGCCCTCGCATTTCAGCGTAAGAGCAACGTAGGCGCCACTTCCATCAGAGAAGACGTGTTTGAGGCCTACGATCGCAAAGTTCAGGCAGAAATCCAGAAAAGTGCTTGGGCGGGCAACTGCAACAGCTGGTACAAGACAGAAACCGGGCGTGTCGTGAACAACTGGTCAGGTACGGTTCGCGATTACCAGGCAGTCACGAGCCAGCTCGAGCCCGCTGAATTCGAAACGCGCTGAGGGACGAACAGCATGGTTTCGTCGAAGACCACGGCTCTCAATGCCGACGCGCTCGAATTTCTTCGAAAGGCTCGTGAAAGCGCGCGCCTCCCTTTTCAGGAAATGGCACCCGAGGAAGCAAGGAAGCTTTACGAATCCTCGTGTTGCATGACGGCCTTCTCCGTTACAGAACTTGCGCAAACGCAGGACCTGTCGGTAGCAACAGCGCAGCATGCTGTTCCCATTCGGATATACAGGCCGATGCGGAGCGCACCGGGTGGGAGCCCAGCAATCCTCTACATTCACGGCGGAGGGTGGGTGTTGGGAAGCATCTCGACACACGATGCGATCTGCCACATGTTAGCGACGTCGGTGGATGCCGTCGTTGTTGCGGTCGACTACCGACTTGCTCCCGACTATCCGTTCCCGGCCGGCTTCAATGATGTCCTGGCCGCGTACCATTTTGTCTGTCACAATGCGACTGAGTTGGGAATCGACCCCACTCGCGTAGCATTGGCCGGCGACAGCGCCGGGGGTGCGCTCGCAGCTTCATTGGCACTTGCACTCAGGACCGAAGTCGACGTTCCACCAATAGCACAGGTCTTGTTCTACCCTGTAACCGACATTTCCACGGAATCGCAAGGATACGAGCGTGTGCAGGACGGGAGTATTCTGACAGCGCAAACCATGCGTTGGTTCCGAGATCATTATGCTCCTCGATCGCTCGATAGGCACGATTGGCGTGCTTCTCCCATGAAAGCCCAGTCGCTTCATGGTGCAGCTCCCGCTCTGATCATCACGGCTGCTCACGACCCGCTCTGCGAAGAAGGCGGCGCCTACGCGGAGCGCCTCGAGCGGGACGGCGTGCCCACGACCCATGTGCATCTGGAAGACCAGATGCATGCGTTTCTAACGATGGGCGGTATTATCCCTTCGGCGCGGGTCCCCTTTGACTATGCTGTCCAGTTTCTCCGCCAAAGACTTTTTCCCAGCGAGTGAGGTCGCAATGTCGGTCATCAACTACATAACAAAAGTTGAATTCGGCGAAGGCAGTATCGCCAAGTTGCCAGCGATTCTCGCTGATCTTCGTGTAAGACGTCCACTGATCATCACTGATCCCGGGATCGTCGCAGCAGGCCTGCTGAAACGCATTCCTTCTGAGATATTAGACCAAGCCGCACTTTATTCGGGCACGCCGGCAAATCCGACAGAGGAAGCCGTTCTTTCGGCTTACGCGCAATACAAGCAAGCCAATTGTGACGGAATCGTCGCTATCGGCGGCGGTTCGTCAATTGATCTCGCAAAGGGCGTCCGTCTTCTCAGTGGCCATGGGGCTCCCCTCGCGCAATATGCAGCGGTATCGGGGGGCGTTTCAAAGATCCACGCCAATATATGTCCGCTCGTTGCCGTTCCCACCACGGCCGGCACCGGCTCCGAGGTTGGTCGCGCCGCCGTGATCATCACAAGTGATGGACGAAAACTTGGTATCATCAGTCCGTTTATCGTTCCGTCAGTTGCAGTTTGCGATCCGGAACTAACATATGGGCTACCCGCGTTCCTGACGGCGGCAACGGGTATGGACGCCATCTCGCATTGCCTTGAAACTTTCATGGCGCCGAGCTTCAATCCTCCTGCGGACGCGATCGCTCTCGATGGTCTGCGGCGGGGACTGCGCTCAATTCGAGCCGCAACATTCGATGGAAACGACGCCGACGCTCGCCGAGGGATGATGGTCTGTGCCCTTGAGGGCGCAATGGCATTCCAGAAAGGACTGGGAGCTGTTCACGCGCTCACCCATCCGCTAGGTGCAATTCGTGAACTCAATCTCCATCACGGAACGCTCAATGCAGTGCTTATGCCTGCGGTCCTGCGGTTCAACCGTGGGGTGATCGGCGAAAAGTGGGCCATTCTTTCAGAGATCTTGGGAGGGGCACCAGACGAGATGATGTTCCAACTCAGCAAGGAACTGAAACTGCCCACCGGGCTCGGCGAATTGAAGGTGACCGATCCCATGATGGAGAATGTTTCCGTGCAGGCGCTCAAAGATCATTGCCATCTTACCAACCCGAGAACACCGATTCAGGAGGAGTATCTCGCTCTGCTGAGGGAATCCAGATAAGTGGTTGGTCGTCGAACCCAGGTCGACAAATGGTTTGAACGTTTGCTATCAGAAACGTTGCCGACATCAGTCACTTGGTATGGCTCAGATCTCGCAAGCCTGCGCGACAGCGAAGCCGAGCAACCCGATCGCCGGGATGCCGGCTCGCGAGGTCCTGAAGGCCAGCAGGTCCTCGTGTCGAAGCGTGGGCAGGGGACGGGCTATTCCGGGATCGAGAACCCACTCTTCTACAAGGACAACACCCGCATGTTCTCCGGTGACGCCAGGAGGTCGATCGGCAGATTGCTTGCCAGTCTCGTGTGATTGATACCGTGTCTCTCAAGGACGCCCGGACTGCGAGGGCGCCGTCCAAACGTGTTCTACGCCAACGAAAACAGCGTCCCGGAAGCCCGACCCCGACGGGAGTGACAGTTCAACCCATATCAGTCATGGGAAATGTACAGGATTGCTGCGCCTTCTTTCAGGATATCCAATAGCTCTTCTTGACGCTTGACGATAATGGATCGGAGCACTTTTATCGCTTCCTTCTCATTTCGTGTCTGGAGCACTTCAAGAAGCTCTCTGTGTTTGCGGTAACTATCTTCGTGTTCGGGGCCATTTAGACTTGCCCATCGAATGAAATGGATACGAGCGTTCAAGTTACGGAGAGCGTCGACAAATTCTGGATTCTGCCCGAGACCGACAAGCCGCTCATGAAAAGATTCGTCGCCCTGAATCAGCTCCTCTTTCGTGCTATTCTTCTTCGCCGAGAACTCATCCCAGAACGCCATAAGGTCATGTATCTCTTCGTCCTTCGCACGCTGCACTGCCAAGCGAACTCCTTCCGTCTCGAGGAATACCCGAAATTCGTATAGGTTAGTGATCTCGTGCGCACTGATCTTCGGGCGGTAGAAGCCCGCAGACGGCTCGAAACGGAGAAGCTGCTCGACGACCAGCCTGCTCAACGCTTCGCGGACAGGTGTCCGACTGACGCCAAATTTCTTTGCAAGTTCAAGCTCATTTATCTTTTCATTGGGCTTGATCTCATAGGTCAGGATGAGACGACGCAGCCCATTATAGGTCCGGGTCATTACGCTGCCGCCAGAGACTTGAGGTTTGGATCGCTCTTTCCGTGCAGGTTTTACGGTACCGGATTGAGGGTCGAGGTTTGTCACTCTACGTCCTTTCGATGACTTCAGTCTGTCGACAATAACGAATAATCTGAACGGACACCGGGGCACAGGTCCGTAACGAAGGTCGGATAGCCTCGTCCGTTCCCGCACGGCTCCATGCGCTTGATCGGTCCAATTTCGCCGCGGCGCTCCTCTACTGCTTCGACGTGGCTCTCAAGCAATTCCCAAGTCCATTCGAGCGTCTTGCTCCTGCTGTAACGGGGCGAAGCGGTCTGACCAAGAGCGGCAGCAAGCGTCAACCCAAAACCATTGGTAACTCTATACGACGGCATTTTGTCTTAATGCACCGCTGAATACAATTGTGAATTGAACGGTCCAGGGATTTGGATGGCCCTCGCAGGACTGGGTGCGCACGTACAACTCGGTATCCGGAAAGAGCCCCCAAATGGATTTGACACGATATTATGTTTGGTATTCTATAGTGAATATCAACATGCATTCGGATGTGGCGGGGTGCGTCGCTAATGCGTGTAGGCCGCGAAGCATCCGGCGAAGGGCAAGGCGAAAGAGTATCACCTCCTGGTGCTCGCGTCTCGCCACCCAGCTCAGTGCGCGCCCTTCGATCTGAATAGCAAGAGCCGTGAGAAGCGGACGTATTTCCACCGATGAAAGCTGAACTTTCCTGGGCAAATAAGGGAACGACAATGACAGAACTCAATAGACGACAGTTTCTCGCTTCAGCCACCGCTGCCGGGGTCGCGAGTACTCTTCCCTCTCGGGTGCTGGCCGGGGCCGGCAATCCGGCGACCTTTGGACTCATTCTTCCCCTGACAGGCGCGAGTGCGTCCGTGGGGGAGGATATGCGGCGTGGTGCGGAACTTGCACTTGAGCGAGTGAACGCGAAGGGAGGAGTTCTCGGACAGCCCCTTAAAGTCCTGATCGAGGATTCTGCGGGTAATGCCCAGGTTGCCCTGACAGCAGCCAGAAAGCTTGTTTCTGTCGACCGAGCAAATGTCGTCATGGGCGAGTATTCATCGGGCGTAACAGTTCCGGTACGTGAAGCCCTCGGCCGTGAAGGAATCCTGCATGTAAACTACGGCTCGTCTGCGACGACCCTTCGCAAGCCAGGTGGTGGGAGAGCTTTCTCCGTCATTGGATTGGACGACGTGCTCGCGAAGTTCTCCGCCGACGCGATCGTCAGCCGGAATTTCAAGAAGGCGGTTGTTATTCTCCCAAACAATGCATTCGGCAAGTCGATGGCCGCGGCATTCGAACAGGCCTACAAAGCCCGTGGCGGCGCGATTTCCCAGATGATGCTCTATACCGAGGGGCAGCCGAGTTACCGACGTGAGTTGCAACAACTCGCTCGGCATCAGCCCGAAGTGATCGTCTATTGTGCCTACGGCCAGGAAGCCGCGATCATCAATCGCGAAGGCCTTGAACTTGGCCTCAAGACTACGCCTTGGTTCGGCCTGTATCTTTCCATGTGCGCAAGCGATGCGCCCAAGCCATCGGTCGAAGATCAGCTGGGTGCCGAGGTGAACTTCATCGGTCCGGATAGCTCCTGGTACCGGGACCTATACAAAGCAAAATACAACGAGGACTTCAGGTCCGCATTCAATGGCTACGTTTTCGACGCCGTTTGCATGGCCGCGGAGGCGATTAACAAGGCGGGTGTGCTCGATCCGGATCCTGTCATGGCTGCCGCCAAATCCCTGAGTTATCAAGGGGCTACTGGCACGATCACGCTCGACAGTGACAACGAGAGATCACGACAGGACTATCTGTTGGGGATCGTAAAGGGCGGTGCTGTCACGGCGCTCTGACGACTGCCATCCGGAGAGCGAAATGATGCAGCTAATTGTCGACTCGCTTCTGCGAGCGAACGATCTCCTATTGGTGACCCTGGGTCTCAGTACGGTCTATGCGCTCGTGCGGTTTCCCAACTCGGCCCAGCCGGAGTATGCCACGATCGGAGCTTTCCTCGCATTGTTCCTTGTCAATGCCGGGATTCCGCTGGTCGCGTCAGCGGCAATTGCGACCATTGCGACCGGAATTGTGGCGGTGCTGATGCACCGTCACGTCTTCCGAAGGCTTCTGAGAATATCGCCGGTCGTTGCGATGATCGGATCCTTCGCTGTCGCGATGATCATACGAGCGGCGCTTCAGGCGATCGCCAGCACGAAATCAGAACGATTCGATCTGCCGCTGGAAACGCCTATCAAATTCTTCGGCGCTTCGATTACCGTCGTTCAAGCCACCGTGCTGGCAATCACGATGTCAACGTGCATCGTATTCTTCATTGTTCTCTATTGGACGAATCTCGGGAGAAGCATGCGCGCGGTCGCAACGCAGCCCGAGCTTGCAAAAGCATGCGGGATCAGCACTGAACGCGTCTTGAATAGAATTGGTTTCATTTCCGGTTGCTTCGCTGGATTGGGCGGCGTTCTCCTGGCGATCACCAGCCAAGTCTACTTTAACCTCGGGCAAGATTTACTGCTTCCGGTATTTGCCGCAGCGATTGTTGGGGGATTAGGAAGCCCAGTTGGTGCGGTTCTCGGCGTTCTGCTCCTCGCCTTCGTAGAGACGGCTGTCATCAATCTCGATTTCGGTTTTCTGACAGGCCAAGATTTCAGCTACATTTCGATCGCCTATGGACCGGCGGCAAGCTTCTTGCTTTTGATTATCACGCTGATTTTGCGGCCGCGCGGGCTCTTTTTCCAGGAGACCAAACGTGTTTGATTTCATTCTCGACGTGTTGATCGTGGCCGCGGCTTACAGCATCGCAGCCCTCAGCTTGAATCTTCAGGCTGGGATCGGCGGTATGATGAACTTCGGTCAAATTGCCTTCTTTGGGGTTGGCGGCTACGCTGTCGCTCTCGGAGTACAGGCGGGGCTACCTCCCGTTCTTGCCGCCGCAGTCGGGATCGCGGCCGGTTGCCTGTTTGGAGGGCTCACCGGACTTTTGGGGAGAAGTCTGGACACGGAGTACTGGGCCATTGCCACGCTCGGTCTCGCGGAAATCTTTCGTATCGTCCTCATCAACGAATCCTGGCTCACGGGCGGCGCTGGCGGTACAGGGGTCGGGCAACCGCTGTTTCCCGGCATGAGCGGCCGGGAGAATATGCTCGCGTTCATAGCAACCGGCGCGACCGCAGTCCTCGTGTCCTTCCTGTTCGTGCGGCGTCTCACGGAATCGCAGTTCGGCCGGATTCTTCGCCTTCTTCGGGAGCAGCCGGATCTGTGTGCTTCGTTCGGCCACAACCTGACTGCCTACAAGGCTGCCGGCATGGCGATCGGCGGCGGGGTCGCGGCCCTGGGTGGCAGTGTTCTGACGCTCTACATCAGCTACATCAACCCAGGGGACTTGGTGGCGTTCGGCACATTCCTCTTCTGGGCCATGGTGATCATCGGCGGCATCGGCAACAATTTCGGAGCGCTGCTCGGGGCGTTTGTCGTCCAGTTCATCTTCAGCTTAGCTCTGTTCGCGAAAGACTGGTTCGGCGTCCCCTCTGAGATGGTCGGCGCACTCCGCTTGCTGTTAATCGGCGTCACGCTTCTGCTGTTCCTGCTCCTTCGGCCTGAGGGCGTCGTGTCTGAAAAGATAAGGAAAATCGATGCTTAGCGCGAAGGGGGTTCATAAGTCGTTCGGGCGGGTGAATGTCTTGATGGGCGTTGACCTGTTTGTCGACCGGGGAGAAATCGTCGGACTTTTAGGTCCCAATGGATCCGGAAAGACGACATTGCTCAACGTTCTTTCCGGTTTTCTATCGGCGTCGAGTGGCACGACAACATTTGACGGGCACGATATCAGCGGCCTTTCAAGTCATGGCATCAGTCAGCTAGGCATGAGGCGAACTTTCCAGCTCCCGCGCATGCCATCGAAGATGAGCTGTGCAGAGGTGCTCCTGACAAGTGTCGAGCAAACTGCGGGCAGCAGCATATGGAGTCTTTTCACAAGGCCGGGCGCTGTACGAACGGAGGAATGTAGGGCCAGAGGTCAAGTGGCCGAGATGCTCGATATATTGGGCCTTCGTCCTGTTGCAGATCGCCCTGCATCAGCTCTGTCGGGTGGGCAGCAGAAGCTGCTCGCGCTTGGGGCGGCGGTGCTTGGTGGAGCGAAGCTATTGCTCCTCGATGAACCGACTGCAGGCGTAAACCCTTCACTGCGGCTCAAGCTCATCGATAACCTGAAAATGCTGCGTGATCGTGGTGTCACACTGATTGTCGTAGAGCACGACATGGGATTCGTTGGTCGATTGTGTGAACGCTGCGTTGTCCTCGATCAAGGTAAGATCATTGCAGACTGCCCTCCAGGCGATCTCATGAATCATGAAAGCGTCGTTGAAGCATATCTGGGGAAAGGTGCGGCCGCGACGCTTGTGAGGAGTACTGCAAATGTCAATTGAATTGCTCGGCGTAACTGCCGGATACGTACCAGGCGTCGACATCCTTAACGGACTCGACATGCGCGCCGAACGGGGAGAGATCGTTACTGTAGTGGGGCCAAACGGGTCGGGGAAGTCTACAAGCCTGAAGGCTGCAGCCGGCTACATTCCGCCGAGAAAAGGGGAAGTGCGTATCGAGGGGAAGTCTGTCGGACAAATACCGGTTGATCGCCGGATTCGAGACCATTCGATTGCAATCGTCCCGCAATCCGACAACGTTTTCGGCGCGCTCAGCGTTTGGGAAAACCTTAACCTCGGTGGCACCTTTATGAGCGCGATCGCCCGCATGCAACGGATCGAAGAGCTTTCCAGTCGTTATCCGCTGCTGCGTCGTAAGATGTATGAAAAAGCCTACACGCTGTCCGGTGGTGAACGGCAACTCTTGGCGATCGCCCGTGCTCTCATGCCTTCACCGAAATATCTCTTGCTCGATGAGCCATCCGCAGGCCTCTCCCCCTCCATGCTTGCCGATGTCTTCGAGGCTATCGTTCAGCTTGTAAGGCAAACAAACATTGGCATTCTTTTGGTCGAGCAAAATGCCGTCCAGGCTCTGGAGATATCTGATCGCGCCTACGTCCTTGTGTTGGGAAAGTCAGCGCTTACGGGGAAGGCAAATGAATTGTTGGCAAATCCTCGTGTGCGCGATTTATATCTCGGCGGTGAGTTACATTAGTTGCCAAGGACCGACATTAGGCGCGGCGCATGTGCCGATCTTGAGTTTGTAAGTAACGAAATCTGTCACCTCCCCATTTGTGGGTGTCGGACAGCGGTTGGATGGACAAGCCTTCAGCTCTGTTGAGGTTGCCGAAGGCTTCGATGCCTTCGGCTGGGCGCCGAAATAGGTCTCAGGCGGCTTATGAAAGATCCGCTTCCAAACAATCTCCTGTGTGCTCACCCCT
The DNA here is from genome assembly GCF_041276405.1 of Microvirga sp. TS319. Classification (NCBI taxonomy): domain Bacteria; kingdom Pseudomonadati; phylum Pseudomonadota; class Alphaproteobacteria; order Hyphomicrobiales; family Methylobacteriaceae; genus Microvirga; species Microvirga sp. TS319. Next base: position 1,820,365 of record NZ_JBGGGT010000001.1, on the reverse strand, counting down.
TTCGATGCCGTGGCCATGCGTCTGGCGCCAAGGGTGGGCGCATCCGCTAGAACCCCGGCCAGCATTGCGGGATGCTGCGCGGCATTATGTCGGAACGGTTTGTCCGATCCTCAAATGTCTCCAGGAGGCACAGAACCGTCATCCACAACCCGGCCGGCTGCGGTTCCGCAGGGTGAGCTTGACGATACGCGAAATAATGTTGCCTTTTTCGAGTGGTCCACGCGCCTCAGGAGAAGCACCCCGTCATGCTGCGTTCCCTGCTCCACCTTCTGCCCGCCCTGCCGCTGCTGGCCGGGCTGGGCCTCGCTGCCGCCTCGGCCCAGACCCAAGGCGAAGGCGTGCTGGGGTGGCGGGTAGTCCCACCTGATCGTATTCCGGAATACTATACGACCCCGATTGCGGCCTGCAGACGACAGCACGAGGTCTACAATCCTGACGCGACGTTTTACGGATACAAGGATAACCCGCAATCTTGGTCGACCAAAACCTGCGATTGGTGCCTCCTTAATGTTGGCGCGCAAGCTTGCTGGTTTGCACGACCTGGTCCGACTGATTTCATCTGTGCGTCTGGCTATTCGCGGGTTTATCCCGGCTCGTGCGTGAAGGCGGCGGATCCGCGGGAGGAGGTGCAAGCCTGCGAGGGCAGCGGCGGATCGGTCAATCCGGTCACGCCGCATCCGATCGCCATCCTCACCGGCGCCAAGCTGCTCTCGGCCACCGACTTCGCCGCCCCCGACGGCGACTTGCGGCTCGAGCGGACCTACCGCAGCCGCGGCGGCAGCGCCTTCGTCGACGCCCCGCCGCTCGGCCTCGGGCTCGGCTGGCGCCTGGCGTTCCAGCACGAGCTGGCCATCGACCCGTCCTTTTCCACCACCCAGCGCGTCACCCTCAAGACCGCCGACGGCGCGTCTTATGACTTCCAGCGCCAGAGCGACGGTTCCCTGACGCCGGTCTATGCCAGCACCCGCAACGGCGCCCGCAACGCCGAATACCGGCTCGCCTTCGAGGGGCCCTGGCCGGCCGATCTGTCCCAGGTCCGGCGCATGAAGACCCGCTGGCGCTTCACCGACCCGCAGGGCGCCACCTGGATCCTGGAGAGCTTCGACCAGCCGGGGCTCAATGCCTTCTTCGAGGTGGCCCGGCCCGTGAGCCTCGCCCGCCGCGACGGCTACGGCCAGAGCTTCGCCTACGGGCCGCTCTCCGAGCTTGCCAGCCTCACCGACAGCTTCGGGCGGCAGATCGCCTTCACTTGGCACTACGCCACCACCGGCGGCCCCGCAACGATCACCTACCCGGCGGCGCTGGCCTCGGCCACGGTGCCGGGCGGCAGCCGGATCGCCTATGCGTACGAGCCGCTCTCCCCCGCCGACAGCCCGGCCCGGCCCGAGCGGCTGGCGCGGGTGACGCAGACGGCGGCGGACGGAGCGCTCCTGGAGCAGACCGCCTATCTGCACGAGGATGTGCGCTTTGCGTCCCAGGTGACCGGCATCGTGGACGCGCGTGGGGTGCGCACCCTGACCGTCGCCTACGATGGGCGCGGGCGGGCGGTCGCGAGCGAGCTGGCCGAAGGCGCCGAGCGGGTGAGCGTGGACTATGGCGAGGCCACCACGCCGCTGACCACCCGCACGGTGACCAACGCGCTGGGCAAGCGGACCGTGTACCGGTTCCGGGCCACGGGTCAGGGCGCGTTCCGGCTCGAGGGGGTGGACGGCCTGCCGTCCCCCAACTGTGTCGGGAGCACCCGCGCCTACACCTACGACGCCAACGGCTGGGTGCTCAGCACGACCGACGAGGAAGGGCAGGTGACCGCCTATCTCCGCGACGCCCGCGGCCTGCCCACCACCGCCACCCGGTCCCATCCTTGAACCCACCGCTCGCCTTCGAGGGGGCCCTCATGCGCCAGCCGATGCCCATCATCCGCAGCCTGCTCGCGGGCCTGCTGCTCACGGCCGCCGGTACGGCCCAGGCCCAGACGACGAGCGTGAACTATATCTGGCATCCCGTGCTGCCGGTGCCGACCCGGATCGTCGAGGAGGGGCTGACCACCGACCTGTCCTACGACGACGCCGGCCGCCTCATCGCTCTGGGCCAGACCGACACCACGAGCCACAGCCTGCCCTATCCCACCAACGGGCGGCGGCGGGTCTGGACCTATGCCTATGGCATCGGCAACCGGGTGACCTCCGTGGATGGCCCGCTGCCGGGGCCGGACGACACCGTCACCTATACCTATACGACCGAAGGCCTGCTCGAGACCGTCACCGATTCGGTCGGGCTGAGAACCCGGATCAGCGCCTGGAACAGCCGCGGTCAGCCCACCGCCGTGACCGATCCGAACGGGACAATGACCGCCTATGCCTATGACGGACTCGGGCAGCTGACCGGGATCGTGATCGATCCGGGCCCGCAGGAGGAGCGCTGGGCCATGGCCTATACGGCGGCCGGCGATCCCGAGACTGTGTCCGAACCTGCGGGCCGGACCCTGACCTTCACCTGGGACGGCGCCCGGCGCCTGGTGGGGATCGCCAACAATGCGGGCGACCACATCACGTATGAACGCGATGCGCTCGGCGGCATCACCCGGCGGACGCAGGCGGGAGCGGATGGGCGCATCGTGTTCGAGGAAACCGGAGCTTTCGACGAACTCGGGCGGCTGATTCGGCAGGTGGGCGGCGAGGCGCGGGCCTGGGCCTTCGCCTATGATCGCACGGGCAAGCCCACCGGCCTGACCGACCCGCGCGGGCACATGATCGGGCGCGGCTATGACGGGCTCGGGCGGCTCTTGTCCGAACTCGAGCGCGACGGTGGCCGGGTGGTGCACGGCTATAACGGCCGGGGCGAGACGACGAGCTATGCCGACCCGGGCGGGCTGACCACGGCTTACGTGCGCAACGGCTTCGGCGAGGTGATCCAGGAGGTGTCGCCGGACCGGGGCACGAGCGTGTTCGACTACGACGAGCGCGGGCTTGTGATCCGAAAGCGCGACGGGCGCGGGATCGAGATCGTGTATGCTTATGACGCGGCGGGGCGGCTGGTGACGCGCCGTTCCTCCGGCGGCTCCCTCGTGAGCTGGAGCTACGACGACAGCCGGAACGGCAATGCCGGGCGGGGCCGGCTGACCGGCATGGCGGATGCCGCCGGCACGAGCGTCTACGCCTATGACGCCAAGGGGCGTTTGGTGCGCGAGACGCGCGACATCGCCGGGGCGGTGAGCACCGTCAGCTCCGGCTACGATGGGGCCGGGCGGCTTGCGCGGCTGACCTATCCGTCCGGGCGCAGCCTCGTCTACGGCTATGACGGGCTCGGGCGGGTGAACGCGATCGGCCTGCAGCGCAGCGCGGGCGGGCCGGTGGAGGAGCTCCTGTCCGGAGTGGAATACCTCCCGGAGGGCCCGCTGCGTCGGGCCGTGTTTGGCAACGGCATGGTGCTCGCGCGCGCCTACGACCGGGAGTACCGGATCGCCGCCTTGAGCGTGACGCGCCCGGACGGGTCGCGGGTGCTGGAGCGGGGCTACACGGTCGGCGACGGGCTCAACCTGACCGAGATCGCGGCGGACGGGGAGGGCGGGCACGACGTCCTGAGCCTGCGCTACGATCCGGCGCAGCGCCTGGCCTGGGCCGGGCGGATCGGAGAGCGTTGGGCCTGGAGCTACGACGGCACCGGCAACCGACTGGCCGAGGAACACACGAACTTAAGCGGCCTGACGCGGCGCGCCTATGCCTATGAACCGGGCACGAACCGGCTGGAAGAGATCACCCGCGACGGCGCGGTCGAGCGCCGCTTCGCCTATGACGGGGCCGGGAACCTCGCGCAGGAGGATCGCGGCGCCGCCTTGGCGTATGAGTATGACGGCTCCGGCCAGCTGGCGCAGGTGCGGCTGGGGCGGCTCGGCCCGGTGCGGGCGCGCTATACCTATGATGGCCGCCACCGCCTGGCGATCCGCGAGCTCATGAACGGGGTGCCGAACGGCACGATCCACCTCGTCTACGACGGGGAGGATCGCGTGATCGCGGAGACGGACGCCTCGGGCGCCACGCTGAAGGAATATGTCTGGCTCGGCGAACTGCCCGTCGCGGTGCTCGACGGTACGGCCGATCCGGCCCATCCCGTCCTGCTGTTCGTGCAGGCGGACCATCTCGCGCGGCCGGTGCTGCTGGCGGATACCGCCGGCACGATCGTGTGGCGCGCCACATACGATCCGTTCGGGGCGGTGGCCGAGATCGTGGGCCCGGCCAGCTTCGACCTGCGTTTCCCCGGGCAGTGGTTCCAGCTCGAGACCGGCCTCGCCTACAACTGGCACCGCCACTACGATCCCACCACCGGCCGCTACACCACTCCGGACCCGCTCGGCCTGCACCAGGACCCGCAGCCACCAGGACCAGCAGCGTCCGGCGACACGGTCGGCGAAAACTTCCGATCCTGGTTGCAGGAACTCGGCCTGCAGGCCCGACCGGCGCCGGACCAAGGCGGCAGGGTCCCGCGCGACGGGCCCAGCCTCTACGCCTACGTCCATTCAGACCCGCTCCAACAAACCGATCCTAACGGACTGCAGTCTATCAGCTTGCCGCGATTTCAGGCGGGCGGTGGCTTAGCTTTTCACCCAAAGGGACAGATCCGCATTTATAATTGGTGGGGTGGTGTTGGGTGTGATGTTGACAATCACTTCGACCACGGTGCCGGTAGACTTCATCTCCACTTTTGGGATCAAGGGGGCCGGCATGGTCCAGTCCCTATTCCCAGGTTCTAGAGAGGCATACATGACAGACCTTGTCGGCCTTCAGCTGTCACCTGATGGGGAAATAGTTGAACCTAATCTACATGATATGGAACTCAGAGGAGTGGATTTCTCGAACCCTAACGATGGGATCGTTCTCCACATCGCAAGCAGTTTCTCCGATGCAATACGAATTGAAATAACAGGGATAAAGGTGTTGTCCCTGACAACGGATCATATCCAAAACGTGATTTATGCTGCTTATGTCCTTAGTGCCGACCTTCTACTAAAGAAACCTTATCTTGCATCTTTTGTCTCTGACGTACTGAAATTTGATCTTAGAGGCTCTCAAGAATCATTTTTCGTTCTGGAGCCGGCATCTGGCATTTGCGTAGTCGCTCAGCTCAAGAAGAATTTTTCCATTACTATTACATCAGAGAGATCGAGTTGAAGGGACTGGAGATCACCGGCCCGGCCAGCTTCGACCTGCGTTTTCCTGGGCAGTGGTTCCGGCTCGAGACCGGCCTCGCCTATAACGGGCACCGCCACTACGATCCCAGCACCGGACGCTACATCACCCCGGACCCGCTCGACCTGCACCAGGACCCGCAGCCATCAGGACCAGCATCGTCCGGCGACACGGTCGGCGAAAACTTCCGATCCTGGTTGCAGGAACTCGGCCTGCAGGCCCGACCGGCGCCGGACCAAGGCAGAAGGGTCCCGCGCGACGGGCCCAGCCTCTATGCCTATGCCGGTGCAAACCCGCTCCAACAAACCGATCCAAGAGGATTGCAGAGCATAACAGTAACCTGGGGGCATGGAGATCGACATGTATCTAATCCAATGGCAGCTCGTGCAGAAATTCTGCAATGTCTTCCAAACCTTGGTGACGCATGGGGTCCATTCTGGGGAAGAACACCTAATTATGAATACAGAGCCTATTTACGTCCTAACGGTATACTTCATATTGGGACTTACTACTATAAGTAGCGCCAAGGTTCTCTGAATGAACACAAGTTCACAGCAACACTTAGGTGCACAAGATGCTTAGCACGGGCAACAACCATGACTTTTCCAGATAAACGACAGCCAACCGTTTTAGAAAAAGCCATCATAGAAAGACTGCTTATTGATGCCATTCCAGAAGTTGAATTTCTAAAGGAGCAACTATCGTCTTGCCATGTCAGAGTAATAGACGAATTTGGCTCTCTTATGATTCAGCCGGCCGAAGGAGCGCCGATTTGGCCCCTAGACTATAGCGGACCTTTAGTGACAGCATATCAGGCCGATTTTCATACAACAGATATAGGGCCGTTTATCAATTTCATTCTGTTCGTGGAAAGGGGCGTAATGAAAGAGCTGCAGATTTATAGGGATGATGGAGCTCGGCCCAACGTTACATATGATCCAAAAAAGTTTGCCCTAGTTACTACCAGTATGCCGCGTTTGTAAGGCTATGGGTACCGGGTTCTCATGTCGAAGTGGAAAAATCTCTACAACGCTGTCTGCAACGTCATGGCACAATACGGAACCGAGTCTGCTTTCGGAGATGCCGATTATTGGGTTTTGGATGAAAAATCCAATTGGGCCCAGAGGGTCTTCATATCATCATGGGATCTCTACAAGCCCGAGATCATGTTTGACCTACAGATAATCCTGCAAGACTTCAAGGGTCGTGAGATATGGGTGTCCTTCGAAACAAAAGAGACAATGATAGGCGACCCACTGGTCGGCATCATCATCACTCATGATCGCATAGAAGAGCATATCGACAGAGACGCTGTTCCCGTAACTCTCCGAGATATTCGATTTGAACCCTAGTTCATGACGATATACCCGATAACCTCCTTGCGGAGACGGACGCCTCAGGCATGGGACAGGCTCTAGGAACGTTTCCGTCCATCAAAGTTCAATGAACTCAGCTGCAACTGGATTCCTAACCTGCCAAACATCTTCGGCTACGGATATGGGAATGGCCATGAAAAGAGACTTCGCGTTTGAAGCAAAATGCCTCACGTTGGAAGTGCTTCGGAAGCTGCATGCCATACGGCTCTCGAAACAGACTGGACCCCACAGGACATGCAAGAGCTTCGACGGGCGCTCGGAAGGTTCATAGGTTTGATCGACACGCAAATCCTATGCGCGATCTATCAGCAATTTCCTGATCTCAATGACTTGCCCGAGGAAGAAGGTTCGCAAAAGTCATCTTAGAATGAAACAGGCCAGAGCCTACGGTCCGTTCGGGGCGGCGGCCGAGATCGTGGGCCCGGCCAGCTTCGACCTGCGTTTCCCCGGAACAGTGCGGCAACTCTATCAGGAACGCAGGCCATGAGCCCGCCTCACAACAAAGGTTCTAGGCAACAACGCGCGTGTAGGCGCCCAGAATAAAGCGCTCTGCTCTCAGCAGGTAAGATTCGAGCAACTCGGCGGCTGCTGATGCTCTCCCGGCTTCCAGTGCGCCGACAATCTCGACATTCTGATCGATGAATGGTCCGTGCAAGAATTCCGGATCCCGGAGCAGACCGAAAACGAGTCGCAGCTCCAGCGCGATTTGCGCATAGAATGCCGAGAGTCGTGGACTGTCGGCCAATTCGACGATAGCCGCGTGGAACGCAATATCGGCGCTGCCGACGCCGAGCCAATCCCTTGCCTCGCGGCAGCGGCGGGCATCCTCCACGGCGACGCGCATGTGTTTTGCGCCCGGATGCCCGGGATGTGCCTGCGCAAGAGCCGGACATTCGATGAAGCGCCGGACGCGGTAGATGTCGATGATCGTCGACATGCTGGGGATGGAGACGAAGACGCCGCGATTGGCCTCGTGACGCAGCAGGCCCTCTTTGGTGAGAAGGCGGAAGACTTCGCGTAATGTATTGCGGGAGACCTGCAATTCGTCGCACAGCATCTGTTCCGAGAGATGGCTGCCCGGCGTGAGCATCCCTGATATGACCTGTTCACGAACTCGCTCCGCCACCGCTTCCGCGAGAGTCTGCGGCGGTTCGGAGGCGCGTGACGTCCTGGCGCCCCTCATGTCCGCAGAGGCGGTCAATTGCCCCTCCACTCGCTGCGGTTTGCGTGCGGCCAAGCTCATTCCTCCTGCAGAACGGATTTCGACTTGTGGGTAATGCGCTTCGCAATCGGCAACAAGCGAAGCGACGCCCACGAAGCCGCCAAGGGGTGGATTTGATTGTGCAAAACCCTCGTGGCGTACGAACGATGTGCTTTGAAAGCTTTGTAGGACACTCAATAAGTTTTGTTCAACACTATAGACAGCATTGTTCGCCTTTGTTAGCACTAGCTCGGATTCCAGGCAAGGAAGGAGAGGGCATGTGTTGATGAGCATCGACCTCGATGGCGACCTGGGCAAAAGTTTTGGTGCCTGGAAGATGGGCGACGATGTAGCCGTATTCGACGTGGTCGGCAGCGCTGACGTCGCCTGTGGTTTTGATGTCGGCGACTCTGCCGACACCCTGAAGGCACTGCGCGCGGCCGCCGAGCGCATCGTGGCGATCGCTCAGCGTCTGTGCGCGTTTCCCGAGCGGGCCGGTCTCGCCGCCCTGCCTTTTACCGCTGCCGCGTGAGCCCTCATGCAGTCGACCTTGCTCCCAGAATCTCGCGATATGTCGATCCGCATCCTTCCGGTGCGTGGCGACTGCGTTCTGGTCGAGTTGGCTGATCTCGAAGAGGCGCTGGCGCTGTTCGATGCACTCGAGAATAACCCGGTTGCCGGCATCCGCGAAGTCATTCCGGCAGCCCGTACGCTGCTCATCGCGTTCGACCCTCATACGCTGTCCGACGACGCCCTGGTGGACGCAGTTGCGGCACGAGCGGGCGGCGAACGCAAGGCGGCTTCGGGCGCGCTGGTTGAAATTCCCGTCCGCTACGACGGCGAAGATCTCGCCGAAGTCGCCGCCATTCTGAACATGAGCGCCGACGAGGTCATACGCCTGCACACCGAAAGCGATTACGTCGCTGCCTTTACCGGCTTTGCGCCCGGATTCGTTTATCTTTCGGGCGGCGATCCGCGTCTGAATGTCCCGCGCCGCAAGTCGCCGCGCACCCAGGTGCCGGCGGGGGCCGTAGGTCTTGCCGGTGAATTCAGCGGCGTCTATCCGAAGGCCAGCCCCGGAGGCTGGCAGTTGATCGGTACGACGCCGCTCGCCATGTTCGAGATCGATCGCACGCCCGCCTCGCTGCTGCAGCCCGGTGATCGCGTGCGCTTCCGCAACATGGCAGGCGGCCATGCCTATGAAGTCAAGGACTCGGAGAAGGTCTCAGCGAAGCCAGCAAACTGCCCTGGGCCAAGTGCGGGATCGGCCGCGATCGAAATCCTCTCCATCGGTCTGCCGGTGTTGTTTCAGGATCTCGGCCGCCCCGGTCTGGCGCGGCAAGGCATCAGTGCCTCGGGCGCGGTCGACCGGGCAAGCTTAAAGGCCGCCAATCGCCTTGTCGGCAATCCGGCGAATGCCGCTGCACTTGAGATCACACTCGGCGGTTTGAGTTTTCGCATGCGTGGCCAGGGCGTCATGGCCCTGGCGGGTGCCGAAACATCGATCACCGTTACAGATGCAAGCGGACTGAAGATTGTCGCTCCGCACCACAGCACCATCGCGCTCGACGACGGTGACGTCGTTTCGCTTGGCAGGCCGGCGGCCGGAATGCGCTCCTATCTCGCGTTTCGCGGTGGCTTCGCCATAGCGCCGGTCCTCGGCAGCGCCGCGATCGATACGCTGGCGCAGATTGGCCCGGCGGCACTTGGTTCCGGCGACGTCATCCTCATTAGGACGGCGCCCGTGGGAGCGTTCGTATCGTCGGAACTGCCGGCATTCGCCATGCCGAGCAGCGACGAGACGGTTGCACTGGACGTGGTCATGGGCCCGCGTACCGATTGGTTCACCGACGAGGCCGTGCAGAACTTCCTGACACAGGAATGGTCGGTGACCCCCCAGTCGAGCCGCGTCGGCATCCGCCTGATGGGTCAGGCGCTGGAACGCCGGAACCACGGCGAGTTGCCGAGCGAGGCCACCGTACGCGGGGCCATCCAGGTGCCGGCCAGCGGCCAGCCGGTCCTTTTCCTCGCCGACCATCCGCTCACTGGCGGTTATCCCGTCATCGCCAATCTCGCCAGCCATCATCTCGATCTCGCCGGCCAAATTCCCGTCGGAGCGCGCATCCGTTTCAATGCGGTCAACCGTTTCGCTCCCTACATCACTCCCGGACAAAGCGCATGAAGAAGGTTCTGATAGCAAACCGTGGCGAGATCGCGGTAAGGATCATCCGAGCCTGCAAGGATTACGGCCTGACCTCCGTCGCCGTCTATGCCGACGCGGATTCCGACGCGCTGTTCGTCGCAATGGCAGACGAGGCCTACGCGTTGAATGGCGCCGTAGCCAAGGACACCTATCTCGATATCGGCAAGTTGATTGCCATCGCCAAGCGCGCCGGCGCGGATGCCGTGCATCCCGGCTATGGTTTCCTGTCCGAGCGCGCCGAGTTTGCCGAGGCCGTCGTCGGCGCCGGTCTGACATGGATCGGTCCCGATCCGAAGGTTATCGAAGCTCTCGGTGACAAACTCGAAGCACGCCGCATCGCCCAGAAGGTCGGTGCTCCACTGGTCGCCGGCAGCGACGGCGCGATCTCCGATTCGGCGGAGGCGCTGGCTTTCGCCAGGAGCTTCGGCCTGCCGATCGCGATCAAGGCTGCGCACGGCGGCGGCGGTCGCGGCCTGAAGATCGCCCGCCGGCTCGACGAAGTCGAAGAATTGTTCTTATCGGCGACCCGCGAAGCGGTGGCTGCCTTCGGTCGGGGCGAATGCTATGTCGAGCAGTTTCTCGACCGCCCGCGGCATATCGAGGCGCAGGTGCTGGCGGACCGCCTCGGGAATGTTCTTGTCGTCGGAACTCGCGACTGCTCGCTGCAGCGGCGTAACCAGAAGCTTGTCGAGGAGGCGCCCGCGCCGTTTCTTTCCGAGGAGCAGCGCGAGAGGATCCATAAGGCGGCGCGCGATATCTGCGCAGAGGCGGGTTATACGGGTGCGGGTACCGTCGAGTTCTTGCTGAGCGCCGATGGCGTGATCTCCTTCCTCGAGGTCAATACCCGTCTCCAGGTCGAACATCCCGTGACCGAGGAGACGACCGGTCTCGACCTCGTCATCGAACAGTTCCGTATTGCGGAAGGTCTCCCGATCAGCATCACCGAGATGACCGAACCGCGCGGTCACGCGATCGAATTCCGCATCAACATGGAAGATCCGGGACGCGGTTTCCTGCCGTCGACCGGCGAGATCACCGCGTTTGCGCCTCCTTGTGGCCCGGGTGTACGGCTCGATTCCGGCATCACTCGCGGTTCCATCATTCCGCCGATGTTCGATTCTCTGGTTGCCAAACTGATCGTCTGGGGAGCAACACGCGAACAGGCGATCGCCCGGGCGCGTCGCGCGCTTGGCGAGTTCGAGATCGGCGGCGTACCATCTGTCCTGCCGTTCCACCGTGCCGTCATCGAGCACCCGGACTTTGCCTCGGATTTCCGCGTCCATACGCGGTGGATCGAGACCGACTTCGCCGAGGTGCTGGAAGCGGCCGACCGGCCAGCGCCGGCGCCCGATGTCTGGCTGTTGCGGGGGCATGTCGAAATCGACGGAAAACGTGTCGAGATCGGCATCCCCGATGCTTTTCGCCGCCTGCTCGGCCCGATGCCGGCATCGTCTGGCCGATCAAAGGCGCAAGAGAGCAACGGGACCGATGCAGAGACCGTGCTGGCGCCTGTGCCCGGCGTGCTTGTTCAATGGAATGTTTCCGATGGCGCTACCGTAGAGACGGGTGAAGTATTGGCCGTGATGGAAGTGATGAAGATGGAGACCGCCGTAACCGCGCCGGTCTCCGGCGTTCTCACCATCCTGGCCGAAGCCGGCTCTTCTCAGAACGCCGGCGCCATCCTGGCCCGCATCGCCAGGGAGAGCGGCGCGGCCAAGACCAGTACAGCGCAGCCCAAGCCGGAGACACGGATATGACGACACCGACGGACAATCGCAAACCGCTTCTGTCGGTCGAGGGTCTCTGCGTCGAATTTGGTGGCAATCGGGTCGTGGACGACCTGTCGTTCAAGGTTCAGGCGGGAAGGACGCTGGCGATCGTCGGCGAGTCCGGCTCGGGCAAATCGGTGACGTCGCTTTCAGCCATGCGGCTTGCAGACATGATGGGCGCGAAGTTCGTCGGCGGCCGCATCCTGTTCGACGGGACGGATCTCCTGAAGGCGTCTCAGAAGGAGATGCGGTCGATCCGCGGCAAAGAGATCGCCATGATCTTCCAGGAGCCGATGACGTCTCTGAATCCGGTCTTCACCATCGGCGACCAGATCTGCGAAGTTCTGATGCTGCATGAGAAGATGGGCAAGGCCTCGGCGATGGCCGAGGCCCGTCGCCTGCTCGACATGGTGCGCCTGCCCGATTCCGCAGCGCTTCTCGGCCGCTATCCGCACCAGCTTTCCGGCGGCATGCGCCAGCGTGTCATGATCGCCATGGCGCTCGCGTGCCGGCCGAAGCTCCTGATCGCCGATGAGCCGACCACGGCGCTCGACGTGACCATCCAGGCGCAGATCCTCAACATCATGCGTGATCTACAGACGACGCTCGGCATGGGCATGGTCTTCATCACGCACGACATGGGCGTGGTCGCCGAGATGGCTGATGACGTGGTCGTCATGTGGAAGGGCCGAAAGGTCGAGGAGGGGCCGGTCGGAGAGATCTTCGCCAACCCGCGCCATGCCTATACGCAGACGCTTCTTTCCGCCGTCCCCCGTCTTGGCAGCATGGCCGGGGAGGAGTTCCCGAAGCGCATGCCGCTGACGGTTCTTCAGAACGGCGAGCCGACGATGGTCGGCGAGGAACGCGTGCAGAATACGGCGAAGTATGATGAAAAGCCTCTTCTGTCCGTCAAGGACCTGTTCGTCCGGTTCGACATACGCAAGACCATCCTTGGCAAGGTGACCCATCGCCTGAGCGCCGTTTCGAAGGTCGGCTTCGACATTTATCCGGGCGAGACGCTGGCGCTGGTCGGTGAATCCGGGTCCGGCAAATCGACGATCGGTCGCACGATCCAGCAGCTGCAGACCGCCATCTCGGGCGAAATCTCATTCAATGGAAAGAGCTATTCGTCCATGTCCGCGGCGGAGCGCTTTCGGATGCGACAAGAGGTCCAGTACATCTTTCAGGATCCCTTCGCCTCGTTGGATCCGCGCAAGACGGTCGGTTTCTCGATTGCCGAGCCGATCAACACACATGGCCTTATTTCGGATCGCAAGGCAGTCCGGCGCCGCGTCGACCAGTTGCTGGAACGCGTGGGCCTGAGCTCCACGCATGCCGACCGCTATCCACACGAGTTCTCTGGCGGCCAGCGCCAGCGCGTCTGCATCGCCCGCGCGCTTGCATCCGATCCGAAGCTCATCATCGCAGACGAAGCCCTTTCGGCGCTCGACGTCTCCATTCAGGCGCAGATCATCAATCTGTTCATGGACCTGCAGGCGGAGCGTCAATTGGCCTATCTGTTCATCAGCCACGACATGGCTGTCGTCGAGAAGGTGAGCCACCGCGTCGCCGTTCTCTATCTCGGCCAGATCATGGAAATCGGAAGTCGCCGCCAAGTCTTTGAACAACCGACGCATGATTATACGCGCCGGCTCCTGTCCGCCGTACCGGTTGCCGATCCGAACGCCGAGCGGAATTCGACGCTGCTCGAGGGCGAGATCCCCAATCCGGTACGTCGCGTCGGCGATGAGCCCACGATCCTCATGCATGAGGAAATCAATCCAGGCCACTTCGTCGCGAAGAGTGCCTGAACACCCGCGAAAAATCGCAACTTTCTGAGAGGAACAGGAAATGAGTACAATCAAAAGACGAGTCGCTAGGTCCTTCATGGCTATCGCCCTTTCCGGCGTGGCTTTCTCGGCCGCTCCCGCCCTCGCTGCGGGCAAGCTCACGGTATCCTCCCCGCAGGACCCGGGCAGCTGGGATCCGGTCGATACCTTTTTGGTTCAATGGGCGGCGGTCGCCACCAACATCTTCGACGGACTGACCTATCGCGGTCCTGACCTGAAGCTCGTTCCCGGCCTCGCGGAATCCTGGGAAGAGCTGGACCAAGGCAAACGCATCCGCTTCAAGCTGCGTCAGGGCGTCAAGTTCCACGATGGCGAGGACTTCAATGCCGAGGCCGTCAAGTTCACGTTCGACCGTCTGCTCGGCGAGCAGGGTGCCAAGGGTCCGCAGCGCTCCAACTACACGGCGATCGAAAGCGTCGAGATCGTCGATCCCTTCACCGTCGATATGAAGCTCAAGGCTCCCGATCCGGTTCTCCTGACCAAGCTGGCCGGCTATGGCGCCATGATCGTGCCGCCCAAGTACATCAAGGAAAAGGGCGAGGACAATTTCAACGTCAATCCGGTCGGCACCGGGGCATTCAAGTTCGTGTCCTACACGCCGAAGGTCGACATCAAGCTCGAAGCCAACCCGAATTATTGGGGCGGCGCGCCGAAGCTCTCGGAACTCGAGTACCGCTTCATTACCGAGCCTTCGACCGCCGTCGCCGAACTCCAGGCCGGCCGTGTCGATCTCGTCATTCCGCCGACGATCCCGATCGGCATGATCCCGGTCATCGAGGGAGATTCCAAGCTGCAGGTCGTCAGCGTTCCCGGGCCAACGGTCGATGCGCTGCGCTTCAACACCCGCGACGGTATTACCGCCGATCCGAAGGTGCGCAAGGCTCTCACCATGGCGGTCGATCGGGCCACCATCGTGAAGTCGCTGCTCGCTGGCCAGGCGGCCGAGATTGCCTCGTTCCAGGGTGAGCTCTCGTTCGGTTACGATCCGGCGCTGAAGCCGCTTCCTTTCGACCCCGCAGGCGCCAAGAAGCTGCTTGCAGAAGCCGGCGTCAAGCCGGGCGCAACGGTGCAGATCGACATCCGGGGCAATGACGCGACGATGAACGAAGTCGCGCAGATCGTCGCCAGCTATCTTCAGGCCGTCGGCGTCACCGCCACGATCAAGCCCTACGAAACCAACGTGCTGTTGAATGACATCATCCCGCAAGGCAAGACCGGGGCGATGTTCCAGCAGAAGTGGGGCGGCTGGACCTTCGATTACGACAACACCGCCTATTCCATGTACCACTCGGGCGAACGCTGGAATCCGTACGACAAGGACGACAAGCTGGACAAGCTCCTGGAATCGCAGCGACCGCTGACCGATCGTGCGGAGCGCGAAAAGATCCTTCGCCAAATCGCCGCCTATGCCGCCGACCGCGCGCTGGAACTGCCGCTCTACAATACCAAGGCGATCTACGGCGTCAGCAAGCGCGTCAAAGGTTTCGTCCCGGCGCCTGACAACCGCATGAAATTCACCGACGTCACGGTGGAATGATCCGAACCCGGCGCCGCCGCCAAGAAGGCGGCGGCGCTCCCTTTACCGTTTCGGGAATAAATACGTGGCCGGCTTCCTCATCAAACGCTTGCTTCAGGCGATCTTCATCGTGATTGCCATCACCCTTCTCGTATCCTTCGCCATTCGCCTGACGGGCGACCCGGCCGTGACGATGTTTCAGGGCGGCGGCAGCATGACGGAGGATGACCTCGCGCGCATCCGGCAGGCACTCGGCGTCGACAAGCCGTTCCTTGAACAATATTATCTATTCCTGAAGGGGCTAATGACCCTGGACATGGGGCGCAGCTTCGCCGGCAATGCGCCCGTGACGACGCTGATTGCTCAGGCGCTTCCCGCAACCCTGCTGCTGGCTTTCATCTCGATCACGGTTTCGATCGTGCTCTCCATACCTCTCGGCATCAAGGCGGCGACGGCGCGCGGAAAGTGGGCGGACCAGGTCGTCCGCATCCTGTCGCTCGTCGGCCTGTCCTTCCCGAACTTCTGGCTCGCCACCATGCTCGTGCTGCTGTTTGCCATCACGCTCAATCTCCTGCCTCCGAGCGGCATGGTCGGGCTTTCGAGCTATATCATGCCTGCCCTTACCATGGGGATCATCCTGACTGCCACGAACGTCCGCCTGGTCCGGACCTCGATGCTGGAAACGTTGCAGTCGCAATACATCATGGTCGCCCGCGCGAAGGGCCTGAGCGAAACCAAGGTCCTTTACAAGCATGCGCTCCGGAACTGCGCCATTCCGCTGATCACCTATTTCGGCATCCAGTTCGGCGGTCTTCTCGGCGGCATCGTCGTCATCGAGCGCGTCTTCAACTGGCCCGGCCTCGGCACGCTGGCATTCGATGCGGTCGGAGCGCGGGACTTCCCCGTTCTCCAGGGCGTGATCACCGTTCTTTCGTTGATGATCGTCGGCATCAATCTTCTGGTCGACATAGCCTATGGCTTAGTCGATCCCCGCATCCGCACGGAGTAACCGCATGGCCGCAACCCTGTCCCGCTCGTCACGGTTCATGAGTGTCGAGTTCATTCTTGGCACATTCCTTACCAGCGTCATTTGCCTGGCCGTGCTGTTCTCCGACCTGCTGTTTCCCGGCGGCGCCGACAAGATCGACCTGATGGCGCGCCTGGCGAAGCCCTTCGCCTCGGCTGCCCACCCCCTTGGCACCGATCCGCTTGGCCGCGATGTGCTGGCGCGTGTCGTAATGGGGGGCAAGATTTCGCTGCTCGTCGGTATCACGTCCGTCGCCGGCGCCGTCGTGTTCGGGGTGCTGATGGGTCTTATCGCAGGTTATTACCGTGGCTTTTGGGATATGCTCGTGATGCGTTTCGCGGACATCCAGCTCGCGATGCCGTTTATCCTTCTGGCCATCACCTTCATCGCCATTGTCGGCGGCAGTCTGACCAACACGATCATCCTGCTGATCGTCTCGCAATGGGTGCAATACGCCCGCCTCGTACGGGGCTCGGTTCTCTCCCTGCGCGAACGTGAATTCATCCTATCGGCCCGCGCCATCGGCGTGAGGGACCGGCGCATCATCTTCCAGCACCTGCTGCCAAATCTGCTTGGCCCCGTCATCGTGCTATTGACCCTCAATGTCGCGACGAACATCCTGCTCGAAAGCAGCCTGACCTTCCTGGGCATGGGCGTCGATCCCACCATCCCGAGCTGGGGCGGAATGCTGGCGGACGGACGGACCTATCTCCAGACAGCTTGGTGGGTCAGCGTCTTTCCAGGCTTGGCGATCATGCTGACGGTGCTCGGCCTGAACCTGCTGGGGGATTGGCTACGCGACAGCCTCGATCCAACGGGCAGAACAAGGTAATTCCTGATGAGTGAGATTTTTTCTAAGGTCTTCGAGCGGAGCCTCGAACAACTCGTGGCGCGCGCCGTTCGGGGACAGTCCTTCGAAGCGTGGACCTTCGACGACACGCGAAGCCGTCGGGCGGCAGAACAGGCGCTGGCGGACAAAGGTGTCACCGCACGTATCCGAAGCGCCTACAAGCCGCTCCTCTTTGCATTTCTCGAGGAAATCGATCTCGTCGGCGTCACCGCAATCGAGATCCGCTATCCTGTCCATCCTGCGGCTTCTGACAACCGATTCCGTCTCGAGGCCTACCCACTTGCCGCTCTGGTCGGCGAGGCGAAGATCGTGTTCTTGCCCCGCGAGGACAGCGAGCTCTGCTACGACGTGATCATCACCCGTGCCGGCATGCCGGAGACGCTGAAGGTGTTCGCCCCGAACCGCGTTCACTCGGATATCGTCGGGGAAATGAACCTGTCGCCGACCGGCTGGGTCCGGTTCGCCGGAGATGAGAAGGGCGAGCGGCTGGAGACCGATTACGAGCGCCTGTTTGAGAACACCATCCGGGCGATAGCGGGTTACGAATGGAACGATGAGGAGCCTTACTTCCCTGAACTCAACATTCGCGTCGTCCATCCGGCGGAGGACCTGCCGCTCCCGGTCGGCGACGAGGTTGTCAGTCTGCGAGAGGCGATGCACGAGGATCTATACTTCTCGTTGCTGGAGCTCTTTCAGAAGAAGTCGGGTCGCCCGCTCGGCGACCGAGGGCTGAAGCCCGGTCAGATCGTCCCGGAGATCGTCAAGAGCGAGGGCACCATATCGGTTCGCGTCGAGGTACGACCGCTAACGACGGCCTTCTGCGATGGCTTGGACCAATCGGTCGATACGGCTAGCGAGCCGTTGGCCGCCGGACAGATCACGCGGTTGCTCGCAGATATCGGGGGCGAAGAGTTCAATGCACTTTCGCGTTCAGGCAGAAATCTGTCGGGGCGCTATCTGAAGGGCGGTGATGCCGCAGTGATGGTCAGTGGGGGGCAACACCCTAACGAGACAACCGGGATCGTCGGCGCCATTCGCGCCGCACGCATACTCAAGCAGCGCGCGAATGCGCATTTCACCGTCTCGCCACTGGAAAACCCCGACGGATATGCACTACACCAGCGGTTGCGCATCGATAATCCGCGGCATATGCACCATGCCGCTCGCTACACTGCGCTCGGCGACGATCTGGAGTATCGAACGGAGGAGAATGCGGGCCCTCATCTCAACGAAAAGTCTATCCGTCTCAAGGCGCAACAATTGAGTGGTGCCGGGTTGCATGTGAACCTTCACGGCTATCCAGCGCATGAGTGGACGCGGCCGCTTTCCGGCTATGTGCCGCGTAACTTCGCCATGTGGACGCTGCCCAAAGGCTTCTTTCTCGTCATGCGGCATCACGCTGGTTGGGAGGAGGCGGCCGAGGCGGTGTTGGACCATGTGACGCGTCATCTCGGCGCCATTCCAGGTCTCTTGGAGTTCAACGATCGCCAGATCGCGCTCTACGAAATCCACGCGGGCGAAACGGGCTTTCGCGTCATCAATGGCTTTCCATGCCTTTCCTCGGTGGACGATCGGCATACCGTGCCGCTGACGCTTATCACTGAATACCCTGATGAAACGATTTACGGTGATGATTTTGTCGCGGGACACACGGCGCAGATGGAAACAGTGCTTTCAGCTTATGAAGCATGGCAGAAACTGCGATCACAAGGTGTTGCGTCGGTTTGATGTGCCACTCGATCATCGAACCCGGGAAGTGGGAACCGGTATTGCGTGAAAAGATGCTCGAGACCATAGGCTGACAGCATCGGATGTGGGTTCGATCGCACGTCCGACGCTGCAGCGGCTGTTACGGGCCTGAATTGAGGTCATCTTCGTTGTGGCGGGATGACCTCTGCTCTCGAACCTTACCCCTCCGATGTGCCTGACGAAGAACGGCCTTTGTCGCGCCCAATCTGACGCTTCTGCCCGGAGAGGCTGGCCAGCGTGAGCACTCTCTCCGCGAGGCGTTCAATGGCCTGCGCTGGATCATCAAGACCGGGGCGCCCTGGCGCTGGACGCCCCGCGATCGGCGCCCTTGGGCTGCCGTTTGCCAGCAGGCGCAACGTTGTCTAAGCGCTGACCGGCTCGAAGAGATACTTCGTAAACAGGCTATGGGTACGCGCAAGCTCGCGCACCAGATGTTCAACCTGCTCTGCCCCGCTTGCGGCAAGATCAGCGCTCGTAATGCGTCTCCAACGGATGCAGATTTCATGCACCGTCTTTGCGCCCACATTCGCGGATGCGCTCTGCAAGCCGTGAGCTTCGAGGCGAAACCTGTGCGTGTCGCCTGACGCAGCTGCATCCCGTAACTCGCCGACAATATGGCCGGCATCGGAGAAAAACTCTTCCACAAGACTGCGAACGAAATCCTGTCCGCCCAGGTGTTCCAGTTCCTTAAGCACGGCTTCGTCTATAACGGAGGAAGGGGTGTCCGTCGGGGCGGCAGGCGCTGGGGCACTTTCGGCCGACGTTTGCGTGCGATGGGCGGCTACGTGCTCCTCGATCGCCTTGAGAAGCGTTGCTGGCTGTACGGGCTTTGTCAGGCAGGCATCCATACCTGCGCCGAGCGCCTCGGCAGCAACTTCCGGCGTGACATCGGCCGTGAGGGCGATGATCGGAGTATGGCTGCCTCGGGGCTCGGAGAATCTGAACAGTTTGGCAGCCTCGATACCGGTCATCACCGGCATGTTGACATCGAGGATGACTAGATCGAACGATTCCTCCTCAAGTGCGCTGAGCGCGTCCTCTCCGTTCCGGACGCATCGCGCTGTATGCCCGCCGCGCTCCAGAATCTTCGATAGGACTGTTCGGTTTGTCGCATTATCGTCCGCCACAAGGATCGAGAGAGGACGCGATGCGCTGGGTAGCTCGATTACGCTCGGGGCGCCCCATAGCGACTGAGCCCAAGACGTTTGCGCGGCCGCTGCAACTGAGGCGGCCTGAGCTTCGTTTTGCATGAAGTCGAGCGGGAGGATGCTGCTTGATACATGCATCAGCTCCGAAGCCGTGAAGATCCGGGAGGTACCAGGGCGTATGAGAATTGGAGGGATAGGAAGGTCTGCCCTTTCGATCTCTGCCGCAATACGGTCGTCTGGCAGGTCACTATAGTAGAACAGCACGACCTGCCGATCTCTGTTCTGCCAAAGCCATTCGCTCCCCTCGGACAGGGTCTGAGAGACAGGGATACCTTCGCGGTCTCCAAGTCGGGTTGCAATGGTGTGGGCAAGGCTAGGTTCGGCGCAGACCAGGAGGGATTGGATCTTCTGAGACAGCTGTCCGCCCGCTGCCTCCGGATCCAATGCCCTCATCGGAAGCGTAAACCAAAAACGACTACCGTGACCTTCTCTGCTTTCGACCCCTATCTTGCCATCCATGGCATCTACGAGTTGTCGGCAGATGGAAAGCCCGAGCCCCGTTCCGCCAAAACGGTTGACGATGGTTTCGTCGGCTTGGGTGAAGCTCTCAAAGATTCTTCCGAGTCCCTGGGGCGCGATACCAATGCCGGTGTCGGATACGAGGAAGCGAACAAAAGTCTGTTTACCCTCGGCGATAGGGTGCGCTGCTAGCGTGACATACCCCTTCTCCGTGAATTTGACGGCATTTCCGAGGAGGTTCAGGAGAATTTCTGTCAGATGGTGCTTCGGTCCATGCAACTGGAGAGGAGTCTCCGGAGCGATATGGATCGTCAATCGGAGCCCCTTCTGTTGAGCTTGGGTCAGAACCATCGCCCGGGCAGTGGAAAGAACTTCGGAAAGATCAAAGTCGACCTGATCGATCGGCATCTTCCCTGCTTCGATGCGGGATAGGTTTAAGATGCTGTTGATCTGCCGGAGCAAGGACTCTCCGGCTGAGCTAATCGTTCGGACGATGCCACGCTGTTCGACGTCGAGGGACGTTTCCGATATGAGACCCGAAAGACCGATGATCGCGTTCAGCGGGGTTCTCAACTCATGGCTGACGCTGGCAAGAAATAACGTCTTGGCTCGGTTTGCCGATTCCGCCTGCGCCTTAGCATTGGACAGCTTGCGGATCAGGGTACCCGCATAGAATGGGAGAATGACAAGGCTCAGCAGCAAGCTCACTGAGAGATAGATGTCATTGTACCACCTCGGTGTAGTATAAATTACGATCGCGAAGCACATAACCGAGACGGCCAGCGCGACATAGAGGAACTGGACGCCAAAACGGAAGCCGTTTCCAAGCGTAATCCATAGGTAAAGCGGAAAAAGGGCCGCGGATGTCTCGCCAACGTAGTGAAGTTGAATGGATGCGGTTGCAAGATCACTGATAATGGCAATAGTCCGGCGGACTCTTGCTTGGTGGGGTCTGAGGAGAAGATGGACGGCGATGCCGATCGAGATGATTGCGAACGCAATTGCGCTGATCAGCGCCTCGCGAGGCACCGAAGGGTTGATCCAGTAAGTGTAAGCTGCGATCAGGCTCAGAAAGATGAGCCTGTTCAGGGTCATCTCGTGTTCACGATCGGGGCTGCACCTCAGGCGCGACAGGATATCGGCTAGCACGCGCTTTGAGCCCTCTTCGGCACAATGCTCTGCCTTGATAGGAGATACTGAGGGTTCTCCTTGAGCAAAGTCTCGAAGACATCGGATGGCACCGGGCGACTGAACAGGTAACCCTGAGCTTCGTTGCAGTCATGATTGAGCAGACACGCGAGTTGGGGACCCGTCTCGACAC
Source organism: Microvirga sp. TS319 (assembly GCF_041276405.1). NCBI lineage: Bacteria > Pseudomonadati > Pseudomonadota > Alphaproteobacteria > Hyphomicrobiales > Methylobacteriaceae > Microvirga > Microvirga sp. TS319. The sequence goes on along the minus strand of NZ_JBGGGT010000001.1, from coordinate 1,798,653 downwards.
CCTCGGCAATCACTTTCAAATCAAGGCTTTGAGCCAGGGAGATGATCGTCCTGACGATGGCCTCGTCACGGCTTCCAGCCAGGAGACTCGAGATGAACGAGCGGTCGATCTTCAACGTGTCCACTGCAAAGTTCTTCAAATAACTGAGAGAGGAGAATCCCACTCCGAAGTCGTCGATTGCGATTCTCACCCCAAGTTTCTTCAGGCTCTGGAGGATCTGCTTGGTTCGCTCGACATCCTTGAGAAGACTGCCCTCAGTAAGTTCGAGCTCGAGGAACTGCGGATCGAGACCCGTCACCGTGAGGGTATTTTCGACAAGGCCGACAATATCTTGGCGCAGAAACTGCATGGGCGACAGATTAACCGAGATGCGAAGCGGGCAATATGGGAGGTTTTGCCATGCCGCAGCCTGAGTGCAGGCCTGCTTAAGTACCCATGCGCCGATTTCATTAATCAGCCCTGTCTCTTCCGCTATATCGATGAATGAGGCAGGTGAAGTCAGGCCGAATTCCGGTCTGACCCATCGCAGAAGCGCTTCAGCACCTACAATCGATCCCGTCGCCAGATCGATCTGGGGCTGGAAGTGGAGCTCGAACTGTTCTCGGGTAATTGCGTTGCGGAGGTCGACCTCCAAACCAATGTTGTTCCATGAGATGCTGTCCAGCTCGGGCGAGTAGAACCGCAGGGTGTTCCTTCCTTCGGCCTTGGCTCGGTACATTGACAGATCGGCATACCGGAGGAGGTTCTCAGCGCTCTGGCCGTGGCGCGGCGCCAACGTGATCCCGATCGTGCACCCAATTCTGATCTCGCTCTCTTCAAGGAGGAAAGGAGCAGACAGGGAATCGATGATCTTGCGCCCTAGCTCTTCCGCATCATCCGGGGATCTGATGCTCGCCTGAACCACGACGAACTCGTCACCCGACATCCTCGCAACAAGGTCGGTGCTCGATACGATTCCGAGGAGGCGGCTTGTCACCAGTTGGAGCATTCGGTCTCCTCCCGCGTGACCGAGAGCATCATTGACCGCTTTGAAGCGGTCGAGGTCGATCAGGAGGACTGCGAACTCGGCTCCTCCACCGGTGAGCTTCTGGTGAATCCACTCGTACAGCATTCTCCTGTTGGGAAGATCGGTCAGCGTGTCGTGCAGTGCAATGTGCCGCAACGTGCTTTCGGCTTGCTTTCGCTCGGTTATGTCGACCGACGTCGTAAGAACGCTTGTTTCGGCCCCCGAAAAGGCGTGCATTGACGTCTTCGTTGTCAGGAACGTCCGCTCGGCTCCGGCGATGTCGATCAAGCTCTCTTCGAAGCTCACGGACGTTTGCTGGTTCCCTCCGACGGATCGATGAATCTGGCGGCTGAATTCCGGCTTGTTGCTTCGCAGGATAGCACTCAGCCGTTGCCCCGTCAGAGCTTCAGGGGTCGAGTTGACGAAATCGGCAAGGTAGGCGTTTACGAAAACAATGCGGTCGTCCTTGTCCGTTGCGCTGATCAATGCCGGCACCGTATCAATGACCTGGGCCAGAGCCTCTCGGCTGCTGCGGACGAGTTCCTCTTGAGAGCGCTCGCTGATGCGCAGCTGCTGTTCGAGGGCCTGGGCACGACCTTTGATCTTTTGCTGCTGGCGCTGCAGCTTAAGCAAGTTGCGAGCACGGGTGACGAATTCATAATGATCGACCGGGGAGCGCAGAAAGTCTGTAGCCCCCGCATCCAATGCGCTGAGCCGGAAGGCTCTGTCATCGTAGGCGGTTATGACGATAATAGGAACGTCGATACCGTTGGAGCTGTTCCTGACGTGCCTGGTGAATTCGGCGCCGTCCATGCTGGGCATTCGAAAGTCTGTAACGATGAGATCAGGGGTGTTGCTTTCGAGCCATGCAAGAGCTTCCTCAGGGGAGGCAAAGGCATGCACCACTGCACCATCCTCGGTCGTCTGTGCGAGTCGGGAGTAAATGTTGCGGTTGGTGCTTTTGTCATCGAGGATCAGAATAGCTGTCATGTGTTATCCTCGGCCATCCCCGGCCTGCCAGCTCGATCGATCCTCTGGCGTCGCGGAGCCTGCCCAATGAGCAACTTGGGCGGATGACCTACGCCGTTGCCGTCGCTTCATAAGGCATGCCGCGTGTTCAAGCGCGAGCTCTGTTTGTCCCTCTTGAGAAACCCTCTGGTGATGCGTAGATCGCCGATCTCGCATTTCGTTACCTTCCTCCGAAAGCGACAGGCGATTGCGTGGAGCATATTATTCATATCGCGATTACGTAGGGATTGTATCCTGTGTGCTTCGCCTTCTATGAATTTGGTTAATATAAGTTTGTGACTGGAAATGCCGCTGTTCGCATATACCAAGAAAAGAGAACCTCTTTGATGCTTTCGCCTGGTAGAAAGTGGTCGATGTTAACCAAGTTGCTCGACAAATCTTCCTAGGTGCTATCCATGTGACCGTTAAAGGATCATTATCCTTAAGGAAGGTTGCCTCCGACAGGTGTGCACCGCTCGACTGCGAGATGAAGCTCGCTGTTTTGATGAATTCTCTATGATGGAGAGCAGGATGCGATCGCCGTTGGTCAAAGCTGATGACCATTCCATTTCTAACACTCAGTCCGTTACGGATCTGGAAATTCCGACTCCTATCACGCCGGGGTCGATCTCCGCGTCCGGCTCGGCACGACCTCACCCAACCAGCCTCTCTCTGCCATACATCGACGTCAAGATTGACTTTGAGCAGATGATCTATTGGGCGGCTATGCGTCCGAGCCAGCAACCAATGATCACAATGGAACTCCTGCGGGACATGATGTGCGTCCAGGAATCCGTTCGTGCGATCGTGGAGGAGGGCAATCGCGAACAGCGTGAGCACTTAGAGTACTTCGTCGCGGCATCTCAGACACCTGGCGTCTATAACTTCGGCGGGAACTTGGCTTACTTTGCCGACTGCATCCGGCGCAGGGACTACAAGGGGCTGCAGGAATACGCCTATGCCTGTATCGACGTGGTTTATGGGAATGCGATGGCGTTCCATACGCCTCTGATCACCATCGCCTTGGTGCAAGGCGATGCGCTAGGCGGTGGTTTCGAATGCGCACTGTCTTTTGATGTTCTTATTGCAGAGAAGAGCGCAAAGATGGGATTGCCGGAGGTGCTGTTCAATCTCTTCCCTGGTATGGGAGCATATAGCCTCTTGTCCCGCAAGATCGGTACGGCAGCTGCTGAGAAGCTCATCATGAGTGGTAATGTCTATTCCGCTGAGGAACTACACCGGCTCGGTGTCGTCGACGTTCTTGCTGAGGATGGCCAGGGAGAGAACGCAGTCCGGGACTATATTGCGCGCAACAGGCGCAAGCATAACGCCCACAGTGCAATCTACCGCTCAAAGAGGCGGATCAATCCTCTGAAGTATGAGGAGCTGCGAGATATTGTCGATATTTGGCTCGACGCAGCAATGAAACTGGGGGAGCAGGACTTGCGCAAGATGACGCGGCTTGTCGCGGCGCAAGACCGTCGATTGGATAGGCAGGAGGAGACTGTCCGACGGGTAACGTCGGGTTAGCACATCGTGCGAGCGAGTGGCGCCGGTCTTTCGCATGAACGATGCGCCATCCGAGGCTTGGAACATCGGATGGGATCCCAAAAGTGGGTCCACTTCTCACATCCGATGCTCTAACATCATCTCCTCCGCGTCATGGGTACTGACGCTGCGCGAGCTATCAGGGGACACAGAGCGGAGTTTCCGGCTAGTTGGAATGTCTGCGTTTCCGTACCAAATCGCTCTACAGCAGCGACGCTTGTAGGTGCGAGACTTTGCCATACCCAGCACCTAGAGCAAATTGCATTCTGACGGGATCAGAATGCTTGCTCTTTCTCTTTGGCGAAGCATCGTTTTTCGCGAAGAACCGGTCCCCACTTCTTCGCACGATGCTCTAACTCACGGGCCGCAGAGAGAATCCGTATGAGGCTTGCAGTGGATTCTTGCCGTGTTCTCAAGGGTGTGCAATCACTTCGATCCTTCCCGCTCCCACCGCTCTTCTATTGCAACCCATGTTCATCATCTCCATGGTATGGCAGCGTGGAAGTCTGCAGTTTGCATCGGCAGTTGACCTTCAAGTGGTCGAGCTTGCAAGTGGCCGAGTTTGCAAGTGGCCGCGGTTGCCTCAAGGCACCTGATCTTGTTCAACGTGACATTATTTTCGGATATGTACGGGTCCAACCATCTGGTGTCTTCTGAAGTGACAGATTGGACTGGTAAACGTCATTTGCGCGCGCTGTTAGACTGTCCCGACAACTGAATGCCCTGCTCCGATTATTAATCGGGATGGCAGTCCTACATCTCAGGGGTGATTGGCATTGATTATGCCAGTTACGCCGCCATGAGAATCCAGCCAACCTAGGCCGTAAATTACTATTTGCGCGAATTCCGATTCCGGAGCAACTTTAGGATTCTATCGTAAGCCAGTTGGGTTTATAGTCGCCAACAGGAGTATTGCACATGTCAATGTCGCTCCTGGACACCATCACGATCCCTGAGGATCTTCGTCAACTCTCGGAAGGGCAGCTGCGGCAGGTTGCGGACGAGCTGCGCACGGAAACGATCAGCGCGGTGTCGGTGACCGGCGGGCATCTTGGGGCCGGGCTCGGCGTGGTCGAGCTCACGGTCGCGCTGCACTATGTCTTCGACACCCCGCGCGACCGCCTGATCTGGGATGTCGGCCATCAGGCCTATCCCCACAAGATCCTCACCGGCCGCCGCGACCGGATCCGCACCCTGCGCCAGCCGGGCGGCCTGTCCGGCTTCACCAAGCGCGCCGAGAGCGAGTACGATCCGTTCGGGGCCGCCCACACCTCGACCTCGATCTCGGCCGGCCTTGGCATGGCGGTGGCGCGCGACCTTGCCGGCCAGGCCAACAACGTCATCGCGGTGATCGGCGACGGCGCCATGTCGGCCGGCATGGCCTATGAGGCGATGAACAATGCCGGTGCCCTGCATTCGCGCCTGATCGTGATCCTCAACGACAACGACATGTCGATCGCCCCGCCCACCGGCGCGATGTCGTCCTATCTCGCCCGCCTGGTCTCGGGCGGCACCTATCGCGGCATCCGCGAAACCGCCAAGCAGCTCGCCCAGAAGCTGCCGAAGTTCCTCTACGAGAAGGCGCAGCGCGCCGAGGAGTTCGCCCGCGGCTTCTGGACCGGCGGCACCCTGTTCGAGGAGCTCGGCTTTTACTATGTCGGGCCGATCGACGGCCACAACCTCGATCACCTGCTGCCGATCCTGAAGAACGTGCGCGATGCCGAGACCGGGCCGATCCTGGTCCATGTGGTGACCCAGAAGGGCAAGGGCTATGCCCCGGCCGAGGCCGCCGCCGACAAGTATCACGGCGTGGCCACCTTCGACGTGGTGACCGGGGCGCAGACCAAGGCCAAGGCCAATGCGCCGGCCTACACCAAGGTGTTCGGCGAGAGCCTGATCGCGCAGGCGCGCCAGGACGACAAGATCGTCGCCATCACGGCCGCGATGCCGTCCGGCACCGGGCTGGATCTGTTTGCCAAGGAGTTCCCGGCCCGGACCTTCGATGTCGGCATTGCCGAGCAGCATGCGGTGACCTTTGCGGCCGGCCTGGCGACCGAGGGCTACAAGCCGTTCTGCGCGATCTATTCGACCTTCCTGCAGCGGGCCTATGACCAGGTCGTGCACGACGTGGCGCTGCAGAACCTGCCGGTGCGCTTTGCGCTCGACCGGGCCGGCCTGGTCGGGGCGGACGGGCCGACCCATGCCGGGGCGTTCGACCTGGCCTATCTCGGCTGCCTGCCGAACCTGGTCGTGATGGCGGCCGCCGACGAGGCCGAGCTGGTGCACATGGTGGCAACCGCCGCGGCCCATGAGGCCGGCCCGATCGCGTTCCGCTATCCGCGCGGCGAGGGCGTCGGGGTCGATCTGCCCGCGCAGGGCGTGCCGCTGGCGATCGGCAAGGGCCGGCTGGTGCGCCAGGGCAGCCGCATCGCGCTGCTGTCGCTCGGCACCCGGCTGGCCGAGGCGCTCAAGGCGGCCGAGGAGCTCGAGGCGCGCGGGCTGTCGACGAGCGTGGCCGATGCCCGCTTTGCCAAGCCGCTCGACACGGCGCTGATCCTCGATCTGGCCCGCCAGCACGAGGTTCTGGTGACCGTGGAGGAGGGCGCGATGGGCGGCTTCGGCGCCTTCGTGCTGCAGCTGCTCGCCGAGCAGGGCGCGCTCGATCGCGGCCGCCTGAAGGTGCGCACCCTGGTGCTGCCCGACCTCTACCAGGACCACGACAAGCCCGAGCGCATGTACGCCAAGGCCGGCCTCGACGCCGCAGGAATCGTCACCAAGGTCTTCGAGGCGTTGGGAGCGGCGCAGGAACAGAAGCTGCAGAGTATCGGTCTGGGTGTGCATCGGGACCGAAAGCGAGGGTAATGGTCGATGCCAATGCGGTGCTGGGAGATGATGTCCTTCTGGCCAGGTTAAATGGGCGTGGAAGTCACTGGCCCTACATCAGGGACTGAATCACCACGACGTGGGCTCCGCGCTGCCTGCGTTTGTCTCGTTCAGCGACAGGGATGTTTCCTAGAGCATCGAACGCAAAAGCGGGAGCCGGTGTTGCGTAAGGGGATGCTCAAGATCATAGACTTGAGGAGCGCATCGCTTGAGCGGATCCGAAGGGTCCGCACAATGCGCTACTCGCGTCGTCTCTCAATTGTGATCAGCAACGCCGACCAGGCGGCGTGGCGGATCCTCAAGGGGCAACGAGGGGCCCCCGCTGAAACTCGAAACCAGAGTGGGCAATGGCTTCGAATACGAACCCACCATCGAAACTTGTCTCTGTCAGGCGACTGCACGATGACAAGCTTGTCGGCAACGAGCAAGGTTGCTGTTCGCTCGGGTGCAACGATTCCTTCGGCGCTAGGGGCTCACGCGGAGCCGGATACAAAGCGGCATGCATACCTCAGTGAGGGTGTTCCACGTTACCTCGTTCGCGCAATAGGGGGTCGAACCGAGCGATCTTGAAGTCATGATTGCCGGGGCAAACGGTGCTTTGCGCCAGCGGGACTATTCAATGGATGCAGGCGCCTTGAACTCGACGGTGATGTGACCATCACTGCTGAATGTATATTGCTCAGGTATTTCCTCGATGAGCTTGAGGATGTCTCCGAACAGAATATTGGACCGTAGTAGTATATCTCTAGATTGATGTTATTATCGTTGTGCGAGAACGCCGCAATTGGCGATAGTTTAAGAGCCACATCCCGAGGTAGAGACTTCAACGTGGCTTTTGCATAACGTGTGCATAAGAGGATAGGATATGAAAGTTATCCTCGCTCGGCCCCGTGGTTTCTGTGCTGGCGTTATTCGTGCAATTGAAATCGTAGAGCGTGCCCTCGCCAAGTATGGCGCTCCCATCTATGTCCGGCATGAGATTGTTCACAACCGGCATGTGGTTCAAGGTCTGGAAAAGAAGGGCGCGCGCTTTGTTGAAGACCTCAGTGAGGTGCCGGACGGGGCCGTTGTGATCTTCAGTGCGCATGGCGTATCTCGTGCAGTCGTCGCAGAGGCTCACGCAAGAAATCTGCCCGCGCTGAATGCGACATGTCCGCTTGTCACCAAAGTTCATCACCAAGCCCAGCGCTATGTGGCGCAAGGTCGGGTGCTCGTGCTCATCGGCCATGCCGGGCATCCGGAAGTCGAAGGCACATTAGGGCAAATTGATGGCAACGTTCATCTGGTGCAAACCGAGGCGGATGTGGACGCGCTTAATCTGCCAGCTGAGACGCGCATCGCTTATGTAACCCAGACGACCCTCAGCGTAGACGATACCCGGTCGATTATTGCGGCTCTGGAGCGGCGCTTTCATGAGGTCGTCGGGCCCGAGACTCGAGACATCTGCTACGCAACGCAGAACCGTCAGACGGCCGTCCGGCAACTCTGTCAGATGTGCGACCTCCTATTGGTTGTCGGCGCTCGCAACAGTTCCAATTCTAATCGTCTGCGAGAAATTGGTGAGGAGGCGGGCATACCCAGTTATCTTATCGGAGACGAGACAGACATTGACGACAAATGGCTGCTCAAGGTCGAGGTCGTCGGGTTGACTGCCGGTGCATCGGCACCTGAAATGCTTATCGATAGGGTTATCGATGCCCTGTCCCGAAGGTATCCGGTCGAGATCTCCATGCTTCCGGGCATCGAAGAGAATATCAACTTTCGCCTACCTGCTGAACTGTCGACTACCTGAGATCAGTAGGATCGAAGTGCTGCACTTCGCCAGGACAAGGATCTGCTCGTGGGTATCCCCTTCCGTCAAATTCTTCGTATCGGTGGCTATGTGGTTCGCCAACATCTCCTGGGCCGAAGGCATTATCCACTCGTGTTGATGCTGGAGCCTCTGTTCCGGTGCAATCTGTCCTGTGCAGGGTGCGGCAAGATCGACTATCCGGATCCGATCCTGAACAGGCGCTTGTCATTGGAGGACTGCCTCGGTGCAATAGACGAATGTGGCGCCCCAGTCGTCGTCCTTGCAGGTGGCGAACCGCTCCTGCATAAAGAACTTCCGCAGATTGTCGAGGGTGCTGTCACGCGGCGTAAGTTCGTGATCATCTGCACCAATGCGCTCTTGCTGGAAAAGAAAATTCATCAGTATCAACCAAGCCCATACTTCACCTGGTCCATTCACTTGGATGGCGACAAGGGCATGCACGACCGGTCCGTGTGTCAGCCAGGCGTCTACGATCGTGCTGTTGCTGCAATCAAGCTGGCCCGAGCGAAAGGATTCCGGGTAACGATCAACTGCACCTTGTTCAAGGGTACAGATCCAGAGCGAGTCGCTCGCTTTTTTGACACGGTCATGGAGCTTGGTGTGAACGGGATCACCGTCTCGCCCGGATACGCCTATGAACGAGCTCCTGACCAGCAGCATTTCCTCAACCGAAAAGCCACCAAGGAGCTCTTTCGGAGCATCTTCCGTCTTGACCAAGGTGGTAAGCGGTGGGTGTTCAACCAATCGGCGCTCTTCCTCGATTTCTTGGCTGGAAACCAAGCCTATCATTGTACGCCATGGGGGAATCCCACCCGAACGATTTTTGGATGGCAGCGCCCATGCTACCTCCTGGGCGAGGGTTACGCCAAGACCTACCGGGAGTTGATGGAGGAAACGGATTGGGAGGCCTACGGTACGGGCCACTATGAGAAATGCGCCGACTGCATGGTCCACTCAGGCTATGAGGCATCGGCGGTCAGGGACGCGGTTCGGCGGCCCTGGAAGGCGGCTCGAGTCGCTTGGCAGGGAGTGACAACGCGCGGCCCGATGGTGCCGGATATCCCGCTGGGCCAACAACGTCCGGCGCAGTTTACGTACTCACGAAATGTCACTGAAAGGCTGGGCGAGATTGCCGACCTCAAGATTGGGTCCGAGAAGGGGCCGACAGTGACGTAGGCCTGCGAGGGCTGCCGATGAAGCGAGGGCAAGACGCGCCAGCAACGCGATCTGGATAGGCTGCCGCATGACTCCGCGAAGGATATACTGCCAATCCAGGAGCCCGTCGGCATCCAGCGCGTCACCGACAAATGGCGGAAGTGAGTGGTTCGCGGCGTCACAGATCACTCGAATGGCTGCAAACGGAACTCCGCAGACGGCCGCGAATTCGGCTGCGACATGGGACTCCATATCGACCGCAGCGGCGCCTGTGGCGGAGCGAAGTGCCGCTTTTGCGACAGGAGTCCGGACCGTGTCTTCAACCCCTGCAATCTCGGCCTCGACGACATTCTGGCCCCTTACTGACAACCTTTGAACCCAGTCCTGGGTGAGGCCAGGGTGCGAGAGCCATCGCACTTTTCCGTTCACAATACCTTGAGCGAGAACGACATCGCCGGGCGAGAGGCTTGGATCAAGACCGCCGGCAATCCCGAAGCTGACCACAGCCCTATACGCAGGAGTATGTCGGCTAAGCTTATGGCGCAGCCGTTCCGGCGACCCTCCTGAGCAGATCGTGACGAGGTCGGGTCCCGCGATCATGCGCGCTTCATAGGCAAGTCCGGTCACGATCAGGAGCGGCATTCTGGAGCTCACATTCCGACTCGGTCGGTTGTATCATAGAGACCCTGCTTCAGGTTCCGATAGCGCGCAAGCGCCCAAAGCGGGAAGAGCCTAGGGTAACCATGATAACGCAAGTAGAAGACCCTTGGGAAACCCGTGGCCGTGAAATGTTCTTCGGGCCAAAAACCATCTCGATCTTGCGTGCTGCAGAGATACTCGATGCCGCTCTCAACAGAAGGGTGCGTGACCTCCCCGGCGGCCATAAGGCCAAGGAGAGCCCAAGCCGTCTGAGATGCTCTACTCGATGCAGGCCGGTGAACCCGGTAATCGAGACGATAGCTCTCGCCATCCTCACCCCAACCTCCGTCGGGATTCTGGATTCGTACGAGCCATTCTGCGGCTCTTCGGATGGGGTCTGAACGTGGATCCACTTTTGCTGCGCGCAGGGCACAGAGAGCAGACCAGGTCCCGTAAATATAGTTCATGCCCCAACGGCCGAACCAGCTCCCATCGTCCTCCTGCTCTGCAAGGAGATACGCAATGCCGTGAGCCAGTGGCGAGTCTCTTTCGGATCTCTCGCCAAGTTGGGCGAGCATAGATACACATCGAGCCGTCACATCGGCGGTCGGTGGATCAAGAAGCGCTCCATGGTCGGCAAAGGGAATGTGATTGAGATAACTGTAAGTGTTATCGGCGTCGAAGGCGCCCCAGCCCCCATTTTGGCTCTGCAGCCCTATAACCCAATCGCGGCCGCGGGCAATGGGCTCGTCATAGGCGTTGGCATCCTGCGGAGCCGACTGAGATCGCGCGCGATGCATCGCCATGACGACCACTGCAGTGTCATCGACATCGGGGTAGTGAGGATTGGCATATTGGAATGCCCAGCCGCCAGGGCGCAGGTCGGGGCGGATCATGGCCCAATCTCCCGCTACATCAAGGATCTGGCGCTGCCTTAACCAAGTAAGACTCTTCTTTGCGCACTGCTCCGCTTCATCGTCTCCAACTTCGAGGAGCGTCTGGCAACATAGTGCGGTATCCCACACGGGCGAGAGGCATGGCTGGCAATAGGCTTCATTGTCCTTCACGACGAGCAAGGCCTCAACTGCCTCCCGCGCCGCGATGACGGATGGATGATCTCCTGGATACCCTAGAGCGTCGTACATCATCAGGACATTGACCATAGCCGGGAATATAGCCCCGAACCCACTACAGCCGTTCAGGCGTTCTTCGACGAATGCTACTGCGGCCTCGATCGCACGCTGGCGCGTACCTTTCGGAAAGACAGTCTCCGCTCGATGAAGGATACTATCTGTCGCTTCGAAGAAACCCGCCCAGAGCGACTTCTGACGCGGGCCCGCTGGCCAGCTGCGCTCGCTACCTGTCGGAGCCTTGAAAAGCTCCTGGACACCGATGCCACGCAGGTTACGTGCCTTTGGTTTCAAAGCCTGCAGGACCATGAGCGGGACGAGGACCGTGCGTGCCCAATAGGATATCTTCAGGACATGTACGGGGAACCAGCGCGGGAGAAGCATAATCTCAATTGGCATGACCGGGACCATGCGCCAGGGAATCTCGCCATAAAGTGCTAACAATGTCCGCGTGAATACATTGCTCTTTACGGCGCCGCCATGAGCGAGAATTACATCACGAGCCCAACGCATATGCGGAGCGTCAGGCGGGTCTCCAATCATCTTAAGGGCAAAGTATGCCTTGACGCTTGCGCTTAAGTCGAACGATCCGTCATGGTAGAGAGGCCAGCCATTATTCTTAATCTGTATGCGGCGCAGGTACGCGGCGATCTTTTCTTCAATGTCACCTTCTGCGGGGTCCCCAAGATAATGCCTTAGTAGGATATACTCGGCAGGAATTGTTGCATCAGCCTCAAGCTCAAATCTCCAATGACCGTCGGCCTGCGCACATGCGATAAGCGCACGGCTGGCAGCTTGGATGTTCGTCTCAATCACATCGGTTGATAGTTCAATTCGACTAGGACTAACTTGAGTCATTCAATACTCCATGTCCTTCGAGCAAGAGTCCTTGCATTCACAACAGTTGAGTGTGCTTGGATCAAACGCCTATCTCGAGGCGAAGTATTGGATGAGGCTGTCAATCAAACTGGCCCATATGCTAACATTGCCTTCACGAGACGCGAATGCCCAGCGTGGACAGTCTCCGCTTGGAAATGAATGGATGCTGTATCGAACAGTTGGATGCAGATATGCCCGATTCCGGAGTGGCGGGCGCATGTTCGCGGTGCTCGAAGCTGTCTGGGGTGACTGGCGCGATATGATCGGCTATCTGGAATGTCGTTAACGGCTCGGCGGAGCGCATATGCGGCGTACATTGTCTTACGCCAAAAGCGTGGCAATATATGCTTGGCTGTATAGAACAGGCTTCTGGCAACAAGGGGGGAGCCATTCTCGTTCACCACTATACTGGCCATGCGCCTGCTCCTCCTGAAAGCAGTGCTGGAGGTCATGAACTATACAATCCATACGACCTTATGTCATATCGATAAAGAGGCAGGGCAAGTCCCGACTACCTCCTGACCTCCAGCAGCGCCTGCATCGATTACGAGGCAGAATGTCGAGCCAGCGTTGGGGCGGCGGCTCGGAGAACCCGTCCAGATTGAGCCGAGCATCGTTCGCCTCTCTGCCTACAGCATCGAATGTGAAACCGAACTCACATCCGATGCGGTCAGTCTATGGTCTCGAGCATTTTTCACGCAATACCGGTTCTCACTTCCCGCGTCCGATGGTCTAGCATAAGAAAGCTGCAGGCAGGTATGCTGCTGCCCGATCGTGCCCTCACGCAGCGCCGGCCTTCGCCTTCATCGCGTGGCTGGCGAGCGTCTTGCCAAGGGACCATGCGGCACCTGGGACGCGGTGGGAATCGGCAATCACGGTATCGAAGGCATGCTCGATCCAGGCGCAGTCCCCCTCATCGATAACGAGTGGCGGCAGGAGCTTCACGACATGGCTCGCGTGGGCCGCTACCTGGCACAGGACGCCGTGCTCCTTAAACAGGGGAACCGTAATAAGCTGGCAGAACAAACCTTGGTTCATGGCCTCGAGGGCGCTCCAGGCAGCCTTCAGTTTGAGGGACCGCGGTGGGCCGAACTCGAGTCCTATCATCAACCCCTTGCCGCGCACCTTCTTCACGAATTCGTAACGCTCGGCCATGCGCCCGAAGGCGGTCATCAGACGCGTCCCCTTCTCAGCTGCATTCTCAATCAGCCGCTCCTCCTTGAGGGCATGCAGCGTCGCAAGCCCGGCGGCCATGGCGAGGTCGTTTTTCGAGAAGGTCGAGCCGTGCACGACTGCTCGGTCCAGCCGGTCGAAGATCTTGTCGAAGATCCAGCGACGGGTCAGCACAGCTCCAACCGGCACGTAGCCACCCGAAAGCGCTTTCGCCAGGAGCACCATGTCGGGCTCAACACCCCAATGCTCGATGGCGAGGAACTTGCCCGTGCGGCCGAGGCCTGTTTGAATTTCGTCTACGACGAAGAGAGCCCCGTGGAGCCGGCACAGCTCCGCCGCACCCTTCAGATAGCCCTCGGAGGGCATGTTGACGCCCTTACCCTGAATAGGCTCGACGATGAAGGCCGCGATGGTCTTCGACGCGAGCGCACGCTCAAGGACAGCGAGGTCGTCGAAGGGGATCTCAGCGCAGTCCGGCAAGAGCGGCCCGAAACCTCTTCGGAACATCTCGTCGCCAGTAACCGACAGACTGCCATAGGTGAGTCCATGAAAGGCGTGACTAGCGAAGAGTATGCCCGGCCGGCCGGTGGCGCCGCGGGCGAACTTGAGGGCGGCCTCGACGGCTTCGGCCCCTGAATTGGCGAAGAACACCTTGTCGAGATAGGGTGTGTGGGACAGGAGCCGCTCGGCGAGAAGGCCCGCGAGTGGCGAGACGTCCATCTGCACGAGGTTCGGAAGCTCTCCATCGATCGTTGAGACGAGTGCCTCGCGAACGCCCTTGTGATTGCGCCCGAGTGCGAAGACGCCCCAGCCGGACAGGAGGTCAAGGTAGCGCCGGTCGTCGCGGTCCCACAGATGAGCGCCCTGGGCCCGGTGGAAGCTTACATCGTAGCCGAGCACCTTCAGCACACGTACCATCTGCTCGTTGAGATAGCGGATGTGCAGGTCGTAGCGGTCCTCTCCGTGAGCATGGAAGAGTGCAGGGATATCAAGACTCATTGGCAACTCCGGATCCTTTTAGCGGGGCTGTACGGAGCGGGGGCGGGTGCCGTCGGCGGGCTTGGGCGAAACTGTACCACCGGTCTCGACCGCGCGCGTCCAGATTTCGCCGTCACAGAGAAGGCCGCCAAGGATGCAGCCCTCGATCTTGAGTGTGGTCGGGCTCTGCGGCGCCAGAGTAGCCATATAGGTCTTGCCATTGGTGGCGTTGTAAACGGTGCCCTCCCACAAGTTCTGCCCCTTGAGCATCATACCCTTGATGATCTCAAGTCCCAGAAGCGGCTTGTTGCGTTGGGCCGGGTCGGGGTTGTTCGAGTCGACGCCCCCCGGTGTCTTTGTCCAGGTGAGTGTGCCACAATGAGTTCCGTCGCTGCCATTGCCGCAGGGTGCGATGCGGATGCGTGCGGTCTGGTCGGCGACAATCCACTCACCGTCGATAGGCGCCGGCTTTTGCGAGGTAGCAGACGTCCTCGGCCTATTTTCGGGCTGGGCCAAAGACGGGACGGTGATGAATACCGCGAGGAAGGTCGCGGCAAGTACCTTCTGGCTGACCATGTTGGTCCCGGACCCCACGGGTCCGCTCCGGTTGAGCCTGAGCAGATTCACGGTTGCGCAACGAGCAGCTTCTGACCTCGCTTATTGTAATCTCAAAGCGGCAAGCATGAGGCATGGGTTCTCGCGCAAGGGCGGACGGAACACGGAACGACCTTGTGGAACCTTTCAGGCTATCACCAGTCATTATGCTGACGAAGCCCAATAGTTCCGGGGGAATTGTGCGGGCGCTCACACGGTTGATGCGTCTGCAAGAAATCGCTTGTCGCGGCAAACCTCGGCCGGGCCACGGTATCTGCGTCAGCCGTTGCAGGATTGCTTAACGGGACATGAGTGGGTGCGGGATGGAACCTGCCGGTACACGACTCAACATGGCTCAGCATAACCGCGGAAGCTCTGCTTTAGATGAGCCCAGCCGCCCGCGGCGCCCTCTTCTGGGGAAACTGAAGCGGATGGCGACGGCTCTTCTCTTCATAGGCTGGTTGGTTCCAGTCGTCCTGACGCTGTGGCCGGCGCCTGGCACGGCGCAAGCCACAATGCCGGCACCGACCGTCACGGTTGCTACCGCCACCCAGACCTGCTTCGAGGACCGCGTCTTCTTCATCGGTACGCTTGTGCCCCGCGAGGAGGTGCTCGTTATCCCTCTCGTTGAAGGCGCACGCGTCAACGAGGTGCCCGTCGAGGCGGGCGAGCGGGTTCGGAGCGGCCAAGTGCTGGCGCGGCTCAGCCGGCCGGAGCCACCGGGTGGCGGGTCGATCGACGTGACGGCACCTGCTGGCGGCATCGTACTGGCCCGCAGTGCCCGGGTGGGTCTCATTGTCTCCGCATCCTCCGTGGAACCCCTGTTTCGGATCGCCCGCGATGGTGCCATGGACGTGATGACGGGGCTGCCGGCGAGCCGCCTCGTTAACGTGCAGACCGGTCGCGCTGTGCTCCTCCAGACCCCTGGAGGGGAGATCCGCGGTCAAGTGCACCTCGTCGCGCCGGAGGTGGACCGGCAGAGCCGGCTCGCCTTGGTGCGTATCAACTTTGATGGAGACCCGCGGCTGCCCTTCGGCGCTTCCGTGTCAGGCGTCATCGAGACGGGGCAGAGCTGCGGCCCGGGCATCCCGCTTTCAGCTCTTGTCTCCGAGCGTGATCAAACGCTGGTTCGTCGCGTGCGCGATGGTAAAGTAGAGAGTGTCGCGGTGAAGACTGGCCTCATTCAGGGCGACATGGTCGAAGTCGAATCCGGGCTGGCGGCCGGCGATCGCGTCGTCGCCCGCGCGTCCGATTTCCTACGCGAGGGCGATGTCGTGCGCACGGCGCCTGCAGAGGTGCAGCAATGAGGATCCCGATATCGGCAGCGTCGATCCGCCAGCCGATCCCTGCTATTGTCCTCTTCCTCGTGCTGTGTCTGCTTGGTCTTATGAGCTTCCGACAGCTGCCGGTTACGCGCCTTCCTGCGGTCGACCTTCCGATCGTGTCCGTTACTGTGCCGATGTACGGCGCATCGCCGACGGAGATTGAAACCCAGGTAACGACACCTGTCGAAAACGCCGTGGCAGGCGTGGCTGGCGTGCGTCACATCTCCTCAACCATTACGGATGGCCTCTCGACGACGGTGATCGAGTTTCACCTTGAGATGGATGCGACCACTGCGGTCAACGACGTTAGCGATGCAGTGACGCGCATCCGCGCTGAACTACCCCAGGCCGTGCAGGCTCCCATCGTCCAGAGCATCGAAATTGCTGGCCTACCGATCGTCACCTATGCGGTAAAGTCTAAAGACCGCGGGCCGGAGCAAGTCTCCTGGTTCGTCGACGAGACCGTCAAGCGGGCGCTGCTCGGACTCCGTGGAATCGCGGGTATCAGGCGCATTGGCGGTTCCGAGCGCGAGATCGCAGTCCATCTCAATCCCCTGAAGCTGGCGGACGCAGGTGTCACTGTCGTCGATGTGAATGAGCAACTGCGTGCGGCAAACGTCAACGTTGGAGGCGGGGGCGTAGAGGTCGGAGGCCGCAATGCGACGATCCGCACGCTTGCCGGCGTTCGCAGCATCTCAAGCCTTTCTGCCATTCCTATCGTCCTGCCGACTGGCGGCACAGTTCGTCTCGATGATCTCGGTACTGTGACGGATGGCAAGGCTGAGCCGAGGACCTTCGCCCTTTTTGACGGTGAGCCCATCGTCGCCTTTGCAGTCTCCCGGGCCCGTGGCGCGAGCGACGTCGACGTCGCTCGCGGGGTTGCGGATCGAATCGCTGTCCTGCAGCGAGCGAACCCCGACTACGAGATTCGCCTTATCGATTCACCGGTCGACTATACAGTCGGCAACTACAGAGCCACGATGAGCGCACTCGTTGAGGGCGCGATACTCGCCGTCATCGTGGTGTTTATTTTCCTTTGGGACTGGCGCGCCACTCTGATTGCGGCGATCGCATTGCCGCTCTCAGTCATCCCGACCTTCTGGGTTATGGATGTCATGGGCTTCTCGCTCAACCTCGTGACACTCCTTGCCATTACGCTGTCGACCGGCATTCTCGTCGACGACGCCATTGTCGAGGTCGAGAACATTATCCGCCACATGCGAATGGGAAAGGGTGCCTACGAAGCGGCGCTCGAGGCCGCAGACGAGATCGGACTGGCCGTCATCGCCGTGACAGCGACCCTGATTGCAATCTTCGTACCCTCAAGCTTCATGGGCGGTGTTGCGGGCCAATTCTTCAGGCAATTCGGTGTTACTATTGCAGTCGCGGTGTTTTTCTCACTGCTCGTCGCCCGCCTCATCACGCCGATGATGGCGGCCTATGGCCTCCCTGCCGTACCGGACATCCTCGAAAGGGAGGGCCGGGTGCTGCGCACCTATACGCGGCTTGTCGCTTGGTCGGTCCGTCACAGAATTGCTACGGTGGTTATCGGGCTTGCCGTCTTCGTTGCCTCGATCGCGAGTGCCTTGCTACTGCCGACTTCGCTTCTGCCCCCGCAGGATACGAGCCGCTCACTCATTGTTGTCGAACTCCCTCCTGGTGTCGACCTCGCCGACACCCGTCGCACCGCCGATCTCATCACGCATCGTCTCAAGGAGGTGCCGGAGGTGCGCTCCGTTCTGGCTCAAGGAGGGCGTGTGCCAATCGGAACGCCGGAGGCACGCGATGCTACCTTTGTTGTCAACTATACACCCCGTTCTGAACGAAGCCGCACCCAACGCGAGCTCGAAGCCGTCCTTGCGGCGGAACTCGTCAACGTACCCGATATCCGCTCCTATTTCCTCGACGCAAACGGTCTCAGGCCCGTCATGATCATCGTCATGGGTGCCGATGGCGCAAAAGTCTCGACTGCGGCGGCCGACCTAGCGGCGCAGATGCGCCGTCTTCCCATGCTTGCCAATGTGATCTCCACCGCGTCCCTCGACCGGCTGGAGGTTCGCATTGTCCCGCGGCCTGTCGACGCTGCTGCGCTCGGGCTTCCCGCCGCGGCGCTTGCGCGCGCGATCCGCGTCACGACCGTTGGCGATGTCGAAACGAACCTTCCCCACTTCGATGCCGCCGACCAGCTCGTTCCCATTCGCGTTCGCCTCGATCCTGCGACGCTCACGGACCCGCGAGAACTCGATGCGGTACGCCTTTCTCCGCCACAGGGCAGGCCCTCGGGCATGCAGCCGATTCCGCTCGCCGCGGTGGCGGACGTGGAGATTGGCCGCAGCCCGGCCTCGATTGAGCGCCACGATCGCTCCCGCAGCGTAACTGTTGAGGCTGACCTGGTCGGCGGAGCCGCGCTCGGCGATGCCGTCAAGGCGATACTCGCACTGCCCGCTGCGCGTACTCCCGAAGCCGGCGTCACCGTGCGCGAGGCGGGTGACGCTGAGGTCATGACGGATCTGTTCAAGGGCTTCTCGACCGCCATGCTGGCGGGTCTCCTTCTCGTTTACAGCGTGCTGGTTGTCCTTTTCGCGAGCTTCCTGCAGCCCTTGACGATTCTCTTCTCACTGCCGCTCTCTATTGGGGGCGCGATGCTAGGCCTGTTGGCTGTTCGCCAGCCCATCAGTATGCCGGTTGCGATCGGTATCCTGATGCTGCTGGGCATTGTGACGAAGAATGCGATCCTCCTGGTTGATTTCGGGCTGGAGGCGCAGTCGAAGGGGATGAGTCCGCAGGATGCTATTGTCGACGCCGGACGCAAGCGCGCCAGACCGATCATCATGACCACGGTCGCCATGGTCGCCGGCATGGTCCCCTCGGCACTCGCCATCGGCGACGGCGGGGAGGCGCGGGCGCCCATAGCGATAGCGGTTATCGGCGGTCTCGTCGTCTCGACACTCCTCTCACTTGTCTTCGTCCCAGCAGCGTTCGTATTGGTGGAGGATTTCTCCCGTTTCCTGCGCCGGTTCGTTCGTTGACCCGCGCGGGCGCAGTCTATGGGGCCTCTGTTGCATTAACTTGAGAAGGTCAGAGCCAACCCAGTCGATCGGATCACTCAGGCCGGCGGACCGAAGAGCTGCTTCACAGGACGGATCTCGCCTGTCAGGCCGCGATGGCCGTAGCGGATCATCCGCATCACCTCAACGCCCCGCTCCAGCATCATCTCAGCCAGTTGCGGGAGCTGATGCCGGACGTTCCTCGCCAGCACCCGCACAGCGGAATGATCCCGACCGGAAGACGGAGGCGCTCGAACAGAGAGACAAGAGGGCGGCTCCTCGGATCGCCGCCTTCCCTGAAACTGCCAAGGTAATGCAGCGGTGCCGCGTCAGAGCAGGTGCCGGTTAACCACCATTCATCTTTCCATTTGGGACGAGGCTCTGAGACAGGACGACGACTTGAGTCCTGTTGGTTGCATTCAGCTTCCGCATAATATTTCGGATATGAACCTTGACGGTATTCTCTGACAGGTTGAGGTGATGCGCGATCCACTTGTTGGAGCGTCCCTGCCGCAGAGCAGTCAGAACATCAATTTCCCGAGCGGTAAAGGCTGCATTGAAGCCGTTGAACTCCTTCTCGTATCCCAGCTCGTCCTGCGGAACATCGGTAGGGAGAGCTGGGTGCGATAAAAGATCCGAAGGATACTCTATGGTATTTTCATGAGTGACTTCGAGAACGACGTTGCTCGGGTCGAGCTTGCCGTTGAACGAATGCGGATAGTAAGTTCCGCCGGCCAGCACCAGCCGAAGGGCGGCGATCGCAATCTTGAAGGAGGTCGTGACGGGAATGAAGCCGCGCGCTCCGGCGGCAGCCGCAGCTTCAACAGTGGAAATGTCGTCCCTGGACGATATGACGACCACGGGGGCACGGGCGAAATATTGGCAGACAGCCCTAACGTCGTGCGTCAGGTTGTGGGAGTTGCCGGAACGGGGATGAACTTTCAGAAGAACCCCTTCGATCGCAATTTCCGCAGGCCGGACGAGGTCATGGACAGTCGGAATTCCGATGATCCTCATTTGGGGAAATTCTCCCCTTATCGCTTCAGCTAGGCAATCCTGGGAGAGGAGCTCGTCATCAATGATGACGATGCAACCTTGACGAAATTCAGGTTGATGGTGTCTCGCTAAGCTCGACATAGGCATTGCTTCCCTTGCTCTGCCCTACTGCGATGAAAACTCCACAGTCAGTGTCTCGTCGCGACGTCCTAATCTCGGACCATGTGCATTGGGCGCAATTCATTCATACGCCGGGCAATCGACCTAAAATAACTCTGCGAGGGGATAGCATCAGACTTCTTGTTGAAGTGAATCCTAGGATGATCTGACCATATTATTCATGCTTTGGGTATTACCCATTTGCATTATCGCAAAATGATTGGTCCGATAGGAGGGCGTCGGCAAATAAATGGACGAAGATTGGAAACTTATTCTAGCATCAACTTATTTTCTTAAGGGCCCAAGATACGCCTCTTCATGCCCATTCGAACAGGTAATGTTCTCGGCAAGCGTATAACGAAGCCGAGCGTAATCCCAAATTCGATCGGCTTAATACTCAGGGATCCTGTAGTCCGCCTATTCAAAACATCTCGCCCAACTTGGTCTCTTTTTCTCATTCGCAAATAAAATAATGCTGGGTCGCCAGAGCCTTATGTTGTGGAGTCCTGCCATGAAGAACGACGACAATGATGGGCGCTCGACGGAAAAGACCGATGATGACGTCCTGGACCGGGAAATCGACGTCGATCAGAATTCCTCAACCGATGACGATGTCGACATAGAGATAGATGTCATCAGCCCGCGCCCTGTGAGCGTCGATCTCGATACGGAAATCGATCAGAACGGCGAGGTCGATCAGGATATCGATGTCGACGTCGATGATGACAGTGATGGTCGAGAGGTCGATGTAGCAGGCGTTCAGAGGCTGGAGGTTGATCAGAGGATCGACGTTGAAGTTGAAATAAGCGAGGACGATGACGGCAACATCGTCGTTGAGATCGACGCGAAGGTTGAGGACGATGTCGAGATTGAGAGCGACATCGATATCGATATCGATGAAGGGGACAAGGACAGCATTGACAGTGATATCGAAGACGACTCCGAGGTTGACAGGAACATCGATGTCGACGTGGAGGTTCGCGGTGATATTGATGTAGATCCCGCTGTGGGCATCGACTCTCTTATCAACGCGGTAGTCCGGGGCCTCGTTGCCGAAGATGGCGACAAGATCGGCGTCGACTTCGATGAGAATGCGTTGGCGGATGCAGATGTCGATATCATGGTCGACCTGAGTGGCGTCAATGATTAATCCAGTTTGGGCGTGAGATGCGGCGAGCCTGGAAGTCCGGGCTCGGTTCCCGTTTGTGGCCAAGAGTATGAATGGAGTAGGTATCGGAGTTGGTCGTACTACTTTGAGCCATCACCTGTCCCGGCGGCCATAACCTATGAGGATGACGGCCGGGTCGGAAATATGGGCCTTTGGTTCGAATGCGATTTGGCAACTAGCCGTTGTGGTGCGAACCGGCGAATGATCATGAATCGACGAAGCACAAGGTGATTTGCCGATTGCTCGATCGTCGATCTGCTCCTGGTACAAAGGTTTTCCAGGGTGGCTTTCATCAAGCTTCCGAATGGGAGGTTTCACTATGGCTGACTTCGATGACAACGATTTCGACATCGATATCGATGCTGATATTGATCAGGACCTCGACCAAGATCAAGACCAAGACGTGGATGTAGACGCGGATCAGGACTCTGATGTCGACATCGATCAGGACAACGACAACGACACCGATCAGGATAACGACAACGACAACGATCAGAGTAACGATGCTGATGTCGATGTTGACCAGGATCAGGACGTTGATGTCGACGTCAATCAGGAGCAGGACGCCGATCAGGATGCGGATATTGACATCGATTTCGACTTCGCCTGATGCATTCTGCTGATTTGAGGCGCCCGGACGGTGTCCGGGCGCTGATCTTGATGTCGGATGCAGCGTATCCGTTCACATGGCTCGTCCGATAATATCAGATCAATTAGGGACAGGTCATACCCGCTTCCTGTTACGCCATCGCGGAGATGTTTCGCCCATGGCTCTCACCTGGATGAAAACTCGCAAGAAGACGGAAATTGAGCGCGCCTTCAGCCTCTGCAGGGTCTCGCTCCTCCTAGTCTTCGCGCTCAGCTTCTTTGTGAACCTGCTGGCCCTGACGGTTCCTCTCTATCTCCTCCAAATCTATGACCATGTGCTGTCGAGTAGGAGTTTCGATACCCTCGTCATGCTCACCTCCATCGTGGTTGTCGCGTTGGCTGTGCACGCGATCCTGGAGGCACTGCGGCGCAGCATGCTTGGCCGTATCGGCACATGGCTCGATGACCGCCTCCAGGCTTCTGTACTGATCAGCGCTGTTCAATCGGCCTTGCGCAATGATCCGTCGGCAGCGGCGCAGGCGTGGCGTGATCTGAGCGGGCTGCGCTCGTTCTTCAGCGGAACGGCCTGCACGGCGCTATTCGACCTTCCGTGGACGCCGATCTTCATTCTCGCGATGATCCTTGTTCATCCGCTGCTCGGCGTCATTGGATTCACGGCGTCGATCGTTCTGTTCGGGTTGGCGCTGCTCAATGAGATGGTGACGCGGAACCTTTTTGCGCGCTCAAGCGCCGCCTGGGTCGAGAGCCAGCACCGGTTCGAGTCGCTCCTGCGCAATGTCGAGGCTATCAGTACGATGGGGATGCTTCCGGGGGTCGCCCGGCTCCTGCACGAGAACCAATCCTATGCCAAGGAGGCGCAACTCACCGCCTCGGCGAGGGCCGCAGCGATCCAGGCCTTCGCACGCTTCGTCAGGCTTCTCACTCAGGTTATCGTCATGGCCTGCGCCGCTTGGCTCGTGATCGTGCACGACGTCAGCCCGGGTGCGATCTTCGCGAGCTCGATCCTGCTTGGCCGCTCTCTGGGTCCGGTTGAGGGGGCCATAGGAACCTGGAAGGCCGTGACCAGTGCGCGCCTCGGCTACAGCCGCCTTCAGAAGATCATGGCGGCGGCTCCTCAAGGCCGGGAGGTCATGAGGCTGCCGCGCCCCAGCGGCGCTCTCACTCTGGAGCGGGTGACGTTCACGCCTCCGGGAGCGGATACGCCGACCGTGCGCCGACTGACCTTTTCGCTCGATCCGGGCGAAATCCTGGGCGTGGTGGGGCCTTCAGGGGCGGGAAAGTCTACCCTTGCGCGCCTCATCGCGGGCACGCTCGCCCCCACATCGGGGCATGTCCGCCTAGACGGTGCCGACATCGCAATCTGGCAGGCCTCCGGCGGCCACCATTATTTCGGTTATCTCCCTCAAGACATCGAGCTGTTCGGTGGCACGGTCCGCGACAACATCGCCCGCCTTCAGGACGCCCCGTCAGAGGATGTGATCGCTGCCGCTACCCTGGTGGGATTGCACGAGACGATCATGCGCCTTCCCAGGGGCTATGAAACGGATATCGGGGAGGGGGGCCTGCGGCTGTCGGGCGGACAGCGTCAGCGGCTCGGCCTGGCACGAGCCTTCTTCGGCAATCCCCAGCTCATTGTCCTGGACGAGCCAAACGCCAGCCTCGATCCCGACGGCGAAGAGGCGCTGCGGCAGGCGATCCAGGAAATGCGCGACCGCGGAACGACCATCGTGATCATCGCTCAACGCCTCGGGATCTTGAATCTTTCCGACAAGGTTCTCGTGCTCGACAACGGGGCGATGAATGCTTTTGGACGGCGACGCGAGGTTGCCGAAAAGATCAGGAGCGGACGCACGATTCTTCCTGTCAGAAATCCTCAGATTACCACCCGCAAGAGGGCGAGGCCGCTCCCGGACATCCACTCCTCCGAGCCGCCGCAGGCCAAGGGATCCGATGAGACAGGGGCAGGTGAGGAGACTCAGAGGGCTGTGTCATGAGAGAATCGAGGAACGTTCTCGTCCATGAGCTTGCGGCCGTCCTGCCGCCGCCGTCAGAGACCCCGCTCCAGCGCTTGCGCCTCCTGGCGACCAACGCCTTCGCTCTCGTCGGCATCTTCGTGGTCGGGTTCGGGGTGTGGGCGATTTATGCGCCTTTGGAAAGCGCAGCGATTGCAGGGGGAGCCATCGAAGCCGAGTCGAGCCGCAAGACCATCCAGCACCTGGAGGGAGGCATTGTGGCCGAGATCCTTGTAAAGGATGGCGACGAGGTCACGCCGGGTCAGGTGCTGATCCGCCTTGACGGCACGAGAGCCCGGGCCGCCGTTCAGGTACTCCAGGGGCAGCTCTGGGACGCGCAGGCCCGCGAGGCGCGTCTCCTGGCGGAGCGCGACAGTCGCGAGGCGATCGAGTTCCCAATGGCTCTCCGGTTGGCTGCCAAGAGCAGTGCGGACCTGGAGGAGATCTTGGCCGGACAGGCCAAGATCTTCGATACCCGCCGAAGGCTTCAAGGGTCGCGGATCGAAATCATCCAGCAGCGTAGGGCGCAAACGGAACGGGAAATCGTCGGTCTTCATTTCCAGGAGGAGGCTGCCAGGAAGAGGGCGGAGATCATCAAGGAGGAGGTCTCCGCCATAGCTCCGCTCGTCGCCAAGGGCCTGCAGACGAAGCCGCGTCTCCTGCAGCTCGAACGTGAGCAGGCGGAGATCGACGGACGCCGCGGAGACGCCTTGGCCCAGATCTCGCGCGCGGAGCAGTCAGTCGGCGAATCCCAGGCGATGATCCTGAAGCTGGAAAGCGACTTCCACACCGAAGTCGCCCAGAGTTTGCGCGAAACCCAGGCATTGATCTTCCAGATCCTCGAGCGTATCCAGGCAGCGGGCGATGTGCTCGCCCGCACGGAGATTCGCGCGCCCGAGGCCGGCACCATCACGGATCTGCGCATCCATACGCCAGGCGGGGTGATCGCCGCCGGTGAGCCTCTTATGGATCTCGTTCCTCGCCAGGATCGGCTGATCGTGAAAGTCCGGGTCAAGCCGGAGGACATCGATCTGGTCCGTACTGGTCTTGAGGCCCACGTGCGCCTTCTATCTTACAAGCATCGGCGGGTGCCCCCTGTCGAAGGCGTGCTGACCTACGTCTCGGCCGACCGGCTCGTCGACAAGGAGACTGAGCTTCCCTATTATGTCGCCCGGATCCGGATCAACGAAGCATCCCTGAAGGATCTGCCGGAAGTGGAGATCATGCCCGGCATGCCGGTCGAAGTGCTGATCAAGACCGGCGAGTTTACGGCTGCGAATTATGTGCTTCGTCCGATTCTCGACAGCTTCAACCGGGCCTTTCGCGAGGATTGAGAGATGAGCGGTCGGTCGGTCGTGGCAGGATTTCGCTCGTCGCACCTGTGGCTGGCCCTGCTCTTCGCGGGCACCTCTTCTCCGCTGCGGAGCGAGCCTTTTGCGCAGGGCAAGTCGGAGCGGGAGGTGCAGGTTGGCGCAATCACCTGGCGCGTGCAGGCCTACAAGGCGAACTGCTTTCGGAACGGACCTCTCGTCGTCGTGTTTCACGGTTCGGACCGCAATCCGAGCCTCGCCCGCGACAATGCTCTCCCCTTGGCCGAAGCGGGCTGCGCTCTCGTGGTCGCCCCCCTGTTCGACGAGGCGCGCTTCCCTCGCTGGGCGTATCAGTTCGGGGGCCTCGGCGATCTCGTCAAGGAGGATGGAAGGAGACGTTTCCGCCTCAAACCAAAGGAGAGGCGCACGGGACATCTCGTGTTGGAGCTCATTGATGCGCTGCGCGTCGGGGAGGGGAGGCCGGACATGCCGTATTCTCTGATCGGCCATTCGGCCGGGGCGCAGTTCCTCGGACGGTTTGCGGCGTTCTTTCCGAACGGGGCGCTCCGGATCGTGCTGGCCAATCCCGGCAGCTATGTTATGCCCATGTGGGAGCGCAAATACCCTTATGGCTTTGGCGGTCTGACGATCGTCAGCGACGCTGACCGTCAGCACTATCTTGCCTCGCCCATCGTGGTTCTCCTGTCGGGCCAAGATACCAACCGGACAGGTCTCGATAAGAGCCCGGGCGCTGAGCGTCAGGGAGCGACCCGGTACGAACGCGGTCATGCGGCCTATGAGGCCGCCAAGGCCAGCGCAGCGGCGAGAGGACTGGCGTTTGGCTGGTCCCTGGTTGAGGTTCCGGATCTGGGGCATGGCAGCAGGAAACTCTACGCCCGTCCCGAAAGCGCTATTGCCGTGTTCGGCCCCTGCCTGCGTAGCACCTTGCGGCCCTCAGCCGAGTGCCGGAATCGGCGCGCCGAAAACGAGTGAGCGCTCGAGGATCGCCAGTGCGAACCAACTGGCTTACTTGATGCATCCAGTGTTGAATAATCGGGGTTCGAAAGCCTTCCATCCTCCCAGTTCTGCGGTTCCTCATCTGAAAGAATTAGCCCGGCTCACCGGAACAGGTCTCTAGAATACGAAGCGGACAAGCTCATCATAGGACCACGTGCCTCCGAGCATGGGGAGGATCGGATGCTTCCTGCGGACAAAGGTATTCGGGATCTGCTGCCCTTCATCCAGCCTTATCTGGATGACGACGTTCTGCTGGAGGCGGATTTCGATGGCGCTCCCATCATGGAGGAGACTGGTTCGCCTTCTACTGTCGCTACGGCAGCGCACCCGTTGGCCGATCTGTCTCCTCACCACGAGGACGATGCCGGCGGGCGCGCATCGATGCCGATCAAAGCGGCCCCCCATTCATCCGCGCCACTGCACGTCTCCGCTCTTGAAAGGGGAGAAGCAGAGCACGCTCAGGTTGAGACCAGCGGCGGGACCCCGACTATTGAGCTGCCCAAGCCGATCGCAACATCCGGCGACAGGGGAGCTGGCGGCCATTTGCCACGAGGGAATGCGCAGGAAGAGCACGAACGGGATGGGCATGAGCGGGATGGAGACGATGACGCCCATACCATCAACCGAGAGCCGGTCGGCCCGAGCACGCCCGCCGGCGATGCCGCCGAGCACGACGATGCCCACACCATCAGCGTAACGCAGGTAGCCGAGGTGGATCAGGACGCGCACGTCATCGTCCAGGGCTATGTGGGAAAGGTCGTCGCTCGCCTTCATATCGACCAGGATCTTCTGATGGATCAGGACGCCGATATTGATATCGATATCGACGGTGAAGGACGCTTCTTCGTGACGGTCGATCAAGACATGCGGATCGATCAAAGCGTCGATATCGATCTGAGGATTTTCGACGTGGACGATGTCCTCTATGTCGATCTCTTCCTGAAGGATAGGATTGCGGTCGAGCAGAACACGACCCTGGACATCCACCTTAGCGACGGGCACAGGGGTGGAGACGTAAGCATCGATCAGAGCCTTGAGATGAACCAGGATGTCGACATCGACATCGACATCGAGGACGACCTGGAGGAGCGCTATGTCGTCAAGGTCGAGATCGACGTCGACCAGGACGCTGTTGCCGACCAGGATGCGACGGTGGACATCACGGATCGGGCAGGCGAGATCGATATGGACGTAGACGCGTTGCAGACCGCCTACGTCGATCAGGAAACAACCGTGCGGATCGATTTCGCTACGATCTGACCTTGGATCCGGAGCAGCGTTTCCTGCCTGGCAGAACCGTCCCAGACATTAACCATAACATAAGGGAAAGCTGGCCGCCCACTTCATTGTGATGGACGCCGCCGCACCTGCGTATCAACCTTCCAGTGGAAGCTGAGACAGGGCTGGGGACCTTTGGGGGCACTGTCGTGTTGCGTTCGGTCTGCGTACTTGCCGTTGCGGCTTTCTATCTCTGCCTGGGAGGCTGCTCCAGCGAGCCGCCCGAGACTGAAAACGGAATTAGGCGAGCGAGAGGTGCCTCATTAGGGCCTGTCCCGCTGCCGCCGAAAGCTCCCTCGCGGCGAGGCTCCGAGAGGGCCCGCGTTATGCCGCCTATTCGCATCGTATCAGGTGAGGAGAACAGCGCATATTCGCGCACTATTGCCGACTTGGCCACGATCCTCGACGGCGACGATCCGCAGCTCCAAGCGATAGCCAGCCAGGGGCCGGTCGAGGACCTCTTGAAGCTGATCAACAGGCCTGAGGCCGATGTCGCGATCGTGCAGACAGATGCTCTCAGGTCTCTGCCGGAGTCCCTGCAGGGCAGCGCCAAGGACGAACTGCGCTATATCTTTCAGGTCCCCAGCAAGGAGCTTCATGTCCTGGCCCCCCGCGGCATTACGGAGATTGGGCAACTGGAAGGGCGCAAGGTCAACATCGACCGGGTGGGTACCGGTACTCACCTGACGGCGCGCCGCATCTTCCAAAGTCTCGGGATCAGGCCGGAGTTCACGACGGACGATCAGCGCACGGCTCAGCAGCGCTTGGTCTCGGGCGAGATCCAGGCCGCGATCCTGCTCGCCTCGAGTCCTTCGAGCGAAGTGCTCGCCTTTCCATCCGAGGGGCAGTTCCATTTGCTCCCCCTTCCGGCTGGATCGCTCGCACCCGACTATCCTCCGGCCCGTTTCACCAGTGATGATTATCCGCATCTGGTCGAGGCAGATGAGCAGGTTGCGACTGCGGCGGTCAGCCGCGTCCTCGCTGTCCGCAACTGGCCCGAGGGAAGTTCTCGCTACCGGCGCCTGGTGCGCTTAGCGCAAGCGATCGACGCTCATTCCTACGAACTCGATCGGCTCGGCCATCCTCCGCGTTGGAAGGATATCCGGGAAGCGGGAGTTCCCGGCTGGTTGCGCTTCAAGCCAGTGCAGGACTTATTGGAGCTCAGGATCCAGCGAACGGACGAGCAGCGCGCTTTCGAGACATTCGCCACCTCGGAGGGCAACTGTTCTCTTCCAATCTCATGGGGCCATTACGAGGATCTCTACAAGGATTTCATCGAATGGAGGAGAGCGCGGGAAAACGGCGGACGGCCAACCCGGTAACGGCTCAGATCGCAAGTGCTAGCGCATCGTGCGGACTTGGCCCTTCGGGGCCGCTCAAACGATGCGCTGCTCTAGCTCCAAGGAGCAGCCAGCGCGAACCAAATGCTCCTGATCCTGCGAAGGCCGGGACCTGCTTTCGCCATAATCCGGGTGATCTGATAAGTACAGTTCCTTGAGGATGTTGAGCTTTGGGCCCCGGACGGTTCCCCGCACTCGCAGTTCGATTTCTTCTCGTCGTGCTGCTTGTGGCAGGTCTATTTGCTGTATGGCTCATCCGAACTTCGGACGGCTCGGCGTCTCGCCTTGATGCTAATCTCTTCGCCCTGCTACCGGATCAGGATCACGACCTCGACGATGTGATGGAGGAGCAGGGGAGAGCCAGCTGCTTCAACGATTGTGATGATCTTGTCCGACCGGTCCACGTGGGTGAGCCCACCGACTTTACTCCAAGCCTCGCTCAAGCTTTTCGGAGCCGTTCCGATCCGTATTCCGCCACTCTCTCTCTCCATCATCTCCACACCGCGCCCCCGACAGGTCCGCCTCTAGCTTGAACAGCCCGATGCGCTTGCGGGTCAGGCCGGCTATTGGCGGCGGTGCCTGCTACGTGAGCGTCCCTCGCGTTCGAAGCCGGAGGCTCCTATGCGCCTCGCCCCACTCTGCCCGTTCCTTGCTTCGGGGGTGAATCCCTGGATGGCATGAGTGAGGCATAACATCATGCTGAACCTATCCTGAAAGGGATTCACTATGACGATTACCGTTTCAAGCAGTGCCGATATCTGGAGCAGGACTCCGGATAACGATCATGATCAGGCCCGCGAAAGCGACATTGCCCGCCAAATCGATGATGTCTTGGCGATTCTCGCCGCCATCGAGGCGAGTTTCGAGACGAATCGACAATGTTTGCTGGATTGGGCGGGCCCGGAGGTTCTTAAGCTGCGCTTCCTCAAACAACTCGATGTGCGCCAAACGAGACAGCGGGAATGGCTCGTGCAGAAGCTAGTCGAACTGCATCACTGTAAGACTATGGTGCCGCTGGCCATGAAATCATAGCCTGTCTTGAGGCTCGTCTATGAGGGCTCTGTTGTATGGACTTGAGAGGGGCAGAGCGAACCCAGTCGAGCGGCCCATTCAGGCCGGCAAACCGAAGCCCTGTTTCACAAGACGGATTTCGCCTGCCACGTCCGGTGTGCCAGGCCGCAACGACCTTGCGGGCCGGCACTGAGCGCAGTCACAACGGAGCGGGACAAATGAGGCCATTACGTTGGCTCGCGCGGTCCGAGCCATCCAGGATGCAGCCGCTCCACGTTGACGAAGGCTGCCCCGGCTGCGGCCATCATCGCCAAAACGCCCCAGGTGAGTGCATAGACGAGGTGATTGTTCGAAAAGGCGATCACCGTCAGCCCTGCGACGGGCAAGCCGCTTTTGCCGGGGGTGCGTTCGGCATCGATGAAGTAGGGTGCGACCTTCGCTAAGCGGTGCGACGCGGCGATCGCCGCCACGTCGCGGGAAAACCAGCGATCCGAAGTCGGGTCGTTTGCCCGCAAAAAGGCACCACCTGGCTCGGACATGCGCAGGAGGCCCACTATGGTGACGGGTCCCGGGTCCTGAGGTCGCCACGTGGCCGGATCGCGTTCGGTCGCTGGCACGAAGCCTCGGTTGATGAGGATTGTCGTCCCGTCATCGCGGGCTAAAGGCGTCATGACCCAATATCCACCACCCAGATCCGTCACGGCTTGGACGAGCGTCGAGCGATCATCAACCCAGGTCCCCGTCATCATTACGCGGCGGTACTCGTCCGTGCCAGCCGATATGCCTGCCCAGTCTTCCGGCCCTGGCGCAGGGGTTGGGGCTGCGTGAACCCGCGTCTCCACGCGCGCGATCAGGTCGAGCTTATAGGCGCGGCGATGGACCTGCCAGACGGCGAGCGAGGCGAGGGCGACCACGAGCAGAATCGCTGCGATGTCGAATGCGGCCAGCGCAGCGATGCTTTTGGCAGTCAGGGCTTTTGCAACGCCTCGTGCGGCGTCATCGGCATCATGTTCTGGTCCAGGTGGTACATGACCCATATCGAGCCAACCAGCGTGATAACAACAAGAATGAGCGTAAACAGCAGGGCCAGGAAGGTCCAGCCGCCCTCTGACTTGGTATTCATATGCAGGAAGTAGATCATATGAACAATGATCTGTACCGCCGCCAGCGCCATGATGACGATGCCGGTCATGCGCGTATCGTTCAGGACATTGCCCATGACGAGCCAGAACGGTATGGCGGTGAGGATGACCGACAGGATAAAGCCGGTCATGTAGCTCCTGAACGTGCCCTGCGCGCCATGAGGGTGATGCTCCCCATGCGCCTCACTCCGACCTTGATTCGGACCGATCCCGGACGCAGCAACCTCACTCATTGCATGGACCCCATCAGGTAAACGAAGGTGAATACGCCGATCCAGACCACGTCGAGGAAGTGCCAGAACATGGACAGGCACATGAGCCGACGCTGGTTCTCCGCGACGAGACCGCGCTGGCGCACCTGAACCATCAGCGTCACGAGCCAGACGATGCCGAACGTGACGTGCAGGCCATGCGTCCCCACGAGCGTAAAGAAGGAGGAAAGAAAGGCGCTGCGTTGAGGGGTAGCGCCCTCGCTGATCAAATGTGCGAATTCATAAAGCTCGATTCCGAGAAAGGCTGCACCGAGCAGACCGGTTACCGCGAGCCAGGCGAGGGTTTTGGCAACGCGCTCCTTGTCCATCTCCAGCATGGCGAAGCCGTAGGTAATCGATGAAAGGAGAAGGAGGCTCGTATTGACGGCGACAAGCCGAAGGTCGAACAGATCCGCTCCCGACGGGCCCGCCGCATAATTGCGGCCGAGCACGCCGAACGTGGCGAACAGGACCGCGAAAATGAGGCTGTCGCCCATCAGGTAGATCCAGAATCCGAACAGCGTGCCTCCCTCGCCGTGGGCGTGCTCCTCGTGCTGGTAGAAGACCGGTGCCGTAGTGCCGGGTGGTGGAGTCATTTCATGCATCGGCTCAGGCCTCTCCTGCGAGCTGCGCCATTCTTCGGCTTTCGAGCCGGACGACGTCCTCCGCCGGGACGTAATAGTCCCGGTTGTAATTGAATGTATGGATGATGGCGGTCGCGATGAGAGCCACGAAAGACAGGGCTGCGAGCCACCAGATGTACCAGATCAGAGCGAAGCCGAGCACGGTGCTGAGCCCGGCCAGGATAACCCCTGCGCCGGTGTTCTTGGGCATGTGGATCGGCTTGAAGCCCTCCAATGGATGGTCGTAGCCGCGTTTCTTCATGTCCCACCACGCATCGAGGTCGTGGACCACCGGCGTGAACGCGAAGTTATAGGGTGGGGGCGGAGAGGATGTCGACCATTCGAGGGTTCGCCCGTCCCACGGGTCGCCTGTCAGATCGCGTAGCTGCTCGCGTCTGAGATAGCTGACGAAGAGCTGGATCAGGAACGCCACGATGCCGGCCATGATGATGAAGACGCCGATTGCGGCGATCGTCAGGTACGGCTGCACGGCCGGGTCCTCGAAATGCTGCGTCCTGCGTGTCACGCCCATGAGGCCCAGGATGTAGAGCGGTGCGAATACGGTCCAGAAGCCGACCAGCCAGCACCAGAACGACGCCTTGCCCCAGAACGGGTCGAGCTTGTAGCCGAACGCCTTGGGAAACCAGTACTGGACGCCTGCCAGGAGCCCAAACACCACGCCGCCGATGATGACGTTGTGGAAGTGGGCGACCAGGAACAGGCTGTTGTGCACCACGAAGTCGGCGGGCGGCACCGCGAGCAGCACGCCGGTCAGCCCACCGATCACGAAGGTCGGGATGAAGCCCACCACCCAGATGAAAGGAGTCTCGAACCGGATCTTTCCTCGGTACATGGTGAACAGCCAGTTGAACACTTTCGCGCCCGTTGGGATCGAGATGATCATCGTCGCGATGCCGAAAAAGGCGTTGACGTTAGGGCCTGCTCCCATGGTGAAGAAATGGTGCAGCCAGACGAGCCAGGACACGAGGGCAATCACCATCGTGGCGTAGACCATCGACGTGTAGCCGAACAGCCGCTTGCTGCAGAAGGTCGATGTGACTTCCGAGAAGATGCCGAAGGCGGGCAGAACGAGAACGTAAACCTCCGGATGACCCCAGATCCAGATGAGGTTCATGTACAGCATCGGGTTTCCGCCGTAATCGTTCGTGAAGAAATGCGTTCCGACGTAGCGGTCGAGCGACAGGAGCACCAAGGTCACGGTGAGAACCGGGAAGATCGTCACGATGATGGCGTTACTGGCGAGCGTCGTCCAGCAGAAGACAGGCAGCTTCATCATCGTCATGCCCGGGGCACGCATCTTGACGATCGTGGCGATCAGGTTGATGCCCGACAGCGTCGTGCCGACGCCTGCGATCTGAAGTCCCCAGATGTAGTAGTCGACGCCGACCCCGGGGCTGTATGCCGCCCCTGACAATGGGGGATAGGCGAGCCAGGTGGCCCGCGAGAATTCACCGACGAACAAGGACAGCATGGTGAGCGCTGCGCCACCCGCCGTCATCCAGAAGCTGAAATTGTTCAGAAACGGAAAGGCGACGTCCCGTGCGCCGATCTGCAGCGGCATGATGTAGTTCATGATGCCGGTGACGAACGGCATGGCCATGAAGAAGATCATGATCATGCCGTGGGCGCTGAAGACCTGATCGTAATGGTGCGGCGGCAGGTAGCCCTCGTTTGCGCCGACCGAAAGTGCCTTCTGGGTGATCATCATGACCGCGTCGGCGAAACCGCGCAGCAGCATCACGATGGCGAGGATGACGTACATGATGCCGATCTTCTTGTGATCGACGCTCGTGAACCATTCGCGCCACAGATAGCCCCACTTGCCATACCACGTGATGGCTCCGATAAGAACTAATCCGCCCAGGGCCACGACAGCGAAGGTCCCGAGCAGGATGGGCTCATGGTAGGGAATGGCTTCGAGCGTCAGGCGCCCGAAGATGAATTGTTTGAGATCGAGGTTCGAGAACATGCGGATGCTCGTTCCAATCAGTGCTCGTGGCTATCGGTCGGCCGGTTGTTCAACTGGGCGGGCGCAGGCTCCCTGTTCGCGCCCGGGAGGGCGTTGCCCTGTCCCTGGTCGGGTTCGGTCTTGGGAGTGTTGACGCCGCCGCGAGTCAAATCTTGATCCCGTGGCATCATGCCCTGCGGCTGGACCGAGCCCTGGGGCGGGCGGCCCGAGGCGGGAAACGTCGCTCCGGATGGTTCGTCGCCACTTTCCAGGCGGCGGTTGTCATAGTCGAGACGCGCTCGGTTCGCTTCGCTCTCGTCGGCTGCGCCACCCGTCCTGTCGATGTGGTGCATTTCGGTGACGCACATCTGACCCGGCCTGACGCATAAGCCGAGAACGGCATCATAGAGGCCGTTCTCCACCGACGCGAAATAGCGGACCGGCTCCGCTTCGCTCGGCTTTTCGAGCTTAAGATAGGCCTCGCGGTCGAGGGGAGTACCAGTCGACCTCACCTTCGCGACCCAATCCTCGAAGCCGTGCTGGCTGAGGCTGAGGTAGCCGAAATTCATGCGGGAGAAGCCCGATCCGCTATAATGGGCGGATTGTCCGCTGAACTCGCCCTCGTGGTTCATGACGGCGTGGAGATTCGTTTCCATGCCTGGCATGGCATAGATCATGCCTGCCAGAGCGGGAACGTAGAACGTATTCCATACGGACGAGGACGTGATCTTGAACGTGACCGGCACGTTCGCCGGTGCTGCCATCTCGTTCAGGCTCGCGATCCCGAATTCGGGATAAATGAACAGCCATTTCCAGTCGAGCGCGACGACCTGGACCGTCAGGGGTTTCACGTCGGCAGGTACAGGCTTGTTGGGTGCGAGCCGGGTGAGCGGTCTGAAGGGATCGAGCGTGTGCGTGCCGATCCAAGCCATGGCCCCCAATGCAATGATGATGAGCAGGGGCACTGTCCAGATGATCACCTCGAGCTGGGTCGAGTGGTGAAAATCGGGATCGTAGGTCGAGTCGGGGTTCGATGCCCGATAGCGCCAGGCGAAGATGAAGGTCAGCGCGATCACCGGCAGGATGACGAGCAACATCAAGGCAGTCGATGCAATGATGAGATTGCGCTGCTGGACCGCGACGTCGCCAGACGGATTCATGACAACCATGTTGCAGCCGGCGAGCAGCGCCGAAGTGGTGAGGAGAACCAAGCCTCTTAGGACTTTACGCTTCAGGGATCCGCCTGGATGGTGAGACGCGTTGTTACGAAATGGATGCAACGACTTCCGCATGGTTCAAACCTGCCGGATTTCTGAGCGAGACAGGCTAAGCGCCACGAGGGTCGTGACTGCCCCCGACAGCAGATACAGACCCACGCAGGCAAGTCCGTAACGGGCTGACAGGAACAAAACGATCAGTGGTGCAAAGCCTGCCCCGAGCAGCCAGGCGAGGTCGTTGGTGAGCGCTGCGCCAGTGTAGCGGTAGCGTCGACCAAGTTGCGACGTTACCGCGCCGGAGGATTGTCCGTAGGACAGGCCGAGCAGAGTGAAACCCGCATTGACGTAGATCGTCTGTCCGATCGCATTCTCCTCGACCACCAGGGGAGCGATGATGCTGCAGATGGCGAAGACAGCGATGAGGCCGGCCGAGATCAGAAGGAGCCTCCGGCGGCCGATCTGGTCGGCGATGAGGCCCGAGGCCACAACCGCGCCAGCGCAGATAAAGGCGCCGGAGCATTGAACCATCAGAAACTCGCCTGCCGAACGTTGGGTGAACAGCGTGATCCAGCTGATGGGAAACACCGTGACGAGGTGAAACAGGGCAAAGCTCGCCAATGGGATCAATGCGCCGACAACAAGGACGCGCGCGTGGGTCCGGAACAGTGGAATGATGGGCGAGGGGTCGAGCCGCCGCTGTTCGAGAAGGCGTGAAAACTCTTCAGTGGCCACCAGCCGCAGCCGCGCGAATATGGCCACGACGTTGATGGTGAACGCGCAGAAGAAGGGATAGCGCCAGCCCCAATCCAGAAAATCGGCCTCTGTCAGGTTGAGCATGAAGAACGAGAACAGCGTGCTGGCGACCATGAAACCCAGCGGGGCGCCGAGTTGTGGGATGGACGTGTAGAAGCCGCGTCGCTCAACGGGCGCATTGAGCGCGAGAAGCGAAGCGAGGCCGTCCCAAGCACCGCCCTGCGCGAGTCCTTGGCCGATCCGGAGAATGCCGAGGAGGTACAGGGACCAGGCCCCAATCTGCGCGTAGCCGGGCAGGAAGGAGATCGCCATGGTGGAGAAGCCGAGCAGGAAGAGCGCGATGGTGAGTTTAACGCCACGGCCGTACCGGCGGTCGACCGCGGTGAAGATGATCGAACCGATTGGCCGGGCGATAAAAGCCAGCGAGAACATGGCAAAGGCGTAGAGCGTCGCCGTCACGGGTTCCGCAAAGGGAAAGAACACCTTGGGAAACACCACCACGGAAGCAATCGCGAAAACAAAAAAGTCGAAATATTCCGCGGCTCGGCCGATGACGACGCCAATCGCGATCTCACTCGGCGCAACCCTGTGATCGGTGGACACCAGGCGGGCGTCCCGCTCGAGGGGAGTGGAGGTGGGCTGAGATCCTTGGACCTGATCCATCGTCATCTGGGCGATAGCCTCCAGTGCGAATAGGTCAACCTCGTCGGTAGATCCGGTTCAGGCCTATGACGACCTGTCCTTCAGTTACTCGACCTGAGGCATCGCTGCCGTAATTCAGGGTAAAGTTAACCGCAGGTTCTAGGGCCGGCGGTCGGTTCAGCAAGCCGGACCCTGAGCATTTTGGTCTGCGATAGCTCCTTCGAGTGTCGGAACAGGAGCGGACTGGATGGGTAAGCGCAAGCATAGCAATGGGATACGGTCCCTGCGGATTGCGCTCCAAGGCCATATGGGCCTGACATGAGGAAAGGAGTTTGACGTGGGAGGTGGCGTCCTCTTCCGCTTCGACGCTCTCGTGTCAGGATGACCGTACCCGGTCCTGTTTCCTTCCTGTATTCGCGCCATGAGCGCATCGAGCAGCCCTTCGGGTCCGATCAACCGATGCGCTCCTCCAGGCAGGCTCCCGTCTGGTGGCGCATGGATTCATGCATGTTACCGGCATGGCGCAGGATACGACATGTGTCCATGTGCCTGCTCCTAAAGCTTGGCCTTTCTGACGGATCGGGGCGAGTTGCTCGGCAATGCGCGGCTCGCCTGCCGCAAGATGCCGACCAGCTTCGATCAGGCTTGGTATTCTCGTTGGAGGTCGTTCATGACGACACTCCTCAGCCATGCAGGCGGGAGCGCATGTCTCTCTCAGCCACGGGTGCCTCCAGGTCCTGCTCGGGCGGTGATACGACCGGTATGCACCCCCCGGTTCCCCCTGTGCAAGCAGGCTCATGAAATTCCCGCCTGCTGTCGAGCCAGGCGCGTCATCTCTGGGAGGTCGGCTGTGAAATGAACCTTGGTCGCAAGACGGATGCTTAGTTCCATGTCGCAGCTGGTTCGAGAGCAGATCCCGTGTGGCGCGCAAATACTTAGGTTTGCACAATAGAACGGCTCTAAAGTGAGACAAAGCTGTAATTAGAATAATTATAATCCAGTATCGCAATGTATAAATTTCGATTTACATAGTGACATCTTTGGGAGGGCCTGTTACGTAACTGCATACGCAAACGCGACATAGAACCTTTCGATGGACAAAGCCTCTCTCAATTGGTCCCTCAAGGACGATATCCGTGACTATTGGAGCAGGCGCTCGGAAACGTTCGATCTCTCGCCCGGGCATGAGATCTTCAACGAAGAGGAGCGCAACGGCTGGCTTGCGCTGTTCCGGCGGCATCTCGGTGAAGGAGCGGGCAGGCCCGTTCTGGACCTTGCCAGTGGCACGGGCGTGATCTCGCACCTTCTTCACGATCTCGGCTTTGAGGTGACCGGCCTCGACTTTTCCGACGCCATGCTGGCCAGGGCCCGCGCCAAGGCAGGTCAGCGCAAGGCAAGGATCCGCTTCATCGCCGGCGACGCCGAGCAGACCTTGGAGGCGGATGAAGCATATGACGCGGTGGTAACACGCCACCTGGTCTGGACCCTCGTCAATCCGCCGGAGGCCTTCGCGGAATGGTTCCGCGTCTTGAAGCCGGGTGGAACCCTTCTCATCGTCGATGCTGATACGGGTGCGCCGAGAACCTTCAAAGCTCGTGCTCTGCGTTCCATTGCCAAGCTGGTGGCCAAGATTTCGCCGGGTCCCTCGCGGCCCGGAATGGATATGGAAACGCACAACCGTATCCTCAGGCAGGTTTACTTTTCGGCAGGGGCTCGCGCGGATCGGATTGTCGATCTCCTGCAGGCGACGGGGTTCCGGGATGTGGTCATCGACCGGAACCTGTCGACGATCCATCGTGGCCAGTGGCGTAACATGCCCCTGCGCCAACAACTCGAACGGGCAAGCCAGGACCGCTATGCGATCCAGGCCCGCAAACCCTGAAGCTAGAGCTTCGAACGCAAAAGTGGGAACCGGTTTTGCGTGGAAAGATGCTCAAGCAAGGAGAGCTTCGAACGCAAAAGTGGGAACCGGTTTTGCGTGAAAAGATGCTCGAGACCATAGACTGACAGCATCGGAAGCGGGGTCGATTCCACACCCGATGCAGTAACGCGGGCCTCGGGATTTCATTCAACCAAGGGCCTTGAACCCTTCGATTGAGGATACACACAGATGCCACACGCATTCCCGTCCAGACTCATCCAGCATGCGATCCTGGCCGTAGCACTCGTGTTACTGACCTTGGGGCTGGCAAGCCCCGGTCGGGCCGCCGATACGATGATCAAAGTAACCGACCTGGCAGGTCGCACGGTCACGGTGAAGAAGGGAGTTCAGCGCGCGATTCTCGGCGAAGGACGCTTGTTCTACGCAACGGTCGTGCTCAATAAGGAACATCCCTTCGCGCAGCTGGCGGCCATCGGCGACGATCTTCCGAAATTCGATCCCGATACCTGGAACCAGTATCTGGCGAATGTGCCGGATGCGAAGAGCGTGACCCTCGTCAGTGCCCTCGCGTCCAGCGATTTCAGCGTCGAAAAGGCGGTCGCGCTTGATGCCGATCTCATCGTCCTGTCACTCGGCTTCTACGATAAGGCCAAGGAGACGGGCATTCTCGACAATCTTGAGAAGGCTGGCATTCCGACCATCTTCATCGACTTCCGCGAACGGCCGACACAGAATGCCGTTCCCAGTATGCTGCTCCTGGGCCGTGTCTTTGACCGCCAGGATCAGGCACAGGAATTCGTCGATTACTACACTCAGCAGATGCGCCGCATCTACAACGTCACGAACCGCCTGAAGCAGAACGAGCGACCTCTCGTCTTCGCCGAGCAGGCCGCAGGCCTGGAGCCGGACACCTGCTGCCGCTCCTTCGGTAATTTCAATTTCGGCGAATTCGTCTCGGAAGCGGGCGGCCTGAACTGGGGTTCCAAATTCTTCTCCGGCGCAAGCGGCATAGTCAATCCGGAGAAGATCATCGTCGAGGACCCGACCTATCTGCTGATGACCGGTGCGAACTGGTCGAAGTCCAATCCCGGCAACAAGGCCGTCTGGCTTGGTTATGAGGCCCAACCCCAGAAGGCTCAGGAGCAGATCCGAGGTCTCGTTCAGCGTCCGGGCTTTGCCGAGCTTTCCGCCGTGAAGAGCAAGAAGGTGATGGCGATTTACCATCAATTCTATCAGAGCCCGTACCACTTCGTCGCCATCCAGGCTCTGGCGAAGTGGATCCATCCGGACAAATTCGAGAATCTCGATCCCCAGGCGACGTTCCAGGAGCTGCACGACAAGTTCCTGCCGATTCCGCTGACTGGAATTTTCTGGACCGAGCTGAAGTAGCACTGACGGTGTGGGGCCACGGACCCACACCGTCTTCTTTTGAAAAGAGCATTTCTCATGATTGAGTTGAGCGTCGGCACGGGAGCAGGGGCGCGCTATCATCGCCGCACGCTGCAACGCTTGGCCTATGTGGCAGGAGCCATCGCTCTCCTGGCCTTGGCACTGATCATCGATGTGTCCGTCGGCCCGGGCAATTTCTCGCTGAGGGAAGTCGCGGGCACGATCCTCGATCCCGGCTCCTATGGGGACAAGCTCGACGTCATCGTGTGGAACGTGCGCCTGCCGGTGGCCATCATGGCGATCCTTGTCGGTGCCATGCTGGGCATAGCGGGAGCCCAGATGCAGACGATCCTGAACAATCCTCTCGCAGATCCGTTCACTCTCGGCATCTCGTCGGCGGCCAGCTTCGGGGCGGCGCTAGCCATTGCGGTTGGCGTCAGCCTCGTTCCCTTTGCAGGTGCTTTTTTGGTGACCGCAAACGCCTTCCTGTTCGCTCTTGCGACCTCTGTGATCCTGTTTCTCTTTACGCGCATGCGTGGCGTTACGATCGAAACGTTCGTCCTGGTGGGAATCGCGATGTTCTTCACCTTCAACGCGCTCCTCGCCTTCATTCAGTATCAATCCTCCGAAACGCAGCTCCAGCAGATCATATTCTGGATGATGGGCAGCCTCGCCCGCGCAACCTGGACCAAGATCGCCGTCTGCATCGTCCTCCTGGCGCTCGTGATTCCGATCTGCATGAAACGCAGCTGGATGCTCACGGCACTGACCATGGGAGACGAGCGGGCCTCGAGCCTGGGTGTCCCCGTCGCGCGTCTGCGGCTCGAAATGCTCGCCTGCATCTCTATCCTGGCCTCGACGGCTGTGGCCTTCGTAGGAACCATCGGCTTCATCGGCCTTGTCGGGCCTCACATCGCCCGGATGCTCGTGGGAGAAGACCAGCGCTACTTCCTGCCTGTTTCCGCCGCGTCTGGGGCCATCATCCTCTCGGTCGCCTCAACGCTGTCCAAGGGCATTACGCCTGGTGTGATCTATCCTATCGGCATCATCACGGCACTGGTAGGCGTGCCGTTCTTCCTGAGCCTGATCCTGTCCGTGCGTCGGGAGAGCTGGCGATGAGTCTGACAATCAGAGACTTGAGCTTCGGCTACCGGCATCTGCCCCTGTTTGAATCCATCGAGGCAGCGGATATCCGCAGGGGCGAGATCACAGCCGTCGTCGGACCGAACGGGGTTGGCAAGTCATCCCTGTTTCGCCTGATTGCCGGCTTGCTCAAGCCCCGGACGGGTTCGATCGTCCTGGACGACATTGATCTACTTCGCCTCAGCAGTGCCGGGCGCCACGAGGCCGTATTCTTCCTGTCTCAGCATGTGGGCATGCGGGCTGCGCTCAGCGTCTTCGACGTGGTGCTTCTCGCCCGTAAGAGCGGTCGGGGAGGGCGTGCGTCCGCCTCCGATCTCATGCGCGTCGAGGAGGTTCTCGATCAACTCGGAATCGGAATGCTGTCCGACCGGCCGGTGACGGACCTGTCGGGTGGGCAGCAACAGCTGGCCGGAGTGGCTCAAGCCTTGGTGCAGGATCCGCAGATTCTGCTGCTCGACGAGCCTACGAGCGCGCTCGATCTGAGGCGGCAGCTCGAGGTGATGGAACTCGTGCAGCGAGTGACGGAAAGCCGGGGCATCGTGACGCTGGTCGCATTGCATGATCTTGGTCTTGCCAGCCGCTTCGCCAAACGCTTCATGCTGCTGAAGGCCGGTCAGATCGCGGCTGACGGCCCTCCGGACGAGGTCCTGTCCGGAGAAGCCATCGAGACGGCCTACGGCGTCGGTATCCATGTGGAACGCGCATCGACCGGTACGCTCATGGTCGATGCCTATCTGCGCCGTTCTTAGGGAACCAGGGTCCGGCTGAGGGCACTGTGGGCGATGTCCGCATACCCATTGTAGTCAGACGATCGTCACCCAGCCCATCGTGCGGACAGGTGGACCCGGTTCTCGCAAGAACGATGCGCTGCTTCCAAGAAGGGAGCATCGCAATGGGCGTCGTTCAGTGCAGAATGGTCGGCATGGTTCGCCGAGAGACAGGTGGCGCCAGCGGCGGTCCAAGGCTCGCGAGAGTTCCGGCAGCAGCCTTCAAGGCAGCCGCCAAACGTGGAGCATCGGCCTGTTTCGCAAGGTCCTCCGTCGTGGGTGCAGGAGGAGCTGGAACGGGGCCCCTGGCCTGAGCGAGAGCTCTCAGGAGGCTCATCTCGTCCTGAGTGATGCGACAACAGCTTGCAGGCATGAATTGCCAGGGCCGTTGCCATTCGGCACGCAGTGCCCGAACAACGCCCGCCATCGCAGCAACGAGCCGCGGGCCATCCACATAGCCGAGAGCGTCTTCGGCGCATTGATGGCCCGCGTCCCAGCAGGCAACATCTTGTGTCATGTAGCCGGCCGCGATAAAGCGCGTGATTGTGAGAGCAAGGATCTCAGCCTGATCCGTGCAGACGTCTGTGATTTTCGGCCGGGGCGCATGTTCATTCCTGTCCATGGGCTCTCTCGCATTGACGGGCATCAGGTCCGTGATGGGCACGGTGTCTGTTTCAGGACAGCCGATGACGTTATGAATGTCAAGGAATAAGCCAATGAAATCATCCACTTAGAAGGTCTCTAAACTGCCTTTAATTGAAGTGTTTCTAATCTCCTCCACGTTTCTCATTCATACGTCATGGTCCTCATCGTGCGCGGTGAGCTATGAGGCCAATTCGTGGGTCCCAGAAAAGCGAATGCCAAGCAATACAGGATCCGCCGTTCACCCGTACGAGGTTGCATCATGAGACCGATCTTTCTGTCATGGCAGTTCTGGGCGCTGCTCTCGGCGGCCTTCGCAGCACTGACTGCCGTCTTCGCCAAGATCGGGATCGAGAGCGTCAATTCCGATTTTGCGACCTTCATCCGCACATGCGTGATCCTCTGTGTTCTCGCGGCAATCCTGATCGGAACGGGGCAGTGGCAGCCGCTCGGATCGGTGTCGGGCCGCAGCTATCTCTTCCTTGTGCTCTCCGGGCTGGCGACCGGAGCATCGTGGATCTGCTATTTCCGCGCTCTCAAGCTCGGCGATGCCGCGCGCGTGGCTCCATTGGACAAACTGAGTGTCGTTCTGGTTGCCGTCTTTGGCGCCGCCTTCCTGGGCGAGCGGCTCTTGCTGCCCAACTGGATCGGAGTCGCTTTCATCGCCGCTGGCGCAGTCCTCGTCGCCTACAAAGGCTGACGGCAATAGGTCCCGCGACCCGTTCAGCCGCCTGCTCTCCATGGTCCTCGTGCTGCGGAACAGCAGAGAGAAGTTCCGCATCGCCGTCGGTTCACCTCATTGAGCGGCGATGCTCCATTGAGCCGAGAGAGTTTATCGGGGTTGCGCATTGATCGATCTGCTCGATCACGGCGCATGTAGGCCTGGGGGCTGCATCCCATCTCGGTCCGGAACGCGTAGACGAAAGCCGATGTCGAGCCGTAGCCGAGTTCCATGGCCGTGCGGGTCACATCCAGACCGCCACCCATGAGCTCGATCGACTTGAACAGCCGCAGGCGGCGTCGCCACGTCCGCAGGCTCATGCCCACCTCCGCCTCGAAGCGGCGGGCGAGCGTCCGCTCCGACATCCCGAGTGCCGCGCCCCACGTCCTCGGCCCGCGGCGGTCGGCGGGATCCGCGTAGATCGCCTCGCACAGCGTCATCAGGGGCGATCCCGCGCGGGGCCATGCGAGCGCACCAGGGAGGGGCTGCGCGCGCCGGAGCTGGTCGAGGATCAGGTCCGTCACACGGCCGGCATAGCCGTCACGATCCTCCTCTCCTTCGATTGCGGTGGCCTCGACGATGAGTTCCTTCAGGAGCGGCGTGACGCCGAACACGGTCGGAGCCGTCGGAAGGCCATGCCCGGCCTTATCGGCAATCCAGAGGGAGCGAAACTCCGCCCCGAGCAGGGATCCGACCCGGTGGCGCAGGCCGGTCGGCAACCAGACGGCCTGCTCCGGCGAGATCACGAAGGAGTGTCCCTCGACCGCCACCGTCAGCACGCCGGAGATCGCGTAGGCCATCTGGTTCCAATGATGCGCATGCTCGGGAAAGGAGTGCCGCGCCGGGATCGACTGCGCACGCACGGTCATCGGTCGGGGTGGGGCCACGCCGGGTGGCGCCTCAATGGTCTCCCATGCCATAGCGGCCTCCAGATTGGCGGTTATTCTACATCATCTGGCAGCCTGTCAAAAGACGGACGATCAGCGGTCGAGTATACACGGTCCAACCACGCGCCGATGCGCACCCGATCTCAGTCCGAGGAACCTGCCATGCCCCGCCGCGACAGCCGTGGCCTGCACCTCTCGACCATGTCCGACCGCGCGGCCGACCGCTACAGGGAGGGCGTCGCCCTGCTCCTCTCGGCTTGGCCCGGCGCTGCGGAGGCCCTGGACGAGGCCATCGCGGCCGATCCGGACTTCGCGCTCGCCCATGCGGCGCGCGCCCGCCTGCACGCCATCCGGGCCGAGCTGGCCAAGGCCA
This sequence comes from Microvirga sp. TS319, assembly GCF_041276405.1. Lineage (NCBI taxonomy): Bacteria > Pseudomonadati > Pseudomonadota > Alphaproteobacteria > Hyphomicrobiales > Methylobacteriaceae > Microvirga > Microvirga sp. TS319. The sequence goes on along the minus strand of NZ_JBGGGT010000001.1, from coordinate 1,754,174 downwards.
AGGCGCGGATCGCGACGGCGGAAGAGATCGTCGCCCGGCGCGGGACCGAGCGGGAGCGCAGCCATGTGGCGATCCTGTCGGTGGCCATCAACGGCAACTCCGCCAAGGCGCTGGAGCGGGCGCTCGCGCATGCGGACATCTGGCCGCGGGACGTCCTGATCCTCTCTCTCCCTCTCGGGGCCTTCGGGCTCTTCGCCTTCTCCGGGATGGCGGACCACGATCAGGCGCGGGTCGATCTCTGCGAGCGCCACGCTCGGCACTTCGACGCCGACGACTGGTGGTTCCTGACCTACCGGGGCTGGTCTCATGCGGAGAACGGCAACGTCGCGCATGGCCGTGCCCTCACGCAGCGCGGCTTCGACCTGCGGAGAAAGAATGCGAACGCGGCCCATGCGCTCTCGCACGCCATGTACGAGAGCGGCGCGCACGATGAGGCGGAGGCGCTGATCGCAGACTGGCTGCCAGGCTACGACCGCGTCGGCATCCTGCATGGCCACATCGCCTGGCACTCGGCCCTCGGAGCCCTCGAGCGCGGCGATCCCGATCAGGCGCTCGCGATCTACGCGGATTACATCCAGCCGTCGGTAACGGCCGGCATGCCGATCAACGTGGTCAGCGATACGGCCTCCTTCCTGTGGCGGCTCAAGGCCTATGGCCATACCGTGCCTATGGGGCTGTGGGAGGACGCTGCCACCTATTCGGGAAGCTACTTCCAGAAAGCCGGCTTTGCCTTCGCCGACGTCCATATGGCACTCATCGCAGCGGCCACCGGCGACAAGATCACCGTCGAGGAGCGCGTTAAGAACTTGATGGAGCTGATCGAGGTGGGAGCCTTGCCCGCCGGTCCGGTGGTGCCGGCGATCTGCCGCGCGGCACTTTCCTTCGCGGAGGAGGATTATGCGGCCTGCGCCCGTGTTCTGGAGCCGGTCGCGGCCGAGGTCGTGCGCATCGGCGGCAGCGGCGCCCAGCGCGAGATGGTCGAGGACATGCTGCTGCTGGCCCTGATGCGCAGCGGCGAGGCCATGAAGGCCGGTGAACTGCTCGACCGCCGCCTCCATTGCCGCCCATCGTCGCGCGACGCGCGCTGGCACGGCATGCTCGGAGCCTGAGGAACCTCATGTCACAGATCAACGCCAATGCCGTGACCGGGGTCGTATCCGCGGTCCGCTCCGGGAATGCCGATGTCTGGCGGCTGGCGATTGCGCAGGCGCTTGGAGGAGCCAACTCGGCGGTGGTGTACGCAACCGGCGCCATCGTCGGCAACATGCTGGCTCCCAGCAAGGCGCTGGCCACGCTGCCGATCTCGATTTTCGTGGTCGGCATGGCGGCCTGCACCCTGCCGGCCGGGGCCATCGCCCGGCGACACGGCCGCCGCGCCGCGTTCCTGACGGGAACGGGATCCGGTGTGCTCGTCGGACTGCTGGCTTCCCTTGCGGTCGTGCGGGGTTCGTTCTGGCTGTTCTGCGTGGCGATGTTCTTCGGCGGGGCCTATGCCGCCGTCGTCCTCTCGTTCCGCTTCGCCGCAGCCGATTGCGTCCCGGCAGCGCGTCGCCCGCGAGCTCTGTCCACGGTCATGGCCGGCGGGGTATTCGCAGGGGTGATCGGGCCACAGCTCGTGACCTACACCATGGACCTGTGGCAGCCCTACCTGTTCGGGGCGACGTATCTGGCGCAAGCGATTGTTGCCGCCGTGTCCGCCCTCGTCCTGCTCGGTGTCCGGGTTCCGATGCCGACAGAGGCGGAGGTGGCCGGCGGCCGTTCGCTCGGGACCATCGTGCGGCAGCCCCGCTTCATCATCGCCGTGATCTGCGGGGTCGTCTCCTACACGCTCATGAACTTCATCATGACGGCCGCACCTTTGGCGATGCGCCTGTGCCGGCTGTCGCAGGAGACATCCAACGTCGGCCTGCAATGGCACATCATCGCGATGTACGCCCCAGGGTTCTTTACCGGACGGCTAATCACGCGCTTCGGCGCGCACCGCGTGGTGGCTGCCGGCCTGGCCTTGACCGCCGCTTCCGCCGCCATCGGACTGACCGGCGCGGACGTGGCGCATTTCTGGCTGACCCTGATCCTGCTCGGGCTCGGCTGGAACTTCGGCTTCGTCGGCGCCTCGGCGCTCGTGCTGGAATGCCATCGCCCCGAAGAGCGGACGAGGGTGCAGTCCCTGAACGACTTCCTGGTGTTCGGCACGATGGCGGTCGGCTCGTTCTCGTCCGGCAGCCTGCTGACCACCTACGGCTGGGACATGGTGCTCTGGGTATCGTTTGTTCCCCTTACGGTTGCGCTCGCGGCCCTCGTTACCATGGCGTCGTCCCCACCGGGCGAGCGGTCGAGTAAGATACGCGGCGTCTCAGGGTTATGAACTACCCCTGACAATTTCGTCTCCGGAGGCCCTGGGCGCCAGCCGCTGATCGAATAAATCCTCACTCCAGCCTTCGGTATAGCCGAAGGCTGGCTATGAAACATCCGCATTGCGCTGCTCGCCGACCCATGGGCCAATGGGCCATGTTCGATATTTCTGTGTGGCACATTCTCGCGATCGGCCTGACCTTTCTCCTTGCCGGTTTCGTCAAGGGCGTAACCGGCATGGGTCTGCCGACGGTGGCCATGGGGGTGCTGGGGGCAATCATGTCACCAGTCGCCGCGGCGGCGCTGCTGATCATTCCGTCCTTCGTCACAAACGTATGGCAATTGGTCTGTGGTCCGAGCTTTGCCGCGCTTGTCCGGCGGCTGTGGCTCATGATGCTCGGGATCGCGCTCGGCACGCTGGTGGGATCCTCCGTTCTGATAAGCGGACAGACGCAATGGACGACCGCGGGCCTTGGGGCGATCCTGATGGCCTATGCCGGTTTTACCCTGGCGGCTCGGCAGCTCTCTGTACCGGCCCGCTTCGAGACGTGGTTGTCGCCCCTGGTCGGTTTGACGACGGGCGTCATTACCGGAGGCACAGGCGTTTTTGTCATCCCGGCTGTTCCTTATCTTCAAGCCCTTCGGCTGAGCAAAGATGACCTGATTCAGGGCCTAGGGTTCTCCTTTACGGTATCGACGATGGCTCTTGCCGCAGGACTGGCATGGCGTGGGGCGTTCCACTTCGACGGTTTGGCCCTATCCTCCCTGGCGATCGCGCCCGCGCTCCTCGGGATGTGGTTGGGACAGATCGTGAGGCTAAGGGTGAGCCCGGAGAGATTCCGGCGGTGGTTTCTCGCTTGCCTGCTGCTTCTCGGGGCCGAACTCATCCTGAAGTCGATCCTTTTAGCATGAGGTCCAGGGCAGCCCGGTTCGGCAACCGACCTTTCCGTAGACGACAGCATCGGGTGTGAAATCGAACCCACATCCGATGCGCTGTTCTATAGGGAAGCATCGAACCCAAAAGTGGAAGCCACTTTTGGGTTCGATGCTCTAAGTCTATGTTTTTGAGCATCTTTCCACGCAAAACCGATACCCGCTTTTGCGTTCGATGCGCTAACCCATAATTCGCTGCAGCACGGTTGAAACAATCGTGGAGTTGCCAAGTTGACGCAACTGAACTATTGTTCGAACAGACTTATCTTTGAGAGGGAGGGCTGCATGGCTGTGAAACGCTTGCTGAACATTCCTCCCGCGTCCGGACGCTAGGTCCGGTTCCGCGGGACATCTGATCCCGCACGCATAAGTTCATCCCCATTTTCACCGAATATCGGGCAGCTCTCGGGCATCCGTTGGAGCCTTTTGTGCTGCTCGTGCACGTTTTCAGGAGAGGTGCGTCTCGGCGCAGCCTGTTCATGCCCATGACGAAGCAGACCAAACGCGGGGATGCGACCCGCGATGTATTGAGATTCACCTTCCGGCACTGGCGGGACGAGCCGCGCTACGTGGCGCTCGTTGTCGGCACGATCATGATGTCCACCCTCGCGGACGTGTTTATGCCTGTTTTCGCGGGCCGTCTGGTGGATGCCCTTGCAGAAAGCAGCGGCAACCGCGAGGAAGCTTTGACCGCAGCGCTAGGCGCCTTCGCGATCATGACAGGCCTCGGCTTCGTCATGATCGTGATGCGGCATCTGTCGTTCTACGGCATTGTGGAGCTGACCCTACGCATTATGGGACGCGTGGCGCAGGACGCTTTCGCGCGCGTGCAGCGCTTCTCTACGGATTGGCATGCCAACAGCTTCGCGGGCTCGACCGTGCGCAAGATCACGCGTGGCATGTGGGCGCTCGACCTCATGCATGACACGCTTCTTCTGGCGCTGTTGCCCTCGCTCACCGTGCTTGCAGGCTCCATGATCGTGCTTGGTCTGCGCTGGCCCATCATGGGCCTCGTCGTCGGTGTGAGTTCGCTGGCCTATATCGCGATGACAGGGTTGCTCGCCACGCGCTATGTGGCTCCGGCCGCGCGGCTCGCGAACGACTGGGACACGCGCATGGGCGGGACGCTGGCGGATGCGCTGAGCTGCAATCCAGTGGTGAAAGCCTTCGGTGCCGAGGCCCGGGAGGATGCGCGCCTCACGCGTGTCGTCGGCAAGTGGCAGAGTCGCACCCGCCGCGTCTGGCAGCGGGGTACGAATAGCGGCACAGTGCAGTTCATCGCACTGCTCGGCATCCGGGTCGCCATCATCGGCACGGCCATTTGGCTATGGTGGGACAATCGCGCCACACCGGGGGATCTTGCTTATGTGCTGACCACCTACTTCGTGATCCACGGCTACCTGCGCGATGTGGGTATGCACATCAATAATCTGCGCCGTTCCGTGAACGACATGGAGGAGCTTGTTGCGATTACGGGCGAAAAAATCGGCGTGCTCGACCGTCCCAGTGCTCGCGCAATCCGCATCAAGCACGGGGAGGTGGAGTTCAAGCACGTCACCTTCCATTATGCAGGCCACGATACGCCCCTCTACAGGGACCTGTCGTTGACCATTCGCGCTGGCGAGCGTGTGGGGCTTGTAGGGCCGTCCGGCTCCGGCAAGACCACGCTCGTCAAGCTGATCCAGCGCCTCTATGATGTGAATAATGGCGAGATCCTCATTGATGGGCGGAATATCGCCGATATGCACCAAGCGTCCCTGCGTTCGCAGATCGCAATCGTCCAGCAGGAGCCGATCCTGTTCCATCGCACGCTTGCGGAGAACATCGCCTATGCCAGGCCCGGAGCGCGCATGGAGGACATCGAGCGCGCGGCTCGGCTTGCCAACGCGCATGATTTCATCACCAGCCTTCCGAAGGGCTATGCGACGCTTGTCGGCGAGCGTGGGATCAAGCTCTCGGGCGGCGAGCGCCAGCGCGTAGCCATCGCGCGCGCGTTCCTCGCCGACGCGCCCATCCTCATCCTGGACGAGGCGACCTCGGCGCTCGACTCGGAGCTGGAGGTGCAGATCCAGCAGGCAATGGAGCGGTTGATGGTTGGGCGTACCTCCATTGTCATTGCGCACCGACTGTCCACCGTACGGAGTCTCGACCGGATTCTCGTGTTCGAGAAGGGGCGGATCGTGGAGGAGGGCAACCACGACAGCCTCTATCGCAGAGGCGGCCTCTACCGTCGCCTGTGCGAACATCAGGGGCTGGATTTCGCAGGTGGCAAGCCGGCAGAGCTCGCGGCGGAATGAAGTGGGGCCGCACAGCGGAGCTGCAGGGGGGCCATGTCGTCCGAATAAGGGCGATCTACAGCATCGGACGTGAGATCGAACCCACGTCCGATGCTGTCAGTCTATGCGCATGAGCATCGTTTCACGCAAAAATCGGTTCCCACTTCTTCGCACGATACTCTAGTTTACGCCTTCCCGGCCGCACGCCGGTCGCGCTCGGCGCCGCTGAGTGGCATAGGGCAGCGCGAACATGTATAGACCAGTAAACATCAATAGAAAGAGCGGAGGTAATGGTGAGTACACCACCCACGGGGACGGTTCGCCCAGCCCCATCGCGACGAAATTGGCGATGACGGTTGCGGTGAAGGCAGCCGACAGCCAGCGGTGAGCCTGCCGAATCCACATGTTCGAATTCATTGTTAATTCCTTTTGAAGCAAGCCTTGACGGAATTCAGAGTCTCTTTGGGGAGCACAAACTCGGCTGGATGTCTGGCCTATCAGCGTGCCGGACGTCTGTGTAGAAGCGCAGAGCCTTCTCCTGATTGTCCACATGCACACTGGTCAATTTGATACTCATCGATATTCCTCCATGAATCGTATTCGTGCTATTCCATTTGAAACTTAGGGCCTCGCATTGGGCTGCTCCGATGGGCCTCAATCAGATCGTGACAAGACCTGCTCCAGCTTTTCGAAAAATTGCCGCCAACCGGTCTTGGCGCCACCATAGGCCTGCTTCTGTTCCGGCCGAAAACCCGACTGCTCCATGCGCAGATGAGTTCCCCTGTTCGTGGGAATGAGGGTGAATGTCACCACGCTTTTCATATCAAAGGCCGGATCGTCGTGCGTGAAATTCCAAGTGTAGGACAGCACTCTGGTCGGCTCGACCACGAGGACCTCGCAATCCAGAACGCCGCCCCAGTCCCCGCGAAGATTGAAGCGATGTCCGACGATCGGTGCGAAGTCATTCTTCATCAGCCACTCCGCGATCAAATGCGGCTGGGTGAGTGCGCGCCAGATCCTCTCCGGCGGATGATCCATCTCGCGTTCGACGATGACGGAGTGCGTGGCGGCCGATGCGTCGTTCATTGATCCATCCTTTTAAGCAGGTCCTCTAGGTCATCGAACCGCTTTTCCCAGAAGCCTGCCATCTGACCCGTCCAGTCGATCAGCGGAGCCAGGGCGCCGGGCTGCGCGCTGTAGTGCGTCTGGCGACCTTCATGTCGGTCGCGGACCAGCCCGGCCTCCTTCAGGATGCCGAGATGTTTCGACACGGCAGGCTGCGAGACTCTGGCCCGAGCCGTCAGTGCTGTGACCGTCTGCTCGCCCTCGCGACACAGGCGCTCGAAAATGGCGCGCCGCGTCGGATCGGAGAGCGTTCTAAAAAGTATGTCATGGGCCTGTGACATCACGATACATAACTCGTGGGCTATTGATCTAATCAATAACCATAGAGTTATGTATGAGTCAAGCAGGGAGGGCCATGGAACAGTGCAACTCGCGCATCGTGCGAGAAAGCGGCTCCGGTTCTTTGCAAGATCGATCCGCTCTGTCCAAGAAGGGAGCATCGGATGCAATCCCAAAAGGGCAAATCCGCTTCCCGCGTCCGATGCTCTCGTGTCCTTAGAACGTGCCGAACAACGAGCCGCAGACGATCACCGCCGTCAGCGCCAGCAGCGCACTGACGATCCCAACGATGACGATGTCGAAATAGCTCTCGCGGTGGCTTGTGCCGCACAGGGCGAGCAGGGATACCACCGCACCGTTGTGCGGCAGGATATCGAGCGTGCCGGAGCCGATGACCGCGACGCGATGCAGGAGGGCGGGATCGATGCCAAGCTGTGAGGCCAGGTTCATGTAGGTCTCGCCGAGGGCGTCGAGTGCAATCGTCAGACCGCCCGAGGCGGATCCGGTCAGCGCGGCGAGCACGTTCGTCGCCACCGCCAGCGACACGAGCGGCCCACCTCCGATCGTCAGCACCCAGTCCCGGACGAGCGTGAAGGGAGGGAGGGCGGCGATGACGGCGCCGAAGCCGACCAGGCTCGCGATGCTGACGGCTGGGAGCACCGATGCATTGGCACCTGCATCCATGCTCTCACGCAGGGACGGCAGGTGGCCGCGGTTGAGGATGACGAGGACCAGGATCGCGACCGCGAGGGCGACCACGACGGACCACACGCCGGCTACAGCCGACAGGGAGGTACTGCCCCAGCGCTCCTCGGCGAGGTACGAGACGTCAAGGCGCGGCAGAACGATGAGGGACATCAGGAGATTGACCGTGACGACGACGATGAGCGGCAGAGCGGCCCGCAGCGCTGTTGGCGGCTTGGGGCTAGGCTGGCCGTGCGCCATCTCGGCAGGATCGAACTCACGTGCGGTCGTCGCCCGCTCCCGCACCATCTCGTCGCTGGCTGCGGCATTGAGGGAAGCATCCACCTCCGTGCCGTAGCCTTCGCCCGTCCGGCGGGCCGCGGCCTCGGCGCGACGCAGCCACCACAGGCCGATGCCCATCATAATCGCCGCCGCGATGACGCCCAGTCCGGGGGCGGCAAAGGGCGTCGTCCCGAAGAAGGGCATGGGAATCGCGTTCTGGATCGCAGGTGTGCCGGGCAGCGCGGTCATCGTGAAAGTCGACGTGCCGAGCATGATCGCGGCGGGCATCAGCCGCCGCGGGATGTCTGCGGCGCGAAACAGCGCCTGCGCCATCGGTACCAGGACAAAGAAGGCGACGAACAGGGAGACGCCACCATAGGTCACCAGGGCGCCCGCCAGCACGACCGCAAGGATGGCCCGGTCCTTCCCGAGTCGGGCCGTCATGGTGTCGGCGATCGCCGTAACCGAGCCGCTGTCGTTCATGAGCTTGCCGAACAGCGCTCCCAGCAGGAACAGCGGGAAGAACTGTGCCAGGAAGCGCGCGGCGCTGCCCATGAAGATCTGCGTCCAGCTTGCCAGCAAGGGCTCGCCGGCGAGCGCGGCCGCGATCAGAGCCGCGGCGGGCGAAAGCAGCAGCACGCTCCAGCCGCGAAACGCAAGCAAGATGAGAAGGCCGAGGCCGAGCAGGATCCCGAGGAGGCCCATGGGTCATGCGCTCTCGAGCAGCCGGTCGATATCGAGAGTGGAACGCGTCCCGATATTTCGCCCGTCCGTCGTCAGGAACCCCTCCGCGGCGCGGCGTCCCTTGTCCCGTAGCATGGTGAGGAACTCCCATTCGGCATTGAGCTTCGAGGAATAGCCGAGGTCGACCATATGCTCGCTGCTTACCCGGTGGATGCGCATGCCGGCCCATTGGGCGCCTTCGCCGTCGCCTGGATCGGCTACGTGGCGCAGCAGGGCGATCATTCGCAGCTCCTTGAGCAGCACCGCGTTGAAAGACACTTCGTTGAGCCGGTTGATGATGTCGCGAGCGGCCCGCGGCGTACCGTGGCGCTCGACCGGATTGATCTGGACGAGGATCGTGTCCTGCGACGTGCATTCGCGCACGAGCGGGGTGATGGTGGGATTGCCGGAATAGCCGCCGTCCCAATAGGATTCGCCGTCGATCTCGACGGCGTGGAACAGGGTTGGCAGGCAGGCCGAGGCAAGAAGCACGTCCGGCGTGATCTCGGCGTTCCGGAAAACGCGTCCCTGGCCCGTGCGCACATTGGTGGCGGTGACGAACAGCTTGATCGGCCCCGCGGTCAGGCGATCGAAATGAATGCTGTCGGCAAGGATATCCCGCAGGGGATTGAACCCGCGCGGGTTCAAGTCGTAGGGCGAGAAGAGACGGGCCATCAGGTCCATGGCGATGAAAGTGGGTGAATGATCGAGCGTCCAGCGGCCGAGCAGGAGGTCGATAGGTCCCCGCCGCAAAGGGCTGAACCGGGCCGCATCCGAGACCTTGCGCCAGAAAGCCTCGAGCGCCGCTCGTGCCCCGCGCGCTTCACCCTCGGCATAGCCGTCGGCCAGCACTGCGGCATTCATCGCACCCGCCGATGTACCGGAGATGCCGTCGATTTGCAGCCATGGCTCCTCCAATAGCCTGTCCAGCACGCCCCAGGTGAAGGCTCCATGAGCCCCACCTCCTTGCAGCGCGAGGTCAACCAGTCTGGCATCCTGCTGCGGCATACGCCTGATGCGATCATCCGCCATGGTTCCCCCAAGTGGTGTGTCGACTTAGCCGCGCATTAACGCGACACGGCTGGCAGCGCGCGACCCCGTTGCCCCGGGGCCGCCGCAGCAACTCGTCGAACGGCGGCCTCGTGCCTACCGGCGGACCGCACGGGTATTGACCGCCTGCAAGGCGAGCGAGGAGCTTGGCCTTTACCGCCCGCTCTGGCTACCGGGGAAAATCCCGAACCCGAGCGGTGAAAGCACTGAGACCGGGCCGGGTTTGCCCCTGCCGGTGCATAGGCTTCGCACCCGTGGCATTCGCTCATTTCCTCGTTGCCCGGCTGTGGCCATTGCAGAAAGAGCCCGGTCCGCGTCACCGCCTCAAAGCTGACACCTGTTGTGTGGTCGGAATGTGAAAGTCTGCTCCTGACACACATTTTAGGGCCTCCATTCGCATTTTGGTCGGGCAAGAGGTCGCCGCAAAGGGGATACTGACCTACAGTTCTTCAGTCCCGGAGATCGATGCGCCACAACCCAACGGTCGCGATATGATGGCACCGTCCCATGCAGAGCGCCGATTGACGATGAGCAGGGCACCCGGCGTGGTCGGCGTGTCGAGGCTTCAACCTTGGCGGCAGTCAGGCTGCCTTAAAGGCTCGCGCCGGAAGGCACTGCTCATGATCGGAAGACGACGCGTCACATGTGCCTGGAATCGGCATGCGTGGAAGGACTACTGTATCGGACGCGGGAAGTGGGTACCGATTTTGCGTGGAATGATGCTCGAGACCATAGACTGACAGCATCGGATGGGGATTCGATTTCGCGTCCGATCCTAAAGGTGAGTCGAAACCACAGGAGACGGACCCATGCACATCCTCGCGGCAACGGACTTCTCGACCCGCTCGCAGCGGGCTGTGCGCCGGGCTGGTCTTCTGGCGCGGGATAATGGTGCCGAAATCACCCTTTTGCATGTCGTCGACGACGATCAGCCGCAGGACCTCGTCGCGCTCGAAAGGCGCGAGGCTGAACGGATTCTTGGCGAACAGATCGGCGCGATCGCCGAGCTGCACGGGCTTCGGTCGCACGCTCTCGTCATTGCAGGCGACCCCTTCGACGGGATCCTGCGCGCTGCCGCATCGACGAGGGCCGGCCTCGTCGTCGTGGGAGCCCACCGCAAGCAGCTTCTGCGCGATATCGTGGTCGGAACCACTGTCGAGCGTGTGATCCGAACCGGTCCGTTTCCGGTCCTGATGGTGAACAGGGAGGTGGATCAGCCTTACCGCACGGCCTTGGCCGCAGTCGACATGTCCGAGCCATCCCTCAACGCCATCAAAGCCGGCATGGCTCTGGGATTACCTGGCAGGTCCCGGCTCGCGCTCGTTCATGCCTTTCTGCCCCTGGCGAAAGGGAAGTTGTCTTATGCGGGACTCAGCCGGGAGACTATCGAGGAGTACGTTGCCGACGCGCGTGTCCGGGCCACCAAGGAGCTGATCTCGTTCCTGGATGCGAACGGGCTTGATGATCACGGACAATCGATACGTATCGAGGAGGGTGCCCCGATCGAGGTGATTGCCGCGGTTGTGGAGCAGTTGAAGCCCGATGTTCTGATCATTGGAACGCGCGGTCGCTCAGGCATCGCCAAGGTGCTCCTGGGAAGCGTGACCGAGGAAGTCCTGCGCTCGCTCGATGTCGACATCCTCGCCGTTCCGCCCCTCCGCTAGCGCATCGTGCGAAAAAGTGGGAACCGGTTTTTCGCAAGAACGATGCGCTCTTTCCAAGAAGAGAGCATCGTGCGGAAAAGTGGATCCGGTTTTTGGCAAGAACGATGCGCTCATCTAAGAAGGGAGCATCGGATTGGATCCCAAAAGTGGATTCTACTTCCTGCGTCCGATGCTCTAGAGCAAGCTTTCTGACGGGATCAGAATGCTTGCTCTTTCTCTTTGGCGAAGCATCGTTTTTCGCGAAGAACCGGTTCCCACTTCTTCGCACGATGCTCTAGGTCAGGGCTCCAGGATCAGCCTGATCTTCTGGAGGTTTCCGATGGTGTGCTGCAGATGGTGGCGCAGGGCCTGTGACGCCTCTTCGTTTCTTCGCTGCTCAAGCAAGTCGAGGATCTCGAGGTGCTCCTCGCATTGCTGACGGTAGCGCTGGCGGTCGACCATCGAACGATACGACAGCAGGCGTCGGACGCGGTTGATACGCCGCACCGCCTCCAGGAAGAAGGGATTGCCGGACGCGCCGATGATCGCCTCGTGGAAGCGCACGCCGCGTTCGTGGAGCGCGTCGGCGCTGTCCGTCTCGATGGCGCCGGCGAGCAGCCGGAGTTCCGCTTCGCGGCAGCGAGCGGCGACATCCGGATCGAGGCGATAGGTCGGCTCCAGGAGGGCAGCCGGCTCAAGGGCCAGACGCACCCGATAGGTCTGCTCCAGGCTCTCGGGCGTCGTCAGCATAGGCGAAAAGGACCAGCCGTAGCCGGGACGGCGCTCGGCCCAGCCCTCCTGGGCAATCCGTCCCAGTACGGTGTTCAGCTGTGCCTTGGTGACTGCATAGGTTTCCTTGAGATAGGCCTCGGAGGCAGGATCGGGGAGGCGTCCGTGAAGGTGATCCTCGGCGATGCTGAAGTAGACGCGGGTGGCGTCGTCCCTGGCGGCGAGCCCCAGGCTCTCCGGCGAGGCGTTCCCGACATCCGAGACGAAGTAGCCACGGTTGGGCCGATGGGTGAGGACCCCCTTGGCGGCGAGCAGCTGCAGGGCTTGGCCGATGGGAAAACGGGACACGCTGAAGCGCTCGGACAGTTCCTGCGCCGTCAGATGGGTTCCCCGGGACAGTCCGCCTCCGCGGATATGCTCCAGAATCTGCGCGGCGAGTCCCTCGGTCAATTCTCGCTTTCCGTTGACCGCACGGTCTCCGACTGAACTCATGAGCAAACCCTCGCACCCGGTCCCAAAACGGCCTGCTCTTCCTTTATCCCATTTGCCGGGTTCACGGTATCCTCGGGCCGACTGGCCCGAGGATACCATACCTGTCGTCCGGAGCCGGGTCTCAGGACTTCACGAGACCGACGGATTTCAGCACGTCGCCGACGCGAACCTGCTCTTCCTTGAGGAAGTCCGCGAAGGGAGCGCCGGCGAGATAGAAGTCCTCCCAGCCGCGCTGTTTGAGGATCTCGGCCCATTCCTTGGACTTGACGAGCTTGTCGACCGTCTCGGTGAGGGCCTGCTTCTGGTCTGCCGTGATGCCGGGGCCCGCCATGATGGCGCGCCAGTTCACGACCTCTACGTCCATGCCCTGCTCCTTGAGGGTCGGGGTATCGGCATTGGCAAGCCGCTTGCCGGACGAGATGGCGAGCGCCCGCAGCTTGCCGGCCTTGATCTGGCTCTCGAACTCGCCGTAGCCGGAGATGCCGGCCGTCACGCGTCCCCCGAGCATGGCCGCCAGAGCCTCGCCGCCGCCCGAGAACGCGATGTAGTTCACCTTCGCCGGATCCGAACCGGCGGCCTTCGCGAACAGTGCCGCGAGGATGTGGTCGGCGCCGCCGGCCGAGCCGCCCGCCCAGGTCACCTTCGCGGGATCGGCCTTCACGGCATCGGCCAGCTCCTTGACCGATTTGATGGGCGAGTTCTCGGGCACGACAATCACGAGCGGATCGCCCGTGAGACGAGCGATCGGCGTGACCTGATCGAGCGTGACCGGCGCCTTGTTGGTGAGGATCGCGCCGACCATGGTAATGCCGTTGACCATGAGCTGGCCCGGGTCGCCTTTCGCCTGGTTGACGAACTGGGCAAGGCCCACGGTGCCGCCCGCTCCGGTGACGTTCACCACCTGGACGCCCTTGGCGAGACCCGTCTGCATCAGCACCTGCTGGATCGAGCGAGCGGCTGAATCCCATCCGCCGCCGGGTCCGGCGGGCGCCATGATCCTGAGCTCCTGCTGCGCGAAGGCCGACGATGCGAAGAGCGTCACGGCTGCGACGGCGGCGACGCGGACCGTCTTGATAAAGTGGCTCACGAGTTCCTCCCTTGGTTTGCGTGAGGTATTGAACGCCAAAGCGGACGTTGCCGCTCAGCGTCTGGTGCTCGGCGAAGCCTCTCGCCGATGATTTTCGCCCCTGCCGGCGATTACGGATGCATGCGTCTCGCGGCTTGTGCCCGCCGCCTCGGTGACGCGATGCAGAATGAGCGGAATGATGCCGCCGCCGCGCAGGATCTCGACCTCGAGCCCCGTTTCGACGGCGGCAGCAGCCGTAAAGGTTTCGATTGTTCCCGACATGCGGCGAAGAGTGACCGGGACGGCGCCGCGCGGGCTGATGCTCGCGGGATCGGCCTCGATGACGAGCAGGTCGCCGGGCCGCAGATTCAGGTGGCTCGGGTGGCGTTCCGCCGGAAGGCGAAGGGGCAGGATGCCCATGCCGATCAGGTTCGAACGATGAATGCGCTCGAAGCTCGAGGCGAGCACGGCGCGCGCACCGAGCAGGGCGACGCCCTTTGCGGCCCAATCGCGGGACGAACCCATGCCGTAGCGTTCGCCTGCAACGACGACCACCGGGGCCCCTTCGGCCGCATAGCGGTCGGCCGCGCGCCAGAGGGGAAGCTGCTCGCCCGATGCCGCATGGATCGTGAAGCCCGGTGCGATCCGAGGATCGAGGAGATTGCGGACCGACTTGTTCGTGAACAAGCCGCGCACCATCGCCTCCCAGTTGCCGCGCCGAGATGCAAAGACGTTCAGATCGTGCGGATTGTCGCCGCGCTCGATCAGGTAGCCGGCGGCTTCGCTCGTGTGCGGGATCTGTCCCGCCGGGGAGATGTGGTCGGTGGTCACGTCGTCTGCGAGAACGAGCAGCGGATGCGCCGCATAGGTTCCGAGAAGCGTGCCCTTGCCGAAGCCCGCAAAGGGAGGACGCCGGATATAGGTTGAACCTTCGTCCCACGGGAACAGATCCGTCGCAGGCGCATCGAGCACGTGCCACGTCCGACTGGCTTCGGCCGCGTCGTATGAGGTGTCGTAGTCGCGCGCATCGATGGCCTGGGCCAAGGCGGCGTCGATCTCGTCGCCGCCGGGCCAGAGATCCGCCAGACGGATCTCCTCGCCCGAGGGCGAGCGGCCGATGGGATCGGCAAGGATGTCGCGATTCACGTCGCCCGCGAGAGCGAAGGCGACGACCAGCGGCGGAGAGGCGAGAAAGCCCGCTTCGAGTTGCGGATGGACGCGTCCCGGGAAATTGCGGTTGCCCGAGAGGACCGCCACGGGAAGGATCCCCCGCTCGGCCATGGCCTGCTCGATGACGGAAGGCAGCGGGCCCGAATTGCCGATGCAGGTCGTGCAGCCGTAGCCGACGATGCCGAAACCGATGGCTTCAAGATCTTCGAGCAATCCGGCGCGGCGCAGGTAGCGCTCGGCGGTGGGCGAACCGGGTGCGAGAGACGTTTTCACCCAGGCGGGTGGCGTAAGGCCGGAGCGCCGCGCCTTGCGGGCGAGCAGGCCGGCCGCAATCAGCAGCCTGGGATCGGACGTGTTTGTGCAACTCGTGATCGCCGCGATCGCCACGGACCCGTTGCCGGGCTCTTCGGGAGAGGTCGTGGCGGGCCGTTCCGCCAGCATCGGTGCGAGCGCCGCGATGGTGGTCCCGGCCGGAATGCGGTCCTGAGGGCGCCGGGGACCGGCGAGGCTGACATCGACCTCGTCGAGGTCGATGTCGATCGTGTCGCTGAAGCGTGGAGCAGCCTCCGGATCGAACCAGAGGCCTTGCCGCCTCGCATAGTCCTCGACAAGCTGAACGTGCTCCGCGGAGCGGCCGGTCTCGCGCAGGTAGCGCAGCGTCTGCCCGTCGATGGGGAAGAAGCCCGAATTGGCGCCGAATTCCGGGGTCATGTTGGCGACGACGGCCCGGTCGCCCGCAGACAGCGTCGAGACGCCGCTCCCATAGAATTCGACGAAACGATCCGCCAGATCGATGCGCCGAAGGCGCTCCGTGACGGTCAATGCGAGGTCGGTCGCAAGCACGCCCGCCCTCAGGCGTCCGGTCAGGCGAACCCCGACGATGTCGGGCACGCGGATCATCACGGGCATGCCGAAGAAAACGCTCTCCGCCTCCAATCCGCCGACGCCCCAGCCGAGCACGCCGATACCGTTGATCATCGGCGTGTGGCTGTCGGTGCCGATCAGCGTGTCGGGCACGGCCCATGCTACGCCGTCGCGCTCGACGGTGGTGACGACGGTCGCCAGCCGTTCAAGATTGAGCGTGTGCATGATGCCGGTGCCCGGCGGATGGACGCGCACTCCGGTGAGGGCGCGTGTCGCCCATTTCATGAAGCGGTAGCGTTCCGCGTTGCGCCCGAACTCACGCTCCATGTTGCGCCGGAGCGCGTCGGTCGTGCCGAATACGTCGACCGCGAGGGAATGGTCGGTCGAGACGTCGACGGGCAGGACGGGATTGAGGCGGCTCGGATCGAACCCCGCCTCGGCCAGGGAGGCGCGCATGCCGGCGATGTCGACCAGGGCTGGCCCGCAGGTGGTGTCGTGCATCAGGACACGGCCCGGCAGGAACGGGATCTCGTCTTTGCTGCGTCCGCTGCTGAGCCAGTCGAGGATCGCCGCCTTGGCCCGAGGCGCGTCATCGCCCGCGTTCCTCAGCACGTTCTCCAGCATGATCCGCAGGATATGCGGCAGCCGCTCGAGGCTTCCTCCGGCTGCTGCGCGAATGTCGACAATGCGATGGTTTCGTCCAGTGCTCGTCATATGGGCGGTCGGAGGCATGGTTCAGAACAGTGTTCTCAGGCGGCGGCAAGGGCGAAGGCGGGGCCGGCAAGAACCGGTGCCTGGTCTATCCGGAGCGCAGTGCACCCCGTGCGCACCCTCAGGAGACGAAGCATCGACAGGGGCAGACAGGGACGGACCGCGCTGCCCGAACGCTTCATGCGTTCGGAAGGCTCCAAGCGCCCCCGTCGTGACGGTCGCCATCAATCGCTCCTGTGCTTCCCTGGCTCAGTCCCGGTGCGGCGGAAGTGACGCGAGCCGTTTGCTGTGCGGTGGAAAGTATCATTGCATATCTGAACTATTAAATGCAACACGAATCGCATTTCTAATTCAAGATATGTACGTGCCTCTTGAAACCATCGCAGCCGCGGTCTTCTTCGCTGGAAGGCAAGAATTGTGGCGGACCGCATGGCCGGGGCCGGGCTCGCAACATGGCTGGCGATGTCCGTAGGCCTGTCGATCCGAACTCCCGATGTCGGCGAGAGCGCCGATAGGTCATCGGCTACCTCTTCATAGTGCGTTAGCCTGCCGGATCTTCGAACCTATCATTCGGCTCAGCAGTCATTGCGCCCCAAGCACGTCACGCTCTGCCGGAGGCGTTCAACGGCACCCTGAGATGATGGGGCTAGCAGGAGGCTTCTATGACAATCGAAAACGAGAATGTCGCGACCCTCAAAGAGGCTTATGCGCGATGGTCGGGGCAGAAAGGCGCCGATAGCGAGTGCTGGATGGAGATCATGTCCGACGACATTTCTCTCGACTCGCTGGCAAATGGCTCACCGGAAATGCCCTTTTCGGCGTCTCGCAGCAGTAAGGGCGAAATCCTCGATTACCTGGAGGGGCTGACACGGGATTGGGACATGGTCTCTTTCGACATGAAGGAGTTCATCGCCCAGGATGATCGCGTCGTGGCGATCGGCCGGGTGGCTTGGCGCCACAAGACGACCGGCAAGGTTGCGGACACCCCGAAGGTCGATATTTGGCGATTCCGGGACGGGAAGGCCGTCGACTTCGTCGAGTTCTACGACACCGCCCGTGCATTCGCCGCCGCAACGCCCGGGGGCGAGTGAGCGAGAGCATCGGCGAGGATCGTCTGGATCAGGCCATCCGGCGGGCTTCATCGCGCTCCCTGCGTCGAACCGGCCGGGCGGCGGTCTTGCGCCCCATTCTCCCGATTAACGGCGCAGCCCCCCGCCCGCTATCGCCGTGGCATTCGACGAGGAGCTCGAACCGGCCGAAGTGGTGGATGAGACGCTTCCGGTCGAACCGCCGTTATTGAGTGTCGCCGAACTTGCGACATTGCCGCTGTTCCGACCCCAGGCTGAGCCGATGCCGTTCTTGGTGATCGTGTCGAAGCGCGTATTCCCCCAGATATAGAAGTCGTTCTGTCCGCTGTGGGTGACGGAACCCGTTCCGGAGCGGCCATCGGTTCTGCGTGACATGTTCGTCGTGCTGGTCGTCGACGAGTTCGACGTTGTCCGCATGGTCGCATGGGCATTCGAGATGGCGTAGGACTGCGTATTCGGGCCGATCGCCTGCTGAGAGGCCCTGACGCCTTGGTCCCACAATTGGCCTGCTACGAGGTTCTGCGAATTCGTCAGCGGCAGATTCCCGAGGAAGACTCCCAAAGTGCCGGCATGCGGTGGGGCACCGGCCGTCTGAGCTTGAGCCGCGCAGTTCGAGAGAATAAGACCGAGGGCGGGCAGGATGGCGCTTCGCATGGATTGCCTCATATCGGGAAACGGCTGATTGTTTGATTGCGTCGTCACGTTCCCTTGTAAAGGAAGGGCAGGGACGGAAGCCCTGCCCTGATGGCGACGCGGTTAGTTCCGGTACGAAATCGCGCCACCGGCGCCATAGCCGCTCGCACTGGACTGCGATGCGCTGTTGTAGCTCACAGAGCCATAGACAGAGCCGGTATAGGTGTTGGTATTGGTGTAGCTTCCGCCGCCCGAGAAGCCGCCCGAGGTCGAGCCCTGTGCCTGACCGGTGCTGGGCGTCAGGACGTTGCCGGCGGCAACGTTGCCGACCTGAGCGAAGCCGCCCTGGTCCGTGATCGAAGCGTTGCCGGCAGCCGCACCCCTCATCATGCCTTCATACGAGGAGGAGGCGGCCTGGTTGGCAGCACCCTGCGAGTTCGCAGCAGCGACGCCATTGTTCGCCGTCGCCTGGAACTGATGGGCGCCATTCACGGTCCAGGAGGAGCCGCCCGATTGCGTATGGCTGACCGTCGCGTCGACATAGGCTGTCGCATTCATTTGACGAGCGTTGGCGACTTCGCGGTTATAGAGATAACCAGAGGCGTGGGCATTGACGTCCGGCTGATTGTTCTGGGGTCCGTGGCCGGGGCGTGACGGTTGTCCCGCCAGGGCGGCCCCGGTCAGGGCGACGAGAGCCACAGATGAAAGAATGAGCTTACGCATCAGATATTCCCTTGAATGAGAAGATGGTCGCAACATGAATGCGATCGTTTCGATTGCACCGGTGACGGAAGCCTTGTCCGCACCCTGAAGGGGGCGCCGGGCGCGATTCATACACCCGTGCCCCTTCAGGCTGCGCCGCCTTATTGAGGCGCACCGATGCCGGTGCAGAGCGACGGGTTGTAGGTGCGGGGATTGAAGCAAAACGGCGGCGCTGCGGGAGTAGCCGATCCGATTGAGCCGGTGGTAGAGGCATATCGCGCCCGAGTGTCTCCGCTGATCGGGACCAGCGGCGCGCCACCCTGACCGTTAGCCGGGATGTAGCGCGTTCCTGCCGAATTACCGGAGCCATCACCGTAATAGACGACGGGCTGTCCGATGGCCGCAGCCTGTGCCTGCGCCTGCTGGATCGCGGCACGCTGTTGAGGGCACACGACACCCGTTTGGTTGAGAGCTGTCTGGACCTCCGGATTGTTGCACACGAGGGCGAGAGCGGCAGCGTTCTGCCCCATGCCCATCAGCGTCGCCGCGTAAGCACGCCGGTTGCACTCCTGCATTTCGTAGGTAGCCCCCGCTCCAAAATTGAAGCCGACGCCGCCGACGCCGATCGATGCGGAGCCGGCGCATGAATGAACGCCTGCCGCTGTAAGGCCGGGTGCAATGCCTGAGGCCGTGGAGGCAATTCGCTGCCGCGTTTTTGCAGGGTTGTAGATGGTGTCTCCATTCACAATGGCCGTAGCACCAGAATTGCTGGTTGACGTGCCCGAGGTCGAGGTGCCGGTTGATTGTGCGAGCGCCGGTGTCGCGAGCAGCGCAACAGCCGTCGCAGCGGCAAAGAGGATCCGCTTCATATGTGTTCCCTACCGTTCAGTCTTGAAAGGTGCTGATGTTGAATAAGGGGAGAGGTGCTGGAAGATCTTTGGAAAGGCAGATGATGAAAAATCAAAAGCCTGGATGTAGAAATAGCGTAAAGCGGCGCATCTCCTCCTTTGCGACCTTTGTTTCGCCATCATTCCGCCGTGGCGTGGTCAAGTTCATTCGTTTGATAGCAACATCTCGGGAGATTGGGGCGCTCTAGAAAGGATAGTATGCTTGATGGCTACTTCCTTTTTCCAAAGGCCAGACGCTGCCGCTTCGAGCGAGTTCATCTCGAAACAGGACGTCTGAACGATGCCGGCATGGAGGAGCGTCTGCTGCTCGCAGCACAGGTATTCGCGCCTGCAATGGAAACTGTTCGTCATCCGATCCGGTGCCGCGCATGTGCATTCCGCGGCCATCGCCTGTTTAAAAAGTCCAGCAGAGACAGCGCCATACTGCCGAAAATGGCCAGCTGTCATCCGGGTATCGCGACGGGGGGAGCTGGTGCTAGGTGCGTTGAGCCATCAGGCTTCACAGGAGACAAGCATGCGAATGCCATGTGACTTGCCCTGGCGAACCAGATCGGAACGCCCAGCCTTCGTGGAAACCGCAGCTCACACGCTTCGATCTGCGGAGTAACTCGAAGGCATGGCTGTTTTCCAATCTCGGAAGGACATCTCGCTCAATAGCCATTTCGGGTGGCAGATAGGCTGCGTCTTGTGTCTGCCGTTGGAGCATGAGGCATCACGGAACGACAGTGGCGACTTCATAGATCCTCATCGCTCATCATCTTTTGCGAGATCCGACATCGCTGGACCAGCTGAGGCCCTCTCACCCAGTGGAGATGAGGAGCCTGGATAAAGATATCGTTCACGACGATCGTTTCATCGCGTTGCTGACCCGGCAGGTACAACAATAGCCGGGCACCACGAGCCGGACCGGATAGCCGTCGTGGTAGCGCATCGTGCGGACCCGGTTTTCACGAACGTAGCCCTTCGAGTCCGCTCAAACGATGCGCTCATCTAAGAAGGGAGCATTGGGTTCAATCCCAGAAGTGGATTCCACTCTGGGACCAATTCGATGCTTCCATTGTAGAGCCGCGCATCGCATGTGGGTTCGATGTCACGTCCGATGGTGTCGGCAAGCCGTCGCCGTTGATGCGCCAGAACCGGCTCGCGGGTCAGCCTCAAGGCATGGTCCAGCAGCCACGGCAAGGCGAAAGAAGGAACGTATCAATCGAGCGGGACGGGGCGTTGCGATTCCGCACCGTTCCCGTGGGACATGGGCCGGAGAGCTAAGCCATGTCGAGAAGCCGGATGAGGCACAGGCTAACGGCCAACAAGGCGAGAAGCGAGAGGGTGACGGCAAGTGTCACCCGTCCGCCGACCCGGCCGAGCACCTTGAGGTCGACGCCGAGTCCCAGGGCCGCCATGGCGATCACAGTCAGGAAGGTCGTCAGCGGCATGATGGCGCGCAACACCATATCGGGGATCAGGCCCGTCGAACGCAGGGCCGCCAGGGCCAGAAATCCGATGATGAACCACGGCACGAAACGATTGAGGGAGAAGCCCGGCCGGCTCGCCCCGTCGCGGCCCATGGCGAGCGAAAGGCCGATCACGACGGGACCCAGCATGAGCACCCGAACCAGCTTCACCAAGGTCCCGAGCTGGGTGCTGACCAGCCCGACAGGCAGAGTCGCGGCGAGCACCTGCGGCACTGCATAGACGGTCAGGCCCGCGAGCACGCCGTACTGCGTCTCCGACAGCCCGAGAGCCGGTACCAGGAGGGGAAGGCTCAACACCACGATGACGCCGAGGATTGCCGTAAAGGCGATGGAGGAGGCGACATCCTCCGACTTGGCCCCGATCACCGGCGCCACCGCCGCGATGGCCGAGTTGCCGCAGATGGAGTTGCCGCAGGCCACCAGCACGGCCATGCGCTTGGGCAACCCGAGTCCGCGGCAAAGGCCGTAGCTCGCCGCGATCGCGATCACCACCACGACGGCGATGCCGACGATGAGCCCGGGACCCGCCTGCATCACGGCCTGGAAGCTGATCGAGGCGCCGAGCAGCATGACGGCGAATTCGAGCAGCATCTTGGCCGAGAAGCCGATTCCGGGAGCGAAGCGGGCGCCAGGGGTCCAGGCGGTGCGGATCACTGTTCCGAGAAGGATCGCAATGACGAGAGCCTCCAGCCACGGCCGCCCGGTCCAGGCCTCCTCCAGGTGTTGAAGGCCAATGGCCGCGAAGGAAATGGCCGCACTCAAGGCAATGCCGGGGAGCAGGCGCATCAATCGGTCGATCATCGGATCACGGTACCTTCATCAAGGGTGTCCGGCTGTCGTGCTCCTCCGGTTCGGATAACGCAAATACATAAATTTCATATTTTTATAACTCCTTGTTATATGACTTCGTCCGGACTCTCGGAAAATCTGCGGTTTTGGGATCGAGACACTGCGGAAGGGCAGCACTGGCCGCCGGATCCCCGATGCTCGCGGCAGGGAGGGCGCGGCGATCGCGACACAGCTCCCACGTTGTCGAATGGAGCAAAGACGAATGAGGTGCGGCGGGGGCGGGGATCCGTCACGCTCCTTTGCCTGGGATGAGTTGAGGCGACGCCTTGCTCAGACGGGATCAGCAACTATAAAAGTGACTCTTCCTCTATCCCGTTTAGGCGAAGCCAGCAGATGGCTTGTCGGTCGAGGCGGTGCGGCCGAATACCGTTACAGACTCCAAGGGACCTCAATGGCACTGGTCAAGACGTCCGAGCTTCCGGGCAAGGGCAGCCCACGTCCGGTCGGTGATGAGCCGCCTGCTCAGAATGGATCTCCTGCCAACACGCGGGGCGCGACATCCCAGCGCCGGGCGTTCGAGCGGGTCCGAGCCCGGCAGCAGCAGGCAGCGGAGCGGATCGGCGCCGCCACCGAGGAGCTCGCCAGCGGCGTTGCCGAGGCTTCCTCGTCCGCGGAAGAGTTGCGGCGCTCCATGGAGCAGATCGCCAGCGGGGCCGAGGAGGCGGCCGGCGCATCGCAGCAATCCCTGGCGGCCATCATGAGCCTCGGCACTCAGTTTGCGCAGGCCCGCGGACATGCGGAGCTCTCACGCGTGAAGACCTCCGGTCTTCACGCCCTTCTGATCGAGACCGGAGCCCAGATCGACGCTTCCGTCGGGGCTGTGGAGGGTAATGCCGCCCGCCAGAAGGCGATGGTCGACGTCATCACCCTTCTGGAAAAGCAGGCAGCCGATATCGGCGAAATCACCCGTGCGGTCGGGGACATCTCCGACCAGACCAACCTGTTGGCCCTCAACGCCGCCATCGAGGCGGCCCGTGCGGGAGAGAACGGCCGGGGCTTTGCGGTGGTGGCCGACGAGGTGCGTGCCTTGGCCGGGGCTTCGGAGAAAAGCGCGCAGGACATCCGGAGCCTGGCGGACGGCATCGTCAGCGACGTTCGGGTGGTGGCGGAGAAAATCAGGAACGCGGCTGAAACGGCCAGCACCGAGGCTCAGATCGGCCGTACCGTCGTGGCGGCTCTGGACAAGATCCGCACGGACGTATCCCTCCTGGCCGAGGGCAGCCAGTCCGTTCTCGTGGCTGCCGTCGAGGCGG
This sequence comes from Microvirga sp. TS319, assembly GCF_041276405.1. Lineage (NCBI taxonomy): Bacteria > Pseudomonadati > Pseudomonadota > Alphaproteobacteria > Hyphomicrobiales > Methylobacteriaceae > Microvirga > Microvirga sp. TS319. Next base: position 1,730,890 of record NZ_JBGGGT010000001.1, on the reverse strand, counting down.
AGGCTGCGCTCCGCGAGGCCCAGCGTGGTGCCGAGCAGGTGGCGAGCGCTGCCGAGGAACAGGCTGCGGCCGCTGCCGAGGCCCAGCGGGCCGTTCAGCAGCAGAGCGCATCCCTGGACCAGAGCCAGCAGAGCGCACAGGCGCTGGCGGTCCTCGCGGACGAGCTGCAGTCCAATACGGCAGGATTGACGGCAGCCGAGCAGGTCGCATCGGCGGCCGAAGAGCTGTCGGCCGCCATTCAGGAACTCTCGGGGGCCGCCGGCGAGATCATGACTGCTGTGGAGCAGATCAGTCGGGGCGCGCAAATGCAGGCCGCGGCCACCCAGCAGGCTAATACGGCTATGCAGCAGATCGAGCAGGCGACCAGCGCCTCGCGCGAGGTATCCAATGCCGCCGTCAAGCGTATCGAGACCTTGTCGGCGGATCTGTCGGACAACCGCAAGGCCACATTGCGGCTGGCTTCCGGCGTCGAGGAGGCATTGAAGGAGACACAGGCCGTCATCGGCCTGATGGGCGGCCTCGACGAATCCAGCCGGCGTATCGAGAAGATCGTGGACAGCATCGCTCTGGTGGCGGTCCAGACCAACATGCTGGCCGTAAGCGGATCCATCGAGGCCGCTCGGACCGGCGAGGCCGGCCGCGGCTTCGCGATCGTCTCAGGCGATATCCGTAATCTGGCGCGGGATGCTTCCGAGAATGCTGACCGCATCAAGGAGGTCGTGCGCCAGATCCGTGATCAGATCGCAACTGTGCGGCGTGATCTGGAGCAGAGCGCCATTGTGGCGGAGGCGGAGGTTGCGAAGAACGCCCTGACGGCCGAGAGACTCGGGGTCGTCGAGGCCGACGTCGAGTCGATCCGGCAGGGCAGCGCCGCCATTCTCTCAGGCTCGGAGACGATTTTGACAGCTGTGCGCGAGGTGAGGCTGGGCACTCAGCAGATTTCGGTCGTGGCTGAGCAGGCCGGCAGTGCCGCAACCCAGGCTGCCACCGCCGCGCGTCAGCAGGCGCGTGGCGCCGAGGATCTGGCTGCAGCCATCGAGGAGATCGCCTCTCTGGCCGACGAACTCCAGATCGCGGAGTCTTGAGACAATGTCCGGGGCGGCCTCTTCGGCTGCAGCACAGACGTTCCTGACGGTGCAGGTGGGGGACGAGCGCTTTGCCTTGCCTGCATCCGATGTCGCCGAGGTGATCCGCCCTCCGGCCGTCACCCGCGTGCCGCTCGGACCCTCAAGCCTCCTGGGGCTTGCCAACCTGCGCGGCGCAGTGATGCCGGTGGTGGCGCTGCACAGCCTTCTCGGACGGGCGAGCCGCCCTTGCGCAACCGCCCGCGTCATCGTTGTCGATCGCGGCGCCCCGGTCGGTCTCGTCATCGACAAGGTGGTGTCCCTGGAGGCGGGCGGCGCGGCATCTACTGACACAACTGACATGGGTGCCGAAGGTGGTCCGCCTGCGCAGCCGATCGATCTCGATGCACTGCTGGGCAGGGATTTCGGGAACTTCGCCCGTCCCATGCAGCACAGACAGAGTGCGGCTCCTCTTGAGCTTCAGACGCCGAGTGCCGTCGTGCGGGACGAGGTCGCCCTCGTGTGCTTCGCTGTCGCCGCGCAGGATTTTGCGCTGCCGCTCACTGCGGTGCATGAGATCGTGGCGTTCCCCGACGAAGTCGCGATCGTCCCGCGGACGGATGGCGTCATGCTGGGAGTCATGGCGCTGCGCGGGCAATTGCTGCCGCTGGTATCGCTGCGCGGGCTCCTCGGCCTGCCTGCAGGTGGGCAGGGCAGCGCCCGGTCGCGAGTGGTCGTGGCGCGCGTCGGCGCGGGTCTGGTGGGATTGGCCATCGACGGCATGAGGGAGATCCTTCGGGTTCCCGCCAGTATCATCGACCCCGTGCCGGCGATCCTCACCCGCGGAAATGCGGAGGCTCAAATCCAGGGCATCTGCCGCCTCGATGGTGGACAGCGTCTGGTCTCGGTGCTGTCGACAGACCATCTGTTCCGGGATCAGACCCTGATTGATCGGATGATGCCGCAATCGGAGGCACGCTACGACATGGATCGCGACATGGACACGGCCGATGGACGCCTGGGTGATGACGAGCAATTCATCGTGTTCCGCCTCGGCGGCGAGGAATATGGCTTGCCCATTGGATCCGTCGATGAGGTGGTACGCCCGCCCGACACGCTGACGCGCCTGCCCAAGGCGCCTGCCTTTATCGAGGGCGTCATGAATTTGCGCGGCCGCGTCGTTCCCGTGATCGATCAGAGGCGGCGCTTCAGGCTGGAGACCCGGGACGAGCGGCGGCGGGAACGCATCGTCGTCGTCAGAATCGACCACATGCAGGCTGGCTTCGTCGTCGACACGGTGTCGGAGGTTCTCAAGATCCCTCAAAACCAGCTTCGCCCGACCCCCGATCTCGCGGCAGACGGGAGTCAGATCATCGACCGCGTCGCCAATATCGAGGTCGAAGGACGAATGATCCTTCTGCTCAATCCACGCGAATTGCTGGACAGGGCTGAAAAGGACCTGCTCGCCGCGATGACCGAGGACAATCCGGAGCGGGCCACTTCGTGATCCGGCTGCTCATCGTCGATGATTCTCCTCTGATGCGACGCCTCCTCGGCCGGATCTTCACGGCCGAGGGCGATTTCGAGATCGCCTATGCCCGCAACGGGTTGGAGGCTCTGGAGCAGCTCGCCGCGTTCGAGCCGGACGTGATCACGCTCGACGTCTACATGCCCGAGATGGATGGCCTCGCATGTCTCGACCGCATCATGCTGCTGCGACCGTGTCCGGTGGTGATGGTTTCGTCACTCACAGAGGCCGGCGCCGATGTGACACTTCAAGCTCTGGAACTCGGTGCCGTCGATTTCATCGCGAAGCCCGTGCGAGCGGTTTCTTTGGAAATCGAGGCGCTTGCCCCCAGGCTCGTCGAGAAGGTGCGTGCCGCGGCACGCGCCCGCCTGCCCAGCAGCCTGCGGCTGGCCGAGCGGGTGCGTCTGCGCAGCGGTTTGAACCGTGCCCCCGCAGCGGCACCGCGGGCACACGCTGCCGCACCGCCATCGAAGCGGCGGATCGAGGGGGCTCCGACTCATGGGCTCGTTCTGGTCGGCACCTCGACGGGAGGCCCGCCGGCGCTAGATGCCCTCCTGTCCCGATTGCCAGCCGGTTTTCCCTGGCCGGTCGTGGTAGCCCAGCACATGCCCGGCTCATTCACCGGCCCCCTGGCCCGTCGTCTCGACAAGCTCTGTGCTCTCACCGTCACGGAGGCCACTCAGCCGATGCGGCTCGCATCCGGCCATGTCTATATCGGCAAAGGTGATGCGGATATCATCGTCAGCGCCCGCCCAGACGGTCCGATCGTGATGCCCGCGCCGTCGCTGCCGGAATACCGCTGGCATCCGAGCGTCGATCGCATGGTGGACAGCGCTCAGCAGCATTTCCCGCCCGAGTGCCTGATCGGCGTGCTCATGACCGGGATGGGAAGCGACGGTGCTGAAACCATGGCGCGCCTGCGGGCGCAGGGCGGCCGCACCATCGCGGAAGCGGAAGAGAGCGCCGTCGTGTGGGGCATGCCCGGCGAGCTCGTTCGGCGCGGCGGCGCGCAGGTGATCGCGCCCTTGGAGAAGATCGCCGACCGGCTCATGGACATGGTGGAGCGCTCATGACCGGCCCCCGCAAGATTCAGGCGCTCACGGTCGACGAGATCAGCCGCCTCTGTGAGTTTCTCTATCGTCGCACCGGGATGATCTTCGGTGAAAGCAAGCGCTACTACATCGAACGGCGCATTGCGGACCGCATGGCCGCCACCGGGACGCGCACCTTTTCGGCCTATCTCGCGCATGTCGAATCCGACGCGGGCGAGGTCGAGCGCCTGATCAACATCTTCACCGTCAATGAAACGTATTTCTATCGCGAAGAGCATCAGCTTCTCTGCCTGAGCAGCACGCTTCTGCCGAGTATCGTGCAGACAAGACAACCGGGTGATCTCGTGCGCATCTGGTCCGTGCCGTGCTCCACCGGCGAGGAGCCGTATTCTATCGCCATCTGGCTGCTCGAGAACTGGCCTCTGGTCGATGCCTATCATATCGAGATCATCGGTTCGGACATCGACACGCGAGCTCTGCTGGATGCTCAGGTCGGCGATTACGGAGAACGCGCCCTCTCGCGCCTGCCGACCGACGTGATCGAGCGCTATTTTGAGCCGGCCCGTAACGGACAGCGTCAGCTCATCCAGGATCTGCGGGAATCGGTGACATTTACTTCGGTCAATCTGGTCGATGCCGCGTCGGTGGCGGAGCAGGGGAGGTTCGATATCGTCTTCTGCCGTAATGTCCTGATCTACTTCGACGATGCCTCCCGCCTTGTGACGGTCAACAATCTCTACGATGCCTTGCATCCGGGAGGTTACATCTGCCTCGGCCATACCGAGTCGATGACCCGGATCTCGAAGCGATTCGATCTGCGCCGCTTCGAGGATGCGATCGTCTACCAGCGGCCGGGGAGGGATAGGGATGGATGATCTTCTCCAGCACTTCATCGTCGAGGCGCGCGAGCTGACCCAGCAGGCCACGGACGACCTTCTGGCTCTCGAACGCGAACCCCATACGGCCGCGCATCTGGAGAGCGCCTTTCGGGCCGTTCACACCCTCAAAGGATCCGTTGGGCTGTTCGACTTTGCGCCCATGGGTCTCGCATTGCATGCGGCCGAGGATCTTCTAGGCGCAGTTCGAGCAGGCCGTGGAAGCCCTGGCGGCAACGCGATCGACAACCTTCTCGAGTGCCTCGCTCTGTCGGAGAGCTGGGTCGACGCGATCGCAAAGACGGGGCAGCTCCCGCCCGACGCTGAGGAAAGGGGGGGTCGTTTGGCGCAGGCGCTACGCTCGACGCTCGACGAGGAACCGAGCCTGGCAATCCCTACGAAGTCAGAGGCCGACATTGCCTGGATCGAGGCTCTGCTGGATCGAAGCGCCGATCCGTCAGCGCTGCAGGCGCAAAACGTGCCCCTGGTGGCGATCCGGTACCTGCCCCGCGCCGACTGTTTCTTCGCAGGCGATGACCCGATGGCGCTTCTGCGTGCGGTTCCCGACCTCGTGGCCGTCCGCGTCACGAATCGCGATCCATGGCCGCCTGCGGCACAGATCGATCCCTTCTCCTGCAATCTGAAAGTCGAAGCCCTGTCCAGGGCAGGACTCGATGCCGTAAAGGCGATCTTCCGCTTCGTTCCGGATCAGGTGACGCTCAAGCAGATTGCCGGGACTGCGGGACGCAACATTGCCGAAGAATCCGATGCGGCTCCTCCAGGCGCCGTGACAGGCGCCAGCGAGGGAGGTGGCGCACGGACGCTGCGCGTCGACACGGCGCGGATCGACCGTCTGGCGGATCTGGTGGGCGAGATGGTCGTCGCCAAGAACGCCCTTGCGCATCTCACGAGCCGGTCCGGCGACGGATTGGACCAAAGGGAGCTGGTTCAAGGCCTTCTGGCGAGCCAGGCCGCCATCGACCGGCTGGTAGCCGAGATGCACCGGGCCGTCATGGATGTTCGCATGATGCCCATGCGAGACATCTTCCGCCGTTTCCCACGCGCTGTGCGGGACATCGCAGGTCAGTTGGGCAGATCCATCGACTTCTCCATGGAAGGAGAGGATGTGGAGGCGGACAAGGCTGTTGTGGAAGGTCTTTTCGAACCTCTTCTCCACGTGCTGCGCAATGCTGTCGGACACGGGGCCGAATCCGAGCAACGACGCCGCGAGCTCGGAAAACCCAGTAGCACCAGGGTCGTGCTCCGGGCCCGTCGCGAAGGCGGCCGGGCAGTGGTCGAGGTGGAGGATGACGGGCGCGGCATTGATCCCGCGGCAATCCGCCGAGCGGCCCGAGAGCGTGGGATTACATCGGCGGACGAGATCGACCGCATGAGCGATGCGCAGGCTACCGAGCTGATCTTCGCCCCTGGCTTTTCCACTGCTGCCGAGGTGACCGATCTCTCGGGCCGGGGCGTCGGCATGGATGCGGTGCGCTCTGCCGTCGAAAGGCTCGGCGGCCAAGCCGGTGTCCAAAGCCGGCTGGGACGGGGTACGACGATCCGCCTGTCGCTGCCGCTGACGATCGTCATGACGCGGGTCATGGCGGTCCGGGTCGGCTCTGATCTTTATGGCATCCCCATCGACAGCGTCATCGAGACGGCTTTCGTGCCGACAGCCAGCGTTCTGCCGATCGGAGGGGCGGAGGCCTTCGTCCGGCGCGACCGGACCCTCCCGCTGGTCAGGCTCGCCGATCTGCTGGATCTTCCCCGCACTGCAGAGTCTTCCATGGGCACGAAGGTCTTGGTGATGGCAGTCGGCAACGAGCTCGTCGGAATTGCCGTGGATGGGTTTGCCGAGCGGATGGACGTTCTGATGCGGCCCATGACAGGAATTCTCGCCGGCATGCCTGGCATCATGGGGACGACTCTCCTTGGCGACGGCAGTGTCTTGATGATCCTCGATATCCCGGAGCTTATCGGATGAGCGTGCGTTTGGATGGAGATCTCATCGTTCTGGAGGGACCGTGTCGAGTCGAGGACGCTGAGCCTTTGTTGGGCTACCTGCAGGCTGATCGGAGCCGGATCGTGGACCTGACGGAGGCCGAGCACCTCCATGCGGCCGTTCTGCAGATCCTGATGGCTTTGAGACCAGGTCTAAGAGGAAGCGGCAGGAATTCCTTCATGCGGGACTGGGTTACCCCAGCTTTGATGACGGCGCGCGCCATTGACATGGCACCGCCGCACGGCTGAACGGTTGTCATTCTCCCGGCATCCTCTAAAAGAGCTTGATAGCACTTACACCTTAAGCCGAGCCGGTCGTTCCGGGCAGCCCATCCCTGGCGGAGTACCTGAGTGGCAATAACCGTTCTGATCGTCGACGACAGCAAGCTGGCCCGAATTGTGGCAGCCAAGGCTCTGGCAGCGCTGCATCCCGAGTGGGAACGGGTTGAAGCCGGCAATGCTCAGGACGCCTTGAGGATCCTGAGCGAGCGGTCCATCGATCTTGCCATGATCGATTTCAACATGCCGGAAATGGATGGGCTTGAGCTTGCGGCGGAAATCCGCTCCCGTTATCCCACCATGCCGATTGCGGTGATCACGGCCAATATCCAGGATGAGGTGATCGCCCGCGCCCGCGAGGTGAATGCCACTTTTGTCAGCAAGCCTCTGACTGAGGACGGGCTGAGGGGATTTGTTTCCGGAGCGGCCCTGCGCCTGCGGTCAGGCGGCATGTGACATGATGGCCCACGACATAGCTCTGACGGAGCTCGAACGCGACGCCCTGACCGAACTCGTCAATATCGGGGTCAGTCGCGCTGCCTCGAGTCTGCGCAAGATGATCGGCGAGGAAGTGCTCCTCTCCGTGCCGTCGGTCGAGATCATGGCTCCGCAGGAGGCCGTCCGCTTGATCGCGCAGCGGGAAACGGACGAACTCGTCGCCATCCAGCAGCAGTTTGAGGGCGCATTCTCCGGCCGCGCCCTGCTGATCTTTCCGCAGGCGACCAGCCTGGATCTCGTTCGCGCCATCATTGGCACGGACGTGCCTCCCGATCAGATTGCCGAGATGGAACAGGAGGCCCTGGCCGAGACCGGCAATGTGATCCTGAACGGCTGTCTCGCGACCATGGCGAACATGCTCAAGCGCTCCCTCAACATCTCCCTGCCGGAGGTGGTTCGGGGCGACGGGTCTCGGTTGCTGACGCTGACGCAGGAGCGATTGGACAGCGGGCTGGTGCTCTTTCTCTACATCAACTTCTCTGTGCGCAGCAAAGATATCCGGGGTTATATCGCCGTGCTCATGGATCTACCCTCGCTCGCAGCCTTGAAGGAACTCATTGCAAGCTTCATTGATCGGGTGATTGGAGACGGGGTTTGAAGCGATGGCGACTGAGAAGAAGCGAAGCTCAATCAAAACCCACTTGGCATGAACGCCCGAACTCTTCCATACGACACGGTCGAACGGACTGTCCAAGCTGCGGTGGATGAACTGCGGCAGGTGGCCGGCCCGATCTTCTTGGCGCTGCAGCGATCGGGCTTATCAGTGGTCGCGACGAATCCGCGGCTGCCCGACAACCCCATCGTGTTCGTGAATGAAGCCTTCTGCCGGACAACCGGCTATTCCGCCGAGGAGGCTGTCGGCCGCAACTGTCGCTTCCTCCAGCCGCATGAAGCGAGTGAGGATTCCCGTCGGCAAATCCGCGAGGCCCTTAGTGATGGACGCGCCGTCTCGATCGAGATCCTGAATCGGCGCAAGGATGATACCCGGTTCTGGAATCATCTTTTCATCACGCCGGTCGGTGACGAGAGCGGCAAGCCGCTCTTTTTCCTCTCGACCCAAGTCGACGTCACGCAGGCGCATCAGGCTGAGGAGATGCAGGCAGCGCTTCGGGCAAGCCAGAAAGAGCTCGATCAAACGAATGAGCGGCTGCGGCAGACATTGACCGTCGCCGGAACTGGCGGCTCCTGGGATTGGGACATTGCCCATCGCCGGCTCACGGCCGACGGGCGTTTCGCAGCGCTCAATGGCCTTGATCCCGCTGAAGCCGCGAGAGGCCTGCCGGGCGAAGCCTTCTTCAAAGCCATTCATCCGGATGATCGTATCCGCATCCGCCTCGCCGTTGCAGGCATTCTCAACGGTGCCGAGGTCTTCTCCAAGGAGTATCGTCTTCTGGCGCCCGATGGCTCCGTCCGGTGGGCTCATGCCCGGGGACGCTGCCATTTCGGCGATGACGACCGGCCGGCGCGCTTCACCGGTGTGGTCGTCGATATCACGGAGCAGAAGCATGTGGAGGAGCGCCTTCGCATCGCGCAGAGCGCCGGCGGGATCGGAACTTTCGAATACGTGGATGGCTTCGCGACGGTAAGCGTATCGGACGAATTCTGCCGTCTGCTCGGATTGCATCCCACCAGCGATCTGCCGGTTCGTACGATCAACGCCCTCGTCGTACCGGGAGATCCCGCCGTGGTCGAGCAAGGGGCGGAGGACCAGGGCGCAGCCTATGCGGAGTGCCGGATTCAAAGACCCGACAACACGGAGATTCGCTGGCTGGCACGCAGGGGCGAGTATGTCCGCGACACTGAAACAGCGGGCCTGCGTTTCATCGGCGTCATCTACGACATCACGGCCGCGAAGCAATCGGAAGAGCGGCTGCGGGAACTCAATGAGCGGCTGGAGAGTCGGGTCGAGGAGCGTACCCGCGAGCGTGACAGGCTCTGGAGCCTGTCGAGTGACCTCTTCAGCGTCTGTGATGCCGATGGTTTCCTCAAAGCCGTCAATCCTGCCTGGACGGATCTGCTCGGCTACGGGGAGGGCGAGGTTGTCGGCACCCGGTTCGAGACCTGGATCCACCCGGAGGATCGGACCCCAAGCCATCATCTGCTCCAGGTTCTGCAGCGCGGCGAACCGCTCAAGGACTTCGACGTCCGCATCCGGGCGAAGGACGGGTCCTATCACTGGATCAGCTGGACCTTCGCACCGGCTGAGGATGTGTTTTACAGCGTCGGTCGCGATGTCACACAGCGCAAGCAGCTGGAAGAGCAACTCCGGCAGAGCCAGAAGATGGAGGCTGTCGGTCAGCTCACTGGCGGCATTGCACACGACTTCAACAATCTCCTGACCGGTATTGTCGGCTCCCTCGATCTTCTGAAGACGCGCATGGGGCAGGGCCGATACGAGAGACTCGATCGCTACATCCAGGCTGCCACGACATCGGCCAACCGGGCTGCCGCCTTGACGCATCGTCTTCTTGCCTTTGCGCGGCGCCAGCCGCTCGATCCCAAAGCCGTAGACGTGAACCGGCTCGTCATGTCCATGGAGGATCTCCTGCGGCGCACCACGTCTGAGGCGATCGAGCTCACGATTGCGACATCGGACGATCTGCCTTTGACCTTGTGCGATCCCAATCAGCTGGAAAGCGCGATCCTCAATCTTGTGATCAACGCCCGGGATGCCATGCCTGAAGGCGGCGATCTCATCATCGAAACAGCCCTGATTCATCTCGACAATGCCTCTGCGACGACCTCACAGGAGATCGCGCCTGGTCCCTATGTGACCATCCGCGTTTCCGATAGCGGAACCGGAATGCCGCCCGATGTACTGGCTCAGGTTTTCGATCCCTTCTTCACCACCAAGCCGATCGGGGAGGGCACCGGTCTGGGCCTGTCCATGGTCTACGGCTTCGCCAAACAATCCGAAGGCCATGTTCGGATCACCAGCCAAGTCGGCCGGGGCACGACCGTGACGATCTACCTTCCGGCTCATGAGGGCGAGATTTCGGAAGCCGTTGCGGCGCCAAGCCTGAGCGAGGCGCACCGGGCGGAGGCCGGTGAGACGGTCCTGGTGGTGGAGGACGAGCCTGTCGTCCGGGCTCTGATCCTGGAGATTCTGGCCGATCTGGGCTACCAGGCCCTTGAGGCTGTGGACGGGCCGTCCGGTCTTCAGATCCTCGAATCGAAGCGACGCATCGACCTGCTGGTTACGGATGTCGGCCTACCGGGCCTGAACGGGCGCCAGCTGGCCGACCAGGCGCGGCTCGTAAGGCCAGATCTCAGGGTCCTTTTCATTACCGGCTACGCCGAGCAGGCCACCATGGCGTCGGGCTTCCTGGCGCCCGGCATGGAGATGATCACGAAGCCCTTTGCCATCGAGGACCTGGCCGTGCGGATCCGCGAAATCATGGAGCGGGATTAGAGCATCGAACGCAAAAGTGGGCACCGGTTTTGCGTGAAAAGATGCTCGAAACCACAAAGCTTAAGGCATCGGATGCGATGCGGGTTCGATTTCACGTCCGATGCTGTAGGCAGGCAGCGGAAGCGTTTGGCGCGACGAAACGATAGCTGAGAGCGGCGTCGTCGACGTTTCGTTTCGATCCAACGGTAGGATCCAGGAGCATTGGTGCCTTAGAAGATCTTGCACGCGTGCCGGAGCCTTCCTCAATTCGACTGATCGGTGACCGGTATCATAGGGGAGATCTGCATTGGGGCCAGGGTCTCTTGTCCATGCTCCGCCCGCTCGTCGTCGCTTGAGGCATGGCCACGCTGACGGCGGCACGCATTTCGCGGCCGAGCAGTCCTTGAGCGCATCGTGCGGACCCAGCGGGCCGCGCTAGCGAAAAGGGGACCCGGTTTTCGCTGACGCGGCCCTTCGGGTCCGCTCGCAACGATGCGCCATTTAAGAAGTAAAGCATCGGAACTACGCCTCGCCGATGTTGTTGTCACCCTTGACCGTCGGTATTCGAGGCGCCGAACTTTATCACGCTATCCCGAAAGAGTTTGTGAGAAAGAAGGCCCGTATCCGTCCGGCGCTTACAGAGACCCGAGCGCGGCCGGCACCGTGAGGGATCTCAATACGGTCAAGGTGCACGCCTCCTTGGGCTGATCCGAGGGGCACAAGCCTATCGATCATTGAAATCCGCAAGAAGAGGATGAAACGCCGTGCCCGAGCGACGTTATCACTCCCTGTCGCAACGCCCCGCCGATGCAATCCCGCACCGAGCCTAATCGCCGGAGGCCGAAATGGATGTCCTATTGACGATCAACGGGCAGGAGCATCGCCTGAGTGTCGATGTTCGCATGACCCTGCTCGATGTGCTGCGTGAGAGCCTCGGACTGACAGGAACGAAGAAGGGCTGCGACCAGGGCCAGTGCGGTGCCTGCACGGTTCTCGTTGGCGGCACACGCGTGCTCTCCTGTTTTGTGCTTGCCGCAACGGTCGATGAAGAAGTCACGACGATCGAAGGTCTCTCCGGTGAGGCGGATCCGCTGCATCCGATGCAACAGGCCTTCTGGGATTGCGACGCTTTTCAATGCGGCTACTGCACTCCAGGCCAGATCATGAGCGCGATTGGCTGCGTTCAGGAAGGTCACGCCGGCAGCGCGGATGAAATCCGGGAATACATGAGCGGCAATCTGTGCCGCTGCGCTGCCTATCCGAAGATTGTCGAAGCGATACAGCATGCAGCCTCTGAAATGAGCGCAGAGGCCAAACGCCAAACGGGAGGGGTTTGATGCGTCCCTTCTTTCTGGAAACCGCCCGAGACGCAAATGAAGCCCTCCGCCTTGGCGCTTGCGGCGGCGAAGTCGATGCCCATGTCGATGCCCATGTGCGCGCACCCGCGCAGTATCTCGCTGGCGGCACGAACCTGCTCGATCTGATGAAGCTCGACGTGGCGCGGCCTGAGCGATTGGTCAACATCAACGGGCTGCGCCAGGATTACGGATCGATCGAGGCGGAGGAGGGCGAGCTTCGCCTCGGTGCGCTCGTTCACATGTCGACAGCGGCCGATCATCCCATCATCCGCCAAGACTACCGCGTGTTGTCGGATGCGCTTTGGATGGCCGCGAGCCCCCAGCTGCGCAATATGGCGAGTCTGGCCGGCAATGTCCTGCAACGAACGCGCTGCAATTACTTCCGCGACACCAGCTGGGGAGCCTGCAACAAACGGAAGCCCGGCTCGGGATGTGCGGCCATCGACGGCGTGAACCGCCGCCTTGCCGTCCTTGGGGTGAGTGAGCATTGCATCGCCAACTATCCAGGTGACTTCGCGATCGCCCTTGTAGCCCTCGGCGCCAGGGTAGACGTGCTGGGCACGGACGGCGCATCCCGAAGCATTGCCCTTGAAGATTTGCACCGCCTTCCAGGCGACACGCCGCATATCGAGACAAACCTCGCCCCTGGCGAGCTCATCACCGGATTCCGGATACCCACGGGACCATGGACCCGTCGTTCGCTTTATCTGAAGATCAGAGACCGCGCTTCCTACGACTTCGCCTTGGCGTCCGCCGCAGTCGCGCTTGATCTCGCGCCGGATGCGACGGTCAGGACGGTCCGGATCGGCATCGGAGGGCTCGTGGCGAAGCCTTGGCGGTCTCTTGATGCCGAAGCGGTCCTGAAGGGGCGGGTGCTTGACGAGACGAGTGCATCTGAAGCTGCCGAGGCCGCGTTCGCGAGCGCCGTCGTTCATAGCGAGACGGGATGCAAGCCGGAGCTTGGACGCCGGACGCTGATCCGCGCTCTGCTCGAAGCCGGACGAATGGAGATGTGAGATGGCCGCCGATGCAAAGGGTGTGCCCGCCGGAAGTGCATTCGGCAAGCCGCAGCCGCGGATTGACGGTCGAGCCAAGGTCACAGGCCGCGCGCTTTATCCGTCCGACGAGGCCATACCCAGTCCGACCTATGCGTTTCTGCTGACCAGTGCGATCGCCCGTGGGCGAGTGACGCGTTTCGATCTCGACGAGGCACTTTCCATGGAAGGCGTGCTCGACATTCTCACATACGAGAATGTCGGCGGCGAAGCAAAGCCTCCTGAGCAGATGTCCGGCGGGCAGGCTACCACGACCCTGCAGAGCGACCGGATCTGGCATGACGGCCAGATCATCGGAATTGTCGTGGCGGATTCCTACGAGATTGCCCGCGAGGCGGCATTTCGTGTCCATGTTCATTATGAACAGGAAACCCCGTCGGCAACGTTCGGCAGTCCGGGCGTCGACGAGGAGGTCCGCAAGGCCGGTGAGCACAAGGACTATCATGTCGGCAATGCTGAAGCAGCCTTTGCGGCCGCCGAGGTCAAAGTCGACGCCCGGTACGGCACGCCGACCCAGCATCATAACCCGATCGAGCTGTTCACGACGACCTGTATCTGGGAGAACGGCAAGCTGACGATCTGGGAGCCGAGTCAGTTCGTCTACGGCTTGCGCGGCAATGTCGCCAAGCAACTGGGGATGGACCTGGAGGACATCCGCGTCATCTCGAAGTTCATTGGAGGTGCCTTCGGATCGAAAGGCGGAGCAACTGCGCGAACAGCCTGGATCGCAGTGGCCGCCCGTCGCGTGAACCGCCCCGTGAAACTCGTCGCAACGCGCGATCAGGGCTTTACGATTGCGACCTATCGGGCGGAGACCCGGCATCACGTGCGCCTCGGCGCGGCGCGGGACGGACGACTGACTGCGCTCCGACACGAGGGATGGGAAGTGACCAGCCGTCCAAGCGAGTACAATGTGTCAGGCACCGAGACCACGGCCAGGCTCTACGCCTGCCCGAATATCCTCACCAAGGTGAACATCGTTCACGCGGATCGTAACACGCCGGGTTTCATGCGTGCCCCGCCGGACACGCCCTATATGTTTCCGCTCGAATGCGCGATGGATGAGCTCGCGGCTCAGCTCGGGATGGATCCGATCGAGCTGCGGCGGATCAACGACACGCAGACCGATCCCGTCACTGGCCTCCCGTTCTCCAGCCGCAACCTCATGACTTGCTTCGATCGGGGAGCGGAACGTTTCGGATGGGCGGACCGCGACCCCCGACCCGGATCGATGCAGGACGGCGACTGGCTCGTCGGCTGGGGCTGCGCGAGTGCCGCCTATCCGGCCAATATTGCCGCGACGGCTGCCCGGGTAACGCTCCGCCCGAGCGGCCATGCGCGGGTTCAGATCGCAGGTCACGACATCGGCACCGGAGCCTACACGGTGGTCGCGATCATGGCGGCGGATCGCCTGGGTCTTGATGCCGGTCAGATCAGCGTGGAGATGGGCGACACCGCTCTCCCACCCGCTTCGCTGGCAGCAGGATCGAGCCACACCGCAACCGTGACACACGCGGTGGCCAAGGCCTGCAATGAGCTACGCGACCGAATTGCCCGCGCGGCGGTCGCCAGCAATGAAGGAGCGCTCGCCGGTTGCGATCCGTCCTCACTCACCTTCTCGGCCAGCCGCCTGATCGCTCCTGATGGAGCAAGTGAATCTTTGGAGGAGGCTCTGAAGCGGATCACCCCGGGTGCCTTGGAGGCCTATGCCGAGAATATACCAAAGGGGCTCAAGCCGGACGCGATGGCAAACCTATATCAGGGAAAGCCACCGATGTCGCGCGGACATGGTCGTGAAGATGTGACCGCCTATGCCTTCGGCGCCCAGTTCGTCGAGGTTCGTGTCCATCGCCGCACCTGTGAGATCCGCGTGCCTCGTATGGCCGGCGCCTTCGCCGCGGGCAGGATCGTCAATCCATTGACGGCACACAGCCAGTACATGGGCGGCATGATCTGGGGACTGGGTGCGGCCCTGCTTGAAGTGACCGAGATCGATCCGCGCCATGCGCGCTACGTCAATGACAATATTGCCGAGTACCACATTCCCGTGAATGCGGATGTCTGCCAAGTCGACGTGATCATGGTTCCGGAGGAGGATTCCGAGGTTAATCCGCTTGGTGTGAAGGGCATCGGCGAAATTGGCATTGTCGGCGTGAATGCCGCCATCGCCAACGCCGTCTGGCATGCAACCGGCCGGCGCATCCGTGCATTGCCGATCCGTATCGAAGACCTCCTATGAGCAGTTTCGGTTCATGCCATGAGCGAAGTCTTGCTCTGCCTCGGTGATGCCTCGCACGGACTGTCGCGCGGCCGCGGTTTCCTAGGGATCGCTGTGCGCCTGCATCTCGCGCTCCAAATGTCGCATGAGAGGCGCTCTCCTGCTGCGCACGCATGAGTACACCCCCGTGCAGAGTGTCGGGCTCCCTCGTCCGCATCACGAGCATGCTGCGATCGTTCACGCAAAGGGATCCCGGTTTCGAGAGGCTGATCACGCAGACTGCTCGGACTTGTTCTCCTCGCCGCCATGGTTCGGGGGATATCGCGGAGAACTCGCAGTGGCTTGATTTTGCCGAACTTCTATTTACGGTAAGGATCATGATGACGCTGCTTTACCTTCCGAACCGTCACACGGGGTGCCTCCTCGCAGGCCACTAGCCCCCGAAGACCGGCCTTCCATCGCGAGGCTCGTTCTTCGGGGCCCTGACGCTGACACCATCCTGCGGGACCTTGTTGGCGCAGATGAAGGATCTGTCGCCCTCTCACCAGAATACGAACATCTCGGTGCATTGGGGCAATACGAGCAATTCAGAAGTGGTGGATACGACGGCACAACGCATAGCCATTGTCGTCGCTGTCGAAACCACGCCAGGAAACAGATCGCTCAAGGACCAGCTGACCCTGCGAAGCCGATCGATGTCTTGATCTAGGAGGACAATTTCGATGACGCGCCGTCGTGCAACTCTCAACGCCGCCACCCTGTTCGGTGGCGTATGCCTGATGCTCGGAACGCCCGGTGCATTGGTGATCGAAGCCGTGGAGCTCCTTGCGATCTACGGTGCGGGCGTCCTCGGCTTTGCCACATGGGTCTCTCGGGATGCGTACCTGCGGCACCAGTGACAAGCGAACCGGATGCCGGGGATCTGGCCGTATCTTCAGCGGCACGATCCTCTCCGGAAACCCACTGCCGATGAACACGCGAATGGAGTGGTTCGCCTTGTCGAAGGGCTACAATCGCCCGCTGCAGCGCATACTCCCCGGTCCTGCGTCGCTCGCGTGTCTCTCCAACCTCTCCACTTTCAGGAAGATCTTCAACCTTAAGGAGAGTGCGGAAATCTCTGCAGGATCGGGATATATTTCCTTGTCGCTTGAGCGCGGGGTGTGAGCAAACGGCCTCAGTTTGCAGCTATCGGTGTCGGTGGCCGGAGAGCTCCCGGCTTCGTCATCTTGATCGTGCAGGCAAGCCGCGACTGCGGCGCACATTACGATGTTGATTAATTTGTATAATCGTATATGACATAATTTCACCTGATGCAGGTTTCATCTGCTAGTTGGGGAGGACGCCATGTCTCGCGACGCCCTTTTCCAATTGAGGATGGACTCAGTTCTACTGAATGCCACCCAAACGGAAGAAATCCTTGCCAAGCGCGCCGATCTAACGCGCATTGCGGCAACCGATACTGCAACGACAGGCCGTAACTTCGGTCTTGTCGCGTTGTCCGTGGCCGACCTGTTTTGTGCCGAGAGAAAAAGCAGGGGTAACAGCGCCAAAGCGCTGATTGCGAGCGCATTCGTCAGCGCACCCTCATCTCACTGAAGCCGCCTCCCTGCCGCCATCTTCATTGAGCGCGCCAAGCGCAGGAACGGCTTCATCGTCATTCTTCAATCCGCTGCTGTTTGGCACGCGGATGGCCTGAATCCGTGGGTGCAGGTCGGTAGATCCCCTTTTGATCTCGCGGCTGCCCGCGAACATCTCCGTCGAGCGCCACGTCGCTCGAGGGCTGGAACCATCATTGATGATAGCAACCCCCTACTACCTCATCGATAAGAGTGCCTTGCTTCGCAACATGCGGATCATTCAGCATGTTCGCGAGCGATCTGGTGCAAAAGTCCTGCTGGCTCTCAAATGCTTCGCCACATGGTCCGTATTCGATCTCATGCGCCAGTATATGGACGGAACGACATCTTCATCCTTGTTCGAAGTCAAGCTGGGCCGTGAAAAGTTCGGTGGCGAAACTCATGCCTATAGCGTCGCCTTTGCCGATCACGAAATCGATGACGTCGTCGCGAATGCGGATAAGATTATATTTAACTCGATCAGTCAGTTCGAGCGATTTGCGGACAAAACGATCGCGCTCGACCGCGGGATACGCCTTAACCCTCTGGTTAGCTCATCGGATTTCGACCTCGCCGATCCGGCCCGTCCTCACAGTCGTCTCGGAGAATGGGACGTGTCGAAGATTGTGGGGATCGTAGACCGAGTCGATGGATTCATGATCCATAACAACTGCGAGAACGGAGACTTTGCCCTGTTCGATCAGCTTCTCGGCCAAGTCGAGGAGAGGTTCGGCTTCCTGCTGGAACAGGTCGAATGGGTCAGTCTCGGCGGCGGTATCCACTTCACGGGGGAAAACTATCCCCTCGATGATTTCTGCGGCCGCCTGAAAGGCTTCTCGGAAAAGTATGGCGTGCAAGTCTACCTGGAGCCTGGCGAGGCTGCGATCACGAACAGCACGACGCTCGAGGTGACAGTTCTCGATACCCTCTTCAACGGCAAGAATCTTGCGGTCGTCGACAGCTCCATCGAAGCGCACATGCTCGACCTGCTGATCTACCGGCAGAGCGCGAAAGTTACTCCGAATGCCGGACCATACCGGTATATGATCTGCGGTAAGTCGTGCCTTGCAGGTGACATTTTTGGCGAGTTCTCGTTCGAGCGAGAGCTTGAGATCGGCGACCGAATCTCCATCCGGGATGCGGCCGGCTACACAATGGTGAAGAAGAACTGGTTCAACGGCGTAGCGATGCCGTCGATCGTGGTACGCGAGCTCGACGGCAGCTTGCGGGTCATTCGAGAGTTCTCCTTCGGCGATTACCTCTCCAGCCTTTCATAAGGCTTCCCCTCAACCTGCAAGGAAGGAGCATTCGCAGCAAAATGAGGAAGAACGTCCTGATCATTGGCGGCGGTGGCGTTGCCCAAGTGGTTGCCCACAAATGCGCCCAGCACAACGACGTGCTCGGAGACATCAACATCGCATCGCGCAGCATTGCGAAGTGTCGTGCGATTGCCGACTCGATCCGCGCAAAGAAGAGCATGAAGGTCGATGGGGTTCTTGCAGCTCATTCTTTGGATGCGCTTGATGTCGAGGCGACGAAGAAGCTGATTGAAAGCACGCAAAGCGAAATCGTGATCAATGTCGGCTCTGCCTTCATCAATATGTCCGTGCTCTCGGCCTGTATCGGCACGGGAGCAGCCTATATCGATACGGCGATCCATGAGGATCCGCTGAAGATCTGTGAAACGCCGCCGTGGTACGATAACTACGAGTGGAAGCGGCGCGACGAATGCACTGCGGCCGGCGTGACCGCCGTTCTCGGTGCGGGGTTCGATCCGGGTGTGGTCAATGCCTATGCGGCGCTCGCTCGGGACGAGTATTTCGACCGGATCGATTCGATCGACATCATTGATATCAATGCAGGCGATCACGGGCGCTGGTTTGCCACAAACTTCGACCCGGAGATCAACTTCCGGGAGTTCACGGGCCAGGTTTGGTCATGGCAGGACAGGCAGTGGAGGTCGAACAAGATGTTCGAGATCCAAAAGGATTGGGAACTGCCGGTAGTCGGCACTCGAACGGCCTACATGACCGGACACGACGAGATACATTCCTTATCGAGAAACCTGGATGTGCCGGACATCCGCTTCTGGATGGGGTTCGGAGAGCGCTACATCAACGTCTTCACCGTGCTGAAAAACCTCGGCCTGCTCTCGGAACAGCCGATCCGCACTGCGGAAGGGCAGGAGGTGGTGCCGTTGAAGGTGGTCAAGGCGGTCCTGCCCGATCCGTCTTCGCTCGCGCCGGAATACACTGGGAAGACCTGCATCGGCGACGTGGTAAGAGGAGTGAAGGACGGAAAAGAATGCGAGGTCTTCATCTACAACATCGCGGACCACAAGGAGGCCTATCTTGAAGTTGGCAGTCAGGCGATATCCTACACGGCCGGGGTTCCGGCTGTGGCTGCCGCCATCCTGATCGCCAAAGGTCCCTGGGACGTTAAGACGATGGCCAATGTCGAGGAGTTGCCGCCGCGTCCTTTCCTTGGGCTGTTGGGCGATATGGGCCTGCCGACGCGGATCAAGATCGGCGACGAAGATCGCGAGTTGGTTTTCGGCGAGACAATTGAGGGGACTGTCCAGAGTCCGTCGCCCATGACTGCCGCCGCATAGGTCGCGGTCGCCGATCCGCCTTGCTCGTAGTTCCAAAAGGGGAGCACCGGATGCCGGTACTCCCCTGGAGCATAAGGCCTCCAAAGCAGGACTCGGTCGCGTGGGAAAGATGCTTGCGTCCAGGACTCGAAAGCATCGGATGTCAAAAAGTGGAACTCACTTGGTTCGTCCGAAGCTCTTCCTAGAGCATCGGACGTGAAAAGCGGATTTGCACTTTTGGGATCGATCCGATGCTCCCGTCTTGGAAAGAGCGCATCGTTCGGGCGAAAAACCGGAGCCACTTTCTCGCGAGAACGATGCGCTAGGACGGTCTTTTCGAAGGCGTTGCACCGGAGCGTGGTGCGCGTCTCCGCTTCTGGGCGGTGGAGGACACATTCAGTGCCACAGCGGCGCGAATGAGCTCCTTCAACGCCTCTTCATCAATTTTGTCACCCTCATGAAAATCGATAGCACGTCTGACGTTGCCTTCGAGGCTTGAGTTGAAGAGGCCCGAAGGGTCCTCCAGCGAGGCGCCTTTGGCGAAGGTCATCTTCACGACGTTCTTGTAGGTCTCACCGGTGCAGACGATTCCGGCGTGCGACCATACCGGGACTCCTCTCCATTTCCACTCTTCGACCACCTCGGGCTCGGCTTGCTTCATGAGTGCGCGGATCCGGGAAAGCATCTCGCCCCGCCAATCGCCCAGTTCTTCGATCCGTTCATTAATCAGCTCAGACGGCGGTTTTGCTTCCTGAGCTCCGCTATTCTCCATGGTCTTTCTCCCTTTGCAGTGCTTTTGTGTCGCATCAAACCGGAGCCGGGTAATGACGTTTGAAGGTGCCTGCTCGCCCCACAGGTCCCAGCGCATCATGCGGACAAGGCGGGCTGCGCCAGCGAAAAAACGGCCCCGGTTTTTCGCTCATACGATGCGGGGTCTCGTTAGAGATGGCACGTGAACTTAGGAGATTCCCGCCAGTTGTCGTTGCGGCCATCTGCGAAATTGACCGGCGCTGCCGCAAGCTCATCTTCGGGCACATCATCAAGGCAGTTGACCCGGATGGAGACAAAATCACCACCGATCTCCGGAATGTTTCCGGTGCTGAAGGAATGTACCCCGCATACCTTGCAGAACTTGTACTTGCCGACGCCCGTTCCGAAGGAATATTCGGCGACGTCTTCCGGCCAGCAGCTGAGCCGGAAGGCCGCCGGCTTCACGATGGCGTTCCAATTCCGCGTCTTCATGCAGATTGAGCAGTTGCAGCGCCCTGTTCCGTCAGCGAGGTCAATGTCGACTTCGAAAGTCACCGCTTTACAATGGCAACTTCCCCTGTAGGTCTTCATCATTGCTCATTTCCTCCCATGCCTGCGAACCAGGGGGCGCTGCTTGCAACCACTCCCCCTATATGACAACATATTGTCAACGCAGAACCAATAGATAAGCGACAACATGCTGTCAACGAGGAAGCCGCGCCGGACGCCGGAAGGTGAAGCCTTCGCCAAGCTGGCGTTCGCCGTTTTGCGGCTATCGGGCTATCTCACCGCGGCAGGCGATGCCTTGACCAAGCCTCTCGGGCAGAGCAGCGCGCGATGGCAGGTTCTGGCAGCAGCTTCGCATGGCGCGCTTTCCGTTGCGCAGATCGCCCGTGTTCTCGGCATGAGCCGACAAGGCGTGCAACGGGTGGCGGATCTTCTTGTCGAGAGCGGCCTAGCAGAATATCAGCCGAACCCTCAGCACAAGCGTGCGAAGCTCCTGAACCTCCTGCCGAAGGGGCAGGAAATTTTGGCCGAGATCCGGCTGCGGCAAGCCGTGTGGGTCAATGAGATCGGAAAGCGATTCAGCGCGGACGATCTTGTTTCCGTGGAAAGGCTGCTGAATCAGGCAATAGATTCGCTTTCGGAGCATGACCCTTCCTAGGCATCCAAATTGGCTTCAGCTCCCTTCGGAGTAGAGGGGCCTGCAGGGGCCGCTATGGGACCCTGACAATGCGCAAGTTTCCCTGCGCGTGACCGTGCTCATTTCCGCGCGCGATTTCTACAATCGCTTCGGATATACTCCGAGGATCCACGCGGGCCTTATCCCTTCTCCGTTCACGCCTACCGGCTCGTAGTGGCGCAACTGCTTGACGGGATTGGGCCTTCGCTGTTCGCAAAGCAGGTCGGCCTCGCAGAGCAGACCTCCCTCGACACGAGGGCTCTGCCGGACAGGGTCGTATGATGAAAGTTGGAATCTTAGCCAGCGCAGCCATCTTCATCCTGACCTATTGCGGTATCGCGCTCGGCCGAATTCCGGGGCTTCGCCTCGACCGCGCCGGCATTGCTCTGCTTGGAGCCGCATCGATGATGGCAGCCGGTGTGCTCACCCCCGAGGAGGCGTACCACGCCGTCAATCTCGACACGATCACGTTGCTGCTCGGCATGATGGTCATCGTGGCGCATCTGCGGCTGTCCGGGTTCTTCCGTCTGGTGAATGGCTGGGCCGTCACCCACGCCCATTCGCCGCTGGTGCTACTGTCCGTGGTCACGCTGACCACCGGTGCTTTCTCAGCCTTCCTGGTCAACGATGCCGTGTGTCTGGTGATGGCTCCTCTTGTGCTGGACGTAACCAAGCGACTCGGGTTGAGGCCCGTACCGTACCTGCTGGCCGTCGCAATGGGCTCGAACGTGGGCAGCGTCGCGACGATCACGGGCAATCCTCAGAACATGATCATCGGAGTGATTTCCCAGATTTCCTATTCGGCCTTTGCGGCTGCCCTCGTGCCGGTGGCGGCGGTGGGCCTGATCCTTGTCATCATTCTGGTGACGCTTCTGTGCTGGAGTGAACTCCGGCTCCCGAAGGTGCTCGCCGCGGATGCCGGGCCCAGCCGGGTCCATCATTCCCAGATGCTGAAGGCCATCCTTGTCACCGTTGGGGTGGTGGTCGCGTTCTTCGCCGGTGTGCCGGTCGCCAAGGCAGCCATTTCCGGCGCGGCGCTGCTGCTCGTGACCCGGCAGGTGAAGCCAGGGAAAGTATACCGGGAGATCGACGGGCCCTTGCTGCTCATGTTCGCAGGGCTCTTCATCGTGGTGGCCGGTGCGGAGAAGGCCTTGCTGTCGCCCGACCTGATCGAAGCAGTGCATGGGCTGAGGCTGGCCGACACCTGGATTCTCACCGGCGTCACGGCCGCTCTGTCGAACCTCGTGAGCAACGTTCCCGCCGTGCTTGTTCTCAAGCCCTTTGTTCCGGGTCTTCCCGACCAGCAAAGGGTCTGGCTGGTAATTGCCATGGCGGCGACCCTGGCGGGCAATCTTACCCTTGTCGGCTCCGTGGCCAACCTGATCGTGGCCGAGAAGGCACGTGCTGCGGGCGTCGAGATGGGGTTCGGGATCTATCTTCGCGTCGGGTTGCCGGTGACGCTCGCGACATTGACGGCGGGCGCGTGGTGGCTGTCGGGCGTTTCAGGTTCCTAGTGCATCGCGCGAAAAAGTGGACCCGGTTTTTCGCCGGAACGATACGCTCTTTCCAAGAAGGGAGCATCCGATCCGATGCTGTAGCGACTGCCGCCGATGGCTCGCCTTGCTCCTTCTTCGAAGGTCAGGTGCGCCACTCACGAGGGGGCCACGGACGCCGCGTCTCTCCACATTGCGTAGAGATCGTCTCCGCCAGGACGCACGGGCAGATACGCAATTTTGACCGATTGTTGCGACGGGGGCTTGCCGAGTTCGGCATAGACGGCTGCCGTTGACAGGCCATAAGGTTCGCCGTCCTCGTTGGAGTATGCAAAGGTTACTTCGCGGATGCCTGTCAGGTGCATGGCGGCAAGGCACATGGGGCAGGGTTGTCCGCTGGCATAGACCACGCAGCCGTCGAGGCGCGGACTACCGAGCAGCCGGCTCGCCGCGCGGATCGCCTGGAGTTCCGCATGGGCGGTCGGGTCATGCGTGGCGATGATCTCATTGACACCCGTAGCGATGACAGCGCCGTCCTTGACGAGGACGGCGCCGAAAGGTCTGCCGCCCTTGCGCACGTTCTCGCGCGCAAGCTCGACGGCCTCACAAAGAAAGCGTTCCGCATCAGCCATGTCGCTTCTCCCATTCTTGTACCGGCGAAAAAGGTGGCGTACCCGCCGTCGTTGGTTTTCGGAGCGGTCATCCTACCCCACACAGGCATCCGGCTAAAGCGCGCGGCGAAGCGGACCTCTTCCGAAGAAGCCCGAGCTTTTCCGGCCAGGGGCCTCCACGACTTGCTTTCGCGGGCGATAGAGCTATGGTGTGGGCATCATGTTCAAGCTCGTGAAACCTCTTCGCTTCATGGCGCACGCGGGCTGCCTCAAAGCAGGCGGGTAGGCCCCGGCGATCGGCTGGACCCTCGGGTCGCCGGTGCTCGGGGACATGAATTCTCATCAAGGCCATCCGTGAGCCGTCGCCGGTGCCGCTGGGCACATGGCGGTCCGTTTCCTGTGCACATGCCGCCGGAGAGGTTGGGGGATGCAGGGTGGAGATGTCCGTCCCTCTTCCCGTTGCAGTCGCCATCCTGGCATGGGCGCCTGCAAGCGCACGTCGATCCTGATTGAACACTCGACGATGATCGATCCGCATTCCAAGCGATCTTGCCGGGGCTTGAGGCCCTGTGGAGGACATCATGATCAGGCAAGAGAACCTTCCGCCCGTCACGATCTCGGCTGGCGATTATGACCGCTTGGCGTTTCTTGCATCGTTCGGCTTGAACAATCCGCAGGACCGCGCTGCGGCTGCGATGCTGGCAAACGAGCTGATCCGAGCGACCGTTCTACCGTCACGGGCCGTTCCACCCTCCGTCGTCAGAATGCACTCGCATGTGGAGTTCCGAGACGACGTTACCTGGGATGTCCGGCGTGCGGCACTCGTCTATCCGGACGAGGTCGATGGCGAGCCGGGCCGGATTTCCGTTCTGTCGCCGGAAGGTGCGGCGCTGATCGGCCTTAGTGGCGGGCAGTCGATGATGTGGTGGGCACCCAGCGGATGGCGCAGCCTGACGCTGTTGCGTGTTCTCGGCCAGCCGCAGGGGTGGACCACCGAACTGCGCAAGCGAGTCCCATGACGTTCTTTCGGACGGCGTCACCATCCGGCGATGCCGACGGAGCCGTCCATACACTAGCCGATACGCGAACGGAGTACTGCAAATGCTGAGCCAAACGCTATTTTCCATTGTGATGATCCTGGGATGCTTGCTAGCCTATCAGGCAGTTATCCGTTCGGGCACTTTGCGGCATCCTGACGACAACACTCCGCGATGACGGACGCCGAACGATCATGACCGGTACGATCTTTGGTCTACCGTCCCATGGCGTAAAGGCGCATCATGCATTAACATTGCGACGGACATCTCATCGAGCGACCTAGCGATAGCTCACGGCTGCGGATGGTAGCCTATCCTGTCGCCCGGACGCAGACTGGATCGCGGAAGGGTAGCCAGACATGCTATTGTCGCTCCTCGCTACGCAGCCGGTGTGGCTGTCCAGCATCCTGCTGGTCGGCATGATGTCGCTTGTCGCGATGATCGGTCCGGTTGTCGTGCGTCGGCGTGTCGCCTTAAACCGATTGCGTCGCAACAATGAGGTTGCCGGTTTCCTGTTTGCCACGATCGGCGTGCTCTATGCGGTATTGTTGGGCTTCGCCGTGATCAGCGCGTGGGAGAAGTTCAGTGACGCCGAGAACATCGTGGCCCAAGAGGCAGCCGCCGTTGCTACGCTCTACCGCCTGGCAGAGGGGATCGGAGGAGACCCTGGCATGGCACTCCGCGCCGGCCTCGACCGGTATATCAAAGCGGCCGTTGCGGAAGACTGGCCCGCCATGGAGCACGGGGAAGGCAGCCATGCTGTGACAGAGACACTGAGTGCGACCTACAGGGCACTGCTTACGTTCGCGCCTAGCGATAGTCGCGGGGCTGCCTTGCTGGAGGAAGCCCTCCATCAACTCGATACGGTCACCCAGAACCGTCGAACGAGGCTCGTCATGGCTCCCGGCATCATTCCTCGCGTGCTCTGGTTCGTGCTGTCCGGTGGCGCGGTCGTGACGATCGGCTTCACGCTATTTTTCGGGACCGAGAGCCTCCGCGTTCAGGTGATCATGACAGCCATTCTGTCATTTCTGATCTTCTCAGGATTGCTGATCATCACTGCGATCGATCGCCCCTTTGCTGGGACCGTGAAGGTTCGCCCGGACGCTCTTCTGGCTCTGCTGGAGGACTTCCGCGCCGCAGCTCCGCCGCAGCCGCCCTCGCGGTAGCGTCCATCATCTAGAGCAGCGGACGCAAAAGTGGGAACCGGTTTTGCGTGAAAAGATGCTCAACAGCATAGGCTTAGAGCATCGGACGTGAGTTCGATTTCACGTCCGATGCTCTAGCGCGGTTTGTGCCGGTATTCTTTATCGGATCGGGGTAGTGAGCGGCGGACATCCGTGGAGGGGCTGATCCGGGCGGGGCTTTGTCTGACGGCTCAACTCGGTTAGGCAGTGAGCGAAATACGTCGCCGCCGGTGTCAGTGGGACGTCGGGCCGGGTCAATAAGAGCAGCTCCATGTCACAGGGATGGAGCTGGGTTCCCTCGACCACAACCAGCCCGCGCGATTCAGGATGCCCGAGCAGAGGTTCCGGGACAAGGCTCGCCACATCGGAGTTGCGGATCAATGTCAAACCCGCCAGTGTTTCGCAGAGGACTACACGGGATGGTGCCGATACGCCGGCGAGGGCAAACATGGCGGCCATTCGACCCTGCTGATCGCCGGACATCGGTTGAGTGTGCACCCACTCCAGAGCGGCTAAGGCCTGCGCCGTCGGCTTCTTTAGGACAGGATGTCCTTCCCGCACCACGATGCGCTGTCGGGCCTGGTAGATGCAAACGCGATTATAATCGTCGTTCGTCAGTTCCCCGAAATCGGCCGCCACGGCGGCAAAATCGAGTGTTCCATCGCGTAAGCGTGGGAGCACCCGGGCCATGAGCCCTTCAATTAGTTGAACTTCGACCTTCTGGTAGCGCTGGCGGAACCGGTTGAAGGCACCGCCCAGCGCAGTCAACGTCAGGTAGGGCGTGATTCCAACACGAATGGTTCCGCAATCCTCGCCGCCCGCCTGACGAAGATCTTCGTGTGCGAGTGCGATCTGACGCGTGATCAGGCGTGCCCGGGCCAAGAGACGTTCTCCGGCTTCCGTCAGATCGACCCCGCGCGAATGTCGCAGTAGGAGAGGGGTGTGCACTTCCTCTTCAAGGAGCCGCATGGATTTGGTCACCGCTGCCTGCGAGAGGCTAAGATGTCGTGCAGCAGCCCGAATGCCGCCCTGCTCGACCACAGCAACCAACACCTGCAATTGCTGCAACTTCATAATATCTTGTCCCGTATCGAGCGACAACGCTTTGTGTAGACTTTTGGCTAAGAGCCGAATTAGACGCTCTTGCCGGGTCAGAAAGATAGAACCCACTTCCAGGGTAAATATCTCTTGCCCAATGTGAATTTGATACGCGTCGCCGTTGGCGGCAAGAAGACCAAAAGTCGTCACGACCAACATTTTTTGTCTTATGGCTGTCGGCCGACATTTCTAAGATTTCCGGCAGAACAGCGCAGTAGGAGCTCGCGAGCAACGAGGTCTGCTGCATCCATTCGCCAGTTCCATGCTCACGATTTCGACCCCATCCACAAAGAGCCGATACCAGAGGCCCGGGAGGACTGCCAATGAACCGACACGATATCATCCCGCTCGGCCAGGGAGCTGCCGGACACCCGCAAGTGCGGCTCGCAGCCGCTCGCGCTGCCGAGCGAGTTCCGGCCAAGGTGATCGCCGCAACCGTCGCAGGCAATGCGCTCGAGTTCTACGATTTCATCACCTATGCGTTCTTCGCCGTTTACATCGGCCGGACCTTCTTTCCGGCAACCGACCCTTTTACGAGCCTCCTGCTGTCCGTCGCCGTGTTCGGCGTCGGATTCGTCTCGCGGCCTCTCGGTGGGGTCTTGATCGGCGCCTATGCCGATCGGGCGGGTCGCAAGCCGGCGATGTTACTCACGATCTTGTTCATTACGGTCGGCACGCTGGGCCTCGCCTTGACCCCTTCCTATGAAGCGATCGGACTTACGGCACCGATCGTCGTCGTGCTCTGCCGCCTCGTGCAGGGCCTCGCCCTCGGTGGAGAGGTCGGCCCCGCAACGGCCTTCCTGGCCGAGATCGCCCCACCGCAGCAGCGAGGGTTCTATGTGAGCTGGCAGCTCGCAAGTCAGGGCATCGCGGCACTCGTGGCGGGGATGACCGGCATGGCCATGTCACTGATCCTGCCTCAGGAGCAGCTCGGAGCCTGGGGCTGGCGCGTTCCGTTCCTGCTCTGCCTGCTATTGATTCCGATCGGCATCTATCTGCGGCGCGACATGCCGGAGACGCTGGAGACCGGTCATTCGGGGACGGCGCCAGAGCGCGTCAAGGTGCGGGCCCATAGCAAGCTGATCACAATCGCCGTGCTGGTGATCATGGGAGGCACAGTCTCGACCTATGTCGCCAACTACATGACGACCTACGCGATCGCGACGCTCAAGTTTCCTCCTTCCATCGCCCTTGCGGCGACCGTGGTGGGGGGAGGTGCGGTGCTGGTCTGTTCACTGCTCGGGGGCTGGCTCGCGGACCGCTTCGGAAGACGTCCGGTGATGTTGTGGCCCCGCATCATTATCGCGATTGCCACATGGCCGCTCTTCCTGTGGCTGACGAACGCACCCTCCATCACGACGCTCTTTCTGGCATCGGCTTTTCTGGGAGGGATGGCATCGATCGGCGGAGCGGCTTCCTTCGCGGCCATTCCCGAGCTGTTGCCCCGCTCCGTTCGTGCGACTGGCCTGTCCATCGCCTATGCGATCGGCGTCTCGCTCTTCGGCGGCACGACCCAGTTCATCGTCACCTACCTGATCGGAGCAACGGGCGATCCAACGTCGCCGGCGTGGTACGTGACGTTGACAAGCATTGTGACGGCTTTGGCTATTGGATTGCTGCCGGAGAGCCGTGGACGGGCTCTGGAGAGCTGAGATGCTGGCTCGCCCCGCATCCATGCCGGGCGAAGCCAATTCCGATTTCGTGTTACTTGGATGATCTTCATGTCGACTCCCGCAAATGGCTCCTCTTTTCTGTCCCGCACTGATCTGACGGAGATTATCGAGTGGCGGCGTCAGCTCCACCGCATGCCGGAGCTGTCCGGTGAGGAAGAGAGGACGGCTCGCGAGGTCTGCGCGTTTCTGGCGCAGACGGAGCCCGATGGAGTAATGACCGGATTGGGAGGGCATGGTGTCGCGATGATCTATCGCGGGCTCGAGCCCGGACCGACGATTTTGTTCCGGTCCGAACTGGATGCCCTGCCGATCGATGAGGTCTCGGAAGTTCCCCATCGGTCCACCGTACCGGGCAAGGCCCATCTCTGCGGGCACGACGGGCACATGGCGATCCTGGCGGCTTTGGCGCGCGGCCTCGGGAGACAACGCCCGCTCCGAGGCCGGGTGGTGCTGATGTTCCAGCCTGCCGAAGAGAATGGATCGGGAGCCGCCGCCGTCGTGCGTGATTCCCGCTACAGAGAGATCGCGCCCGATCTCGCGTTCTCATGCCACAACATGCCGGGTATCCCGCTCGGCCAGGTCGCGCTCGCCGAGGGTCCGGTGAACTGTGCGTCGAGGGGGATGCGCATCAGGCTCCTGGGCAAGACCGCGCATGCCTCTCAGCCCGAGACCGGAAACTCACCGATGGCCGCCGTGGCAAGCCTGATGCCGGCCCTCACGGCTCTCGGAAAGGGCGAGCGGATGGACCGGTCGTTCACCATGGTCACGGTGACGCACGCGAAGATGGGCGAGCCCGCTTTCGGAATTGCGCCCGGCTGTGCGGAGATCTGGATAACGCTGCGGACCCTGACGGACGACCGGATGGCCGGTTTGTGCGCACAGGCCGAGAATTTGGCGTATCGCATCGCGGACAAAATGAATCTTCGCGTCGAGCTCGATTATGATGACGTATTCGACATGGTGGAGAACGCATCGGCGGCGGTTGCCCATCTGCGCCGTGCACTCGATGCGGAGGGAATCCCACACGACTCCGGTCATCTGCCTCTGCGGGGGTCGGAGGATTTCGGGCGTTTCGGGCAGAGCGCCCCTGCCGCCATGTTCTTTCTCGGTGCAGGTGAGAACCACCCACGCCTTCACAACCCCGATTACGACTTTCCCGACGGCCTGATCGAAATCGGCTCCCGCGTGTTCATGCGGACTGTTCGCCATCTCCTCGGATGATCATCATTCCATATCCTGGCGCATCGTGCGGACCCGGCGGGCCGCGCTAGCGAAAAGTGGACCCGGTATTGGCTGACCCGGCCCTTCGGGTCCGCTCAAACGCTGTGCTCATCTCAGAAGGGAGCATCGGATCGATCCAAAAGTGCAAGTCCACTCTTCACGTCCGATGCTCTAAGTGCCCAAAGGAACGATTATGAACGCGACCGTAACGGCAATTTCTGCCATGCTCACCGAGCTGACGGATTGGCGCCGCGACCTTCACCGGCATCCGGAGCTGATGTACGATCTGCCACGAACGGCCGGCATGGTCGCCGCACGGCTTCGTGAATTTGAGCTCGATGAGGTTACCGAGGGGGTTGGAGGATCGGGTATCCTGGGCATCCTGCATGGTATCGGCGGACCGGCGCACGCGGCCGAAAAGCGCGTCCTGTTCCGCGCGGATATGGATGCTCTCCCAATGACGGAGGCGACGGCCGTTGCACATGCCTCTACGGTCGCTGGACGCATGCATGCCTGCGGTCACGACGGCCACACCGTCATGCTGCTCGGCGCCGCTCGCCACCTGGCAGAGACACGCGCCTTCGACGGCACGCTCGTCTTTTGCTTCCAGCCCGCCGAAGAGGGAGGTGCGGGCGCGCAGGCGATGATCGATGACGGCATGCTGGATCGCTTTCCTGTCAAAGCGGCCTATGCGCTGCACAATTGGCCGGGAATGCCGTTGGGCCAATTCGGCGTGGTGCGTGGCCCGGCCATGGCATCGGCGGACGGAGTGCTTATCACGGTGGCGGGAACGGGAGGTCACGCCGCTCAGCCTCACAAGACCCGCGATGCGATTGTCGCTGCGGGCCATATCATCTGTGCGGTTCAAACCATCGTCTCACGAGCCCTCGACCCGCTTGAGACGGCTGTGGTCTCCATAACATCCATTCATGGCGGCGATGCCTGGAACGTTATTCCTGACAAGGTCGAGATGCGCTGCAACATCCGGACCTTCTCAGAAGCTGCCTCCTCGATCATCCATGAGGAATTGCGGCGCATCTGCGCGCGGACGGCTGAGGCGTTCGGAACCACGGTCGAGATCAGCCGCCCGCCGCTGACGCCTTATCCGCCCCTGATCAATCATCATGCCGAAACGGAAATTGCCATCGACGCCATGCGAGCCGTCGCAGGTGCAGAGAATACGAACGTCATGATCAGGCCCCAGATGGGATCCGAGGATTTCGCCTTCGTCCTGCGCCGGGTGCCCGGTGCCTACATCTTCGTCGGCAACGGCGACAGCGCTCCGGTTCACAACCCATCTTACGATTTCAACGATGAAGCGATTCCTTATGGGGTCTCGTACTGGGTCGAGCTGGCGAACCGTGTCCTGCCGCGGGAGGCTTGAGCGGCAGGCCGCACATACCGACGAACCGAGACGGTAGAATAAGAGGTTCGATCACTTATCGATCGGGGTGAAGCTTCATTGATCCTGCTTTCCGACGAGTTCGTTCAGCAACTCCTGCCGCCGTGCTCGTCCGACGATCCAGCGGTGAAATTCCCGTGCACCGTTCTTGTTGAAGACCGGACCGTTCCACGCAAGGAAGTAGGGAGATGATAGCCGAAGCTTCTGAGGGAAGGGCGCAGCGAGCCGGCCCGCGCGCAAATCCTCGGCTATCATGGCACATTGGCCTAGGGTAAAGCCGCGTCCCTCGACTGCCGCCTCGATGGCAACACTGGAGAGTGAAAACACGAATGAATGGCGCAGGCCGTTACAACCGACGCCGAGCTGCTTCAGCCAATCCTGCCATGTCGGCGGCGACGGGAATTGAGGCTGCCAGTCGATGCTCAGAAGAGGATAGGCCAGGAGATCGGCCGGCGTCTTCAGCGGAGGACCGGACTCCAGCAGCTTGGGGCTGCAGACGGGAATGACGCTGTCGGTGAACAGCATGACCGAGCTGTCGTAATTCCTCACGCGATCGCCATAAGTGATGCGGAAATCCGTACAATCCTCCTCCAGCCGCGGTTCGAGGTGAGTTCCCTCCAAATGGACGCTCAGGTCCGGGAAACTGTGCTGCCATTCGAAAATAAGGGTCGCTAGCCACTTGCTGGCGAGCGAGGGAAGGGCACTGATGACGAGGCCGCTCGACCAGCGGGCGCGCTCGATCTCCGCCTGGGCCCGGCGGAACTCCTCGAAACCCTTCGTGATCGTTCTGTAGTACCGCTTTCCGATGTCGGTCAGCGCCAGACTGGTTGTGCTCCGGACGACGAGCTGCAGGCCAAGCTTTTCCTCCAGGAGCCGGATTTGCTGGCTTACGGCGCCGGGCGAAACGTTCAGCTCTCGGGAAGCCTTGGTCATGTTCCCGCAACGACCGACGGCCTCGAAAGCCTGGAGCGCACGAAGAGGGGGCAATTCGGCCATTCGCATCACCGGATCGAAGTGCCGGACGGCACCATATCGACATTCTAGTCTTTAGCTTTTCTAAAAACAATCTCAGCGGGCGCCCGGTTGTGGGTGCGTTCTCCCACGTTCATTCTCGGTGACGCAGCAAGGGTTCAGTCCAAAGGGAAGACGTCGCGATGTTTCTTAGGAATTCTTGGTACGTAGCCGCATGGGACCACGAGGTCACCCGCTCTTTGCAACCGGTCGAGATGTTGGGCGAGAAGATTGTCCTCTACCGCAAGGAGAATGGCGAGCCGGCCGCGCTCGAGGATGCCTGTCCTCACCGGAAGCTCCCGCTCTCCATGGGACGCCTGAAAGGCGATCAGGTCGAATGCGGTTATCACGGACTGACTTTCGATTGCACCGGCACCTGCACACGCGTGCCAGGTGCGGAGCGTGTCCCCCACATCGCCCGGGTCCGCAGCTACCCCATCGTGGAGCGCTATGGATTGCTCTGGGTCTGGATGGGACGGCCGGAACTCGCCGATCCGGCGACGATCTTCCAGGTCGAGCATTGGGGGAATCCGACCTGGGGCGTCAACCGTGGCGAGTCCATGGTCATCGATTGCAATTATCTCTACATGACCGACAATCTCCTGGACCCGTCCCATGTCGCCTGGGTTCATCAATCGTCGTTCGGAAGCTCAGCCTGCGAGGAGGCGCCGCTCCAGACTGAAGTGACCAGCGACGGCGTCATCGTCTCGCGCTGGATGATGGACGTGGAGGTCGCCCCCTTCTACGCCAAATTCGTGAAGTTCAGAGGGAACAGCGACCGCAAACAGCATTACGAGGTCAGATTCCCGAGCCATGCCATCATCAAGGCAATCTTCACGCCCGCAGGCACAGGTGGCTCCGACGGGCCGCTGCATGAAGACGTGTTCCTGATGGACTCGTACAACTTCATGACGCCCGTCGATGAAAACAGAACGCGATACTTCTGGTTCCAAATGCGCAATTTCGATGCAGACAATGAGGAAACGTCGCGCGAGTTCGCCAAGTCGGTGCGCGGTGCCTTCGAGGAGGATCGAGTCGTCCTGACGGCCGTCCACGAAGGCATGGCGAGTAAACGTACGCCCAACCTCGACCTCCAGATCGATGCGGGTCCACTGCGCTTTCGCAAGCGCCTCAGTCAGCTAATCAGCGCAGAGGCCGAGCAGCCAATGGCTGCTGAATAGGTTCACCAGCGTTCCGGCCATGGAGGGCGCAACCGTGCCTTCCGTGGCCGCTCGGCCCCCGATCATCCCTTCATACCTGACCGATCCGATGAATCCTGAACCGACAGAGACGTCCTTCTCCAACTACAAGATCGTCGCAAAGCGCCGCGAAAGCGAAACGATTATGTCTCTTGAACTGACCCCCGTATGTGGGTCGGCCATCAGACCATTCATCCCCGGACAGTTCATCGTCATGCGCTTGCCGGACCCAAGCGGTTCCGGGAACTTGCTCCGTCACTACAGTATCTCCAGCAGTTGCAGGCTCACACATCGATTCCGAATTAGCGTGAAACGCGAAATGCCGCCGCCACATCTGCCGGACGCCCCGGAGGGGGTGGGATCCAGCTATCTTCATAACGCGGAGATCGGAACCGTCGTGTCGCTCCATGGGCCGCGCGGCGAATTCTGCCTCGATCGTACAAGCCTCCGGCCGGTCGTTCTTTTGAGCGGGGGCGTCGGCCTGACGCCGGTGGTCAGTATGCTGCACGAGCTCGCATCCGATACCGAAAGGCCGGTGTTCTTCGTCCATGCCTGCGAGAACGGCAGGGTTCACGCTCTGAGAGACGAGGTCCTCGCTCTGGCTTCAAGCCGTTCCGGCATCAGGATTCACTTTTGCTATCGTGTGCCGACGGACGCGGATGAGGCCGCCGGAGCATACGATAGCAAGGGCCTGATCACGAAGGAGACACTGCAGGCGCTCCTGCCACTGGACGATTATGACGTCTATATGTGCGGCCCGGCTGGCTTCATGCAGGCGAACTACTCGCTGCTTCGCGGACTCGGTATTCCAAAGCAGCGCATTCATTACGAGTTTTTCGGACCGGCCACGGTTCTCGCCACTGACGACGAGCGCCCGTCCCCTGCAGAGACGACCATTCCCAATACCAGGCCTTCTCCCGCGCCTGACCCTGCTCAGAAAGACGAAAGTGCAGAAGTAACCGTGAGTTTCAACGGTTCTGCTGCGCCCATACCTTGGCCGGATGGTGCCCGATCGCTCCTGGAACTTGCCGAATCCGTGGGCCTTGAGCCGCCTTTCAGTTGTCGTGCTGGTGTCTGCAGCACGTGTACCAGCCGCCTCCTCAGCGGCGAAATCGAATACTTCGAGGAACCGCTGACGCCGCCCGGTCCCGGCGAGGTGCTCCTGTGCTGCTCCAGGCCGGTAACATCCCTCGAGATCGCTTTTCCTTGAATGTGCAGGCGTGACGTCCAAGCCCGCGGGCGTCGCAACTTCGAATATGGGCGGTTTGAGGAGCAGATACCGGTCACAATCAGCGAAGTAGAAATCAACAAGAAGACAGTTCATCCGAAACTGCGCCAAACTGCAAAAAATCTATCCGAACGGGAGGAAAGACAATGCACGACACATTCACCATCGACAGGCGTGGTTTGCTCCTTGGAGCAGGCACTTTGGCCCTGGCAAGTTCGCTGCCGCTCAAGGCGAGGGCGCAATCACCTCGTAAGGGTGGAACGCTGCGTATCGGCATGGCGGATTTTTCCACGTCCGAGACGCTCGATCCGACTCTGATGGACTCGCAGTTTCAGCAGAACCTGCATTGGCAGCTGCGAAACAACCTCATCGAGGTCGGTCCTGGAGGAGTGTTGATCCCGGAGCTCGCAGAGAGCTGGAAGGGCTCAAAGGACGCAAAGACCTGGACCTTCAGCCTCCGGAAAGGAGTGACCTTCCACAACGGCAAGCCCTTCACGGCGGACGACGTCATCTATTCATTCAACCTGCACCTCAAGGAGGGATCAAAGTCACAGGCCCGCCCGCTCCTGGCGCAGGTCGCTTCGATGAAGGCAGATGGGCCCAACACCGTGATTTTTGACCTGAAGGACGCCAATGTCGGGTTCCCGGCCATCACGAGTGCCGTTGGCCTTTACATCGTGCCGAACGGAGAGACGGATTTCGATAAGGGTGTCGGTACCGGGGGCTACATCCTCGAGCATTTCCAGCCGGGCGTGAAGTCCGTCGTGCGCCGCAATCCGAATTACTGGAAGGCCGACCGCGCGCACTTCGATACCGTTGAGATGATCTGCATGAAGGATGCCACAGCCCGCGCGAACGCGCTTCTGACGGGCCAGATCGATGCGTATAACTCGGTTGATGCGAAGACGGTCTCCCTGCTTCAACGCAGCAATGCAATCCGGATCAACCGGGTCAAAAGCAAGGCGCACTTCGCTTTCCCGATGATGGTCGATCAGGGACCGTTTACGAGCAACGATGTTCGCCTGGCCATGAAACTTGCGATCGACCGGGAGGATATCGTCAAGCGCATCCTCAACGGATTTGGTTCGGTCGGCAACGATCACCCGTTGTCTCCCGCCTACCAGATGTATAGCGCGGATGTCCCGCAACGGTCATATGATCCGGATAGGGCGAAATTCCACCTAAAGAAAGCCGGCGTTTCGGATCTGAAAGTGCAGCTGCACGTTTCCGACACCCCATTCACTGGCGCGACTGATGCTGCCGTGCTCTACAAGGCTCATGCGGCGAAGGCGGGCATCACGATCGACGTGGTGAAGGAGCCCGAGGACGGATATTGGAGTTCCGTCTGGTCGAAGAAGCCCTTCTGTGCGACCCGGTGGAGCGGACGCGTCAATGAGGATGTCATATTCAGCCTCGTCTACACGGCGGACGGCATCAAGGCAGGCTGGAACGAAACCCGGCTGAACGACGATCGCGTCAACCGTCTTGTCGAGGAGGCCCGCCGCGAGTTCGACACCGAAAAGCGCCGCGCGCTTTATGCGGAGCTCCAGAGGATCGTTCACGACGATGGCGGATCGAACATCTTCGCCTTTTCAGACTTCATCGATGCTGTCAGCAGCAAGGTGACGCATGGTGAATTGTCGGGCGAGTACATGCTCGATGGCAGCCGCGCCGCCGAGCGCTGGTGGTTTGCCTGACCCACTTCGGTCCTGTGCGCCACCGCATCGGCGAGTGCCTGCGGTGGCGCAATTTCTCGGGACGACGCCAGGGCAGATGATACCCGCCCCGAAGGGATGGTGCAGATGAATATCATACTCTCCATTTCAGCCAAGCGACTGGCCCTCGGGCTGGCGACGCTGCTGACGATTTCACTGATCGTGTTCTTCTCCGTGGAGCTTTTGCCTGGCGATCTCGCGGAGGCGGTTCTCGGTCAGGGAGCAACACCCGAGGCCGTGGCCGCATTGCGCCACGAACTCGGCTTGGACCGTCCAGCGGCGGCGCGGTATGTGGCGTGGGTCGTCGACCTTCTCCACGGAGATCTCGGTCGCTCCTTGGCAACAGGCCGGTCCGTGGTCGAGCTGGTCGCTGATCGGTTAGGGAATACGGTCGTTCTCGCCCTTGCGGCCGCGGCCATTGCGATGCCGATAGGGATCGGCCTCGGCATTCTGTCGACGGTCTATCGCGGTCGGGTCTTCGATCGTGTGGCATCCACGGCGTCGCTGGCCGGGATCTCCTTCCCGGAATTCTTCACCGCTTACATGCTGGTAGCGATCTTTGCGGTCAAGCTCGGCTGGCTGCCGGCCGTCGCGTTGGTAGGATCCGGAGAGAATTGGATGCAGCGAATCGCGCTGCTGACATTGCCGGCTTTGACCCTAGCTCTGGCCGTGATTGCCTACGTGTTGCGCATGACCCGCGCGGCCCTCGTTGGCGTCATGGCTGCGCCCTATATCGAGATGGCTTATCTCAAAGGCGTTCCGCCGGTCTCCATTGTTATCCGGCATGCGCTGCCGAATGCGCTTTCCCCAATCATCAACGTCGTCATCCTGAACCTGGCTTATCTCGTCGTCGGGGTCGTCGTCGTCGAGGTGGTGTTTGTTTATCCGGGGCTCGGGCAGCTTCTGGTCGACTCGGTATCCAAGCGTGACATTCCTGTCGTACAGGCCTGCTGCATCATCTTTGCAGCGACTTATGTGCTTCTGAATCTGCTCGCCGACATTCTGTCGATCCTGTCCAATCCTCGGCTGAAGCGGCCCCGACAGCAGGTGTGAGATGAACATTCCCGATAAGCTCAAACATGCGCCTTTGTCGGCCAAGATCGGAATCGGCATATTGGCGGTCAATCTGCTCTGTGTCCTGTTCGCGCCGTGGATCGCGCCTTATGCAGAGGGGCAGATCGTGGGGGATCCCTGGGCGCCCGGCCTCGGGGTGGCAGCAGCGGGCGACCCCGCGTCGACGACTTGGCTCGGAACCGACCATCTGGGACGCGATGTGTTGACTCGGCTGATCTTCGGCGCCCGCAACTCGATATTGATCGCTCTCCTGACGACCATGATCTCGTTCTCGGTCGGAATTACCTGCGGCCTTCTCGCGGCGACGATGCGCGGCGCCGTCGATCAGGTTATCAGCCGTATCGTCGACGTCATGATGGGCTTTCCGACCCTGATCTTCGCCTTGATGGTGTTGGCGGTCCTCGGATCATCGGTCCCTGTTCTCATCGGGGTCATCGCTCTTCTCGACGCTACGCGCGTTTTTCGCATCACCCGGGCCGTGGCCATGGATCTCGAGGCGCAAGACTTCGTCGAGGTTGCAAGATTGCGCGGCGAAAGCATAGGTTGGATCATGCGTCGGGAATTGTTGCCGAACGCCATTGCCCCATTGGCGGCGGAGTTCGGTCTACGGTTCTGCTTCGTGTTCCTTTTCATCGCGACATTGAGCTTCGTTGGATTGGGAATTCAGCCGCCGACGGCCGATTGGGGGTCAATGGTGCGAGAGAACGCGGCGGCGGTCTCGTTCGGCATTCTCATGCCGCTGTTTCCCGCTTCCGCTATTGCTCTTCTGACGGTTGCCGTCAACTTGATCGTGGATTGGGCCGTGGCGTCGACGAGCGGAGCGCGCGATGAGAATTGAACAACGGATCGTTTCCATGAGCGCAGCGATGAACCGTGACGTCATTCTCGAGATCCGTGGGCTCGGGATGGAAGGGTTCAGCGGCGGTTCCTGGCACAAGATCGTGCACGAGCTGGACCTGACGCTGCACCGGGGAGAGGTCCTCGGGCTCATAGGCGAGTCGGGTGCCGGAAAGTCGACGATTGGTCTCGCCGCGATGGGTTATGCCCGCGCCGGATGCCGCGTCGTGGGCGGAACAGTCCACTTCAGAGGACAGGATCTCCTGCACATGCCT
This sequence comes from Microvirga sp. TS319, assembly GCF_041276405.1. Lineage (NCBI taxonomy): Bacteria > Pseudomonadati > Pseudomonadota > Alphaproteobacteria > Hyphomicrobiales > Methylobacteriaceae > Microvirga > Microvirga sp. TS319. The sequence continues at coordinate 1,692,371 of NZ_JBGGGT010000001.1, read as the reverse complement.
CCCGCGGAACGCCGTGCGTTGAGAGGCTCGAAGATTGCGTATGTCGCGCAAAGCGCGGCGGCGTCATTCAATCCCGCGCGACGGCTCATGGATCAGGTCGTCGAGGTCGCTGTGACTCGGGGAGGGCGCTCCCGACAGGAGGCAGTCCAGGATGCCCAGGATCTGTTTTGCCGCCTTGCTCTTCCGAATCCCGAAACGATCGGCTTCCGGTATCCTCACGAAGTGTCGGGTGGCCAGCTCCAGAGGGTCATGACCGCGATGGCGATGGTATGCCGTCCCGACGTTATCATCTTCGACGAGCCGACGACGGCGTTGGACGTGACCACTCAAGTCGAGGTCTTGGCCGCGATCCGCAGGATCGTGGAGGAGTTCCAAACCGCTGCAATCTATATCACCCACGATCTCGCCGTCGTCGCTCAGCTCGCCCACAAAATCATGGTGCTGCGGCACGGCCGCCTGATCGAAGAGGCCCCTACGCGGACCATGCTGGCGCATCCGCAGCATGACTATACCCGGTCCCTGTGGGCCGTGAGGAAGCTTGCGAAGGATGCCGTGCCAAGAGGCAATGAACTTCTGACGGTGAGGGATCTCACGGCCCATTACGGCACGGTGCCGGCACTGGAGGATGTCACGGTGGAGATCGAGCGTGGCCGCACGGTGGCGGTTGTCGGCGAATCCGGTTCCGGAAAATCGACGCTCGCCCGGGTCATTACGGGTCTCCTCAAGCCCAGCTCGGGGGAGATCACGTTTTCCGGCGAAAGGCTCCCGCGTACCGTCAGGGATCGGAGCAAGGAGCAGCTGCGTCGCCTGCAGATGATTCATCAGAGCCCGGATGCCTCGCTCAATCCACGCCATACCGTTCGCGAGATCATTGGACGGCCTCTCGAGTTCTATTTCGGGCTGAACGGGCAACGGCGGGAGCAGCGCATCGTCCAGCTTCTCGACATGATCGAGCTGAGCGCGAAGTATCTCGATCGGTTGCCCGCGTCGCTCTCCGGCGGTCAGAAGCAGCGCGTCTGCATTGCGCGTGCCCTTGCAGCCAATCCGGAATTGATCGTCTGCGACGAGGTGACGTCCGCTCTCGACCAACTCGTTCAGGAAGAGATCCTGAAGCTCCTCTTGCGATTGCAGAGGGAGCTGTCGATCTCCTATCTCTTCATCACGCATGATATCGCGACGGTCAAAGCCATCGCCGATCAGGTCGTCGTAATGCATAGGGGGAAGGTCGTCCAGCGAGGCACGAAGGCGGACGTCCTCACGCCACCTCATCCTGCCTATACGGAGCTTCTGCTGGCGTCGGTTCCGGACGTCGATCCGGAGTGGCTAGACCGACTTCTGGCGGCCCGCCGGCCCGATGTCTCCAGCGCGGCATCGTGACGAGATCGTCTAACAACGGAACTGCCGGAGATTTTGCATGCGCTACGCGCACGACATCGAAGAATTGCGCAGCATGATCGGCGGGGGATCCATGCAAGGGCAAAGTGAACTTGCCGGACGAGATCCAGGATGGGATGCGCGGAACTTCAACGCATTCGCCGCAGTCCGGCCGGATTCGCCCGATGCCGTCGCGAAACTCCTGCGCTGGTGCTGTCCGAGGGAGATCCCGGTCGTACCTCATGGGGGACGAACGGGCCTGGTCGGTGGCGCCGTCACGACTCCCGAAACGCTGATCTGTGATCTGGGCGCACTTGATCGCATCGAAGAAATCGATCCTGTGTCGGGCATCGCCTTGGTCCAGGCAGGCGTGACTCTGGGCGCGCTGCAGGAGGCCGCGAGAGCATTCGGGCTCGATCCCGCCATCGACCTTGCGGCGCGCGGCTCGGCGACGGTGGGCGGTCTCATTTCGAGCAATGCCGGAGGCATCATGGCATTTCGATCCGGTGTCATGCGCCATCGCGTGCTCGGGCTTGAAGCCGTGCTCCCGGATGGAAGCATTTTCAGCGATCTGACCCGGGTCATGAAGACAAGTGCCGGGTATGATCTCAAGCACCTGTTCATTGGCGCGGAAGGAACGCTCGGGATCGTGACCCGTGCAGTCGTCAAGCTTGAGCCGTTGGTCCGCGCGCGAGCGACCGCTCTCGTCGGCGTCGACAACGCGGCCGCAGCCCAGGGGGTCGTGACGCACTTTCTGTCGCGCGGCGGTACGAATCTACGCGCCGCGGAGATCATGTGGCGCAAATACGCGCAGACCACCGGCGCAGCCTTAGGGTTCGAACAGGGCCAGCTTCCTCTCGACGCCGACTGCCTCCTGGCGCTTGAACTCGGCGGGGATAGCTTCGAGGCTGCTTCCGCGGCATTGGAAGACGGATTAACGGCGATCTATGAGGATGCAGGGATCATCAAGGACGGCGTTGTCGCCAGCTCCGTGCAACAGGCCGACCGGATCTGGCGGGTTCGCGAGGACACCGAGATCCTTTACCGCCTTCATCCACAGGCGCCTTCGTTCGACGTTTCCGTTCCAGGCAGAGCGATCGACAGCTATGTCGATCGTCTTGGCCCGGCGCTCAGGAGCATCGACCCGCAGTTGGATCCGTATATCTTCGGCCACCTGGCCGATGGCAATCTCCACATAGTCCTCAATATCGAGGGTCCGTTGCCGACGCCCATTCAGCAGCGTATCGAGGACCTGCTGTATGCGCCTCTCGATGCGATCGGAGGGTGTTTCTCGGCGGAGCACGGGATCGGCCTCAAAAAGCGGGCGGCCTTCGAGCGCTACGCAGATCCGGTGAAGCAGAAACTCTCACGCGCCATCAAAGGTCTCCTCGATCCGAAGGGCCTGCTCAATCCTGGGAAGGTGGTCGACCCGCTCTGAGGCGCCCGTACCGGCCTGGATTACGCTCATGCGGGCTTTGATCGGTCCGGGAACTGTCCAGTCCCGGCCGGTGAGAACCGGCCGACCAGCCGGTGACGCTCGCCAGGGTAGGTGATGCGGGCCTCCGTCATGAAGATCCCGGCCTGCCACGTTCGCCGCTCCAGAAGCAGGCATGCGGTGCCGGACGGGATTTGAAGGTGCTTATGCAGCTTGGCATCGGCATTGACCGCCCGAATCACATGCTCCGCATCCGTCCAGGGCACCCGGTTCAACAGCCATGTTCCGGGGGGCATCTGCTCGAACTGCTCCGTGCGGGCTTCCGGCACAGCCGCAAGATTGATGATACGCTCCTCGTAGGCTTCCGGCTGACCTTCCACGAGATGCAACGTCGTGACGCAGAGCACTTTCGAGCCGGCTCGAGCACCGGTCCGCGTTGCGGCCGCAGCGTCGATCGCCTCCACGCCGCGGTGCAGGACCTTGTGCTGGTACGTCTTGCCGGCGCGCTCGGCTTCCAGCGCGAAATCCTGGATCTCGAGAACGGCGCGGTCGGCGCTCGGGGCAGCCACGACGGAACCGGCGCGACGTTTTCTGATGATCAATCCCTGATTGGCAAGGGCCGAGAGAACTTTGTTCACGGTCATACGCGAGCAGCCGTACTGCTCCGCCAATTCGGTTTCGAAGGGAACCCGGTCTCCAGGCGCCCATTCGCCTGACATGATCCGCCTTTCGATATCGTCCCGGATCCGCTCATAGATATGCATAAAAACTCGTCCCGTACGCCGGATTGCTCCTGGAAATCCTTCTTTACTCGCGAATCCGGCGCCCGGATATGAATATCGTGGCCGGCCGCGCCATCATATCACCGGCCTTATGTCTGGTATGTTGGCCGGGCGGGTTTTCACCGAGGGCCTAGACCTTCGAAATCGTCAGGGACCGCAAGGCGAGGAGCAGCCGGTCGTTTTCGTCAGGATGACCGATCGTAATGCGCAGGAAGTTCTGGTAACCGTCTTCCCGCCACGGCTTGACGATGACGCCCTCCTTGAGCAGGCGATCGGCGATGTCGGTGCTGTCGCTATGACACGCGAAGAACAGAAAGTTGGTCTGCGACACCGCAGGCGCATAGCCCATATCCTGCAGGGCCAACGCAACACGCCCCCGCTCGGCCCGGGTGCGCGCCACCGACGCCTTCATCCACGCCTGGTCGCCCAAGGCCGCGAGGGCGGCCGTCTGAGCGGCGACGTTGACGTTGAAGGGTGTCTTGGCCTTCCGGATCGCATCCGCGACCTGGATATCGGAGCAGACGGCATATCCAACCCTGAGCCCGGCCAGGCCATAGGCTTTCGAGAAGGTCCTGAGTACGACGTAGCGGATATCCGTCGCGGCGAGCAGGGCGACGCCGTCCACGCGCGCTGCCTCGTCGGCATACTCGAAATATGCCTCGTCGAAGACGAGTACGGTTTCGCGGCTTATGCACTTGAGAATGGCGTCCAGGGCGTCGTGCGACAGTGCGGGTCCGACCGGGTTCCAGGGCGAACTGAGCATCAGGAGCTTCGGCCGCCGGGACAAGGCGTCGAGGATGGCCGGTAGGTCGAAGGCCAGATCCGATGTCATAGGAATCTTCACGACCGTCGCTCCCATCGCACGGGGCTCGATTTCGTGAAGACCGAAACTCGGGGCCACGGTCGCCACGTGGTCGCCCGGCAGCAACAGGGCGCGCGAGAGGGCCGCGATCATTTCCTCCGATCCGTTTCCGACGACGATATGATCGGGATGGGTGGCAAGATGCTCGCTCAGCGCCTCGCGAAGAACCATGCACGCCGGATCGGAGTAGCGCCACGGCTCCAGTCCTGTCGGAGCGAGGGCTTCCAGAACCGCCGGGGAACAGCCGTCGGGGTTCTCGTTGCTGGCTAGCCGCGCGATGGATTGGTGACCGCTGGCCCGGCGCGCCGCCCCGATGCTCATGCCGGCATTGTATGGCGGAAGGACAACAATGTGAGGATTGAGGCTGATCGGGTCTGTCACGTTACGCTCGCCATATGTCGATGATGTAGAGTTCCAAGACGCCCCGCGAGCTGATGTGGACTAACTCCGCCCCCGCAGTCTTGGAAACGATGATCGTGTCGCTATCCTCGGCCTCGATCGTCGTGCCGGCGCCATATGCCGTCGCGCCGGAGCCGGTCACGAGCATGAGCGTGATGTCGCCGCGGCACGTCACGCCGAATTCCCCCGTGTCGGCCATTCGGGTCATGGCATGTCCGTAGCGACCCCGCCGGGTCATCACGTTCAGATCCATGATGGATCCGTCCACGAGGCCCGCGTCGACCGGGACGTCGCCCGGGAACGAAACGGGGGCGGTGCCGAGACCGACCAGAACCTCGCCCCGCCCTGCGATGGACAGCCGGATTCCGTTGCCATCGAGCACGGCGAGCGTTCGGTCGATCTCCGGAAACAGGGAGAAGGGGCCGGACGATGCGACCTTCGCCATGCTGACCCGCCAATCGAAGGTGTCCAGGGTCGAGCCCTCAGGGGAGGCGATGATCTCAATCGTCTCGCCGCCGCCGTTCTTCCACGGCATGCGTCGATAGCTGGTCGAGGGAACGAGGTGCATGGCGCGCGGCCTAGCCAAGGCTCGGGAGGTTGAGCCCGTGATCGCGGGCGCAGCCGATCGCAATGTCGTATCCCGCATCGGCATGGCGCATCACGCCGCTGGCGGGATCATTCCAGAGCACTCGTTCGATGCGCTTGGCGGCCTCGGGCGTGCCGTCGCAGACGATCACCATTCCCGAATGTTGCGAGAAGCCCATCCCCACGCCGCCGCCATGGTGCAACGACACCCAGGTGGCTCCGGACGCACAGTTGAGAAGGGCGTTCAGAAGCGGCCAATCGGACACCGCATCCGATCCGTCCTGCATGGCTTCGGTCTCGCGGTTGGGGCTTGCGACCGAACCGGAATCGAGATGGTCGCGGCCGATCACGACAGGCGCCTTCAGTTCGCCCCCGGCGACCATTTCGTTGAAGGCGAGGCCGAGGCGATGGCGGTCGCCGAGGCCGACCCAGCAGATGCGGGCAGGCAGCCCCTGAAAATGGATGCGCTCGCGGGCCATGTCGAGCCAGTGATGGAGATGCTTGTTGTCCGGGAGCAGCTCCTTCACCTTGGCGTCGGTGCGGTAGATGTCCTCCGGATCGCCCGAGAGCGCGGCCCAGCGGAAGGGGCCGATCCCGCGGCAGAAGAGCGGCCGGATATAGGCCGGCACGAAGCCCGGAAACGCGAAGGCATCGGCGACGCCTTCTTCCTTCGCCATCTGGCGGATGTTGTTGCCGTAGTCGAGGGTCGGCACGCCGGCGCGATGAAAATCCAGCATGGCGCGCACATGCTCCGCCATGGAGTGTCTGGCAGCGCGCTCGACGGTCTTCGGGTCGCTTTCGCGCCTCGACTCCCACTCCGCGAGAGTCCAGCCCTTCGGCAGATAGCCGTTGATCGGATCATGCGCCGAGGTCTGGTCCGTGACGGCATCCGGGCGGATGCCGCGCCGGTAGATCTCCGGGAAAATCTCGGCGGCATTGCCGAGGAGGCCGACCGATACAGGTTTCTTCTCACGGCACGATTGCTCGATGATCGCAAGCGCCTCGTCCAGCGTATCGGCGCGTCGGTCGAGATAGCCCGTCCTCAGGCGCATCTCGATGCGGCTCGGCTGGCATTCCACGGCAAGGCAGGATGCTCCCGCCATGGTGGCCGCGAGCGGCTGCGCACCACCCATTCCGCCAAGGCCGGCCGTGAGGATCCAGCGCCCCGACAGGTCGCCGTCGTAGTGCTGGCGGCCGACCTCGACGAAGGTTTCGTAGGTGCCCTGCACGATGCCCTGGCTGCCGATATAGATCCAGGAACCCGCCGTCATCTGGCCGTACATCATGAGGCCCTTGCGGTCGAGCTCGTGATATTTGTCCCAGGTTGCCCAGTGCGGCACGAGGTTGGAATTGGCGATCAGCACGCGGGGCGCGTCAGGATGCGTGCGGAAGACTCCGACGGGCTTGCCGGATTGCACGAGCAAGGTCTCGTCCGCCTCCAGGGCCTTGAGCGCAGCAACGATGCGGTCGAAGCTCTCCCAGTCGCGTGCCGCACGACCGATGCCGCCATAGACGACGAGCTCGCCCGGCTTCTCGGCCACGTCGGGATCGAGATTGTTCATCAGCATGCGCAGGGGCGCTTCGGTCAGCCAGCTTTTGGCCGACAGATCTGTGCCGTGCGCGGCGCGGATCACGCGGGTGTTGTCGATGCGGGTCATGGCTTGGTCCTCGACGAGGCTTCGGTTGCGGCGAAGGAAAGACAGGTTTCGAGAATGCGGGTGAGAACGGCGCGCATGGGCGCCGCATAGGCCTCGTCATAGGATGTCGGCCATGCGCCCTCGGCGACCGGGCCGAGAGGCTCACGCATGTAGCCGCGGCAGGCGAGCTCCATTTGAATGGCGTGAACACCCGTCTCGGGCTTGCCCAGGTTGCGCGTGATGTAGCCGCCTTTGAAACGCCCGTTGACCACATGGCTGAAGCCACTGCCCGCGCAGATCGTCTCGACGGCATCGCTGAGAGCGGGAGCGCAGGTGGCTCCGCCGTTGGTGCCGATGTTGAAGTGAGGCAGGGTGCCATCGAACAAGCGCGGGATGATTGATCGGATCGAGTGGCAGTCATAGATGACGACACGGTCATGCCGCGCCCGCAGCCGTTCGACCTCGGCCCGGAACGTCGCGTGATACGGGTCGAAAAAGCGCGCGCGACGTTTGGCGATCTCCTCAGCCGCCGGTGCCGCTCCCTGCTTGTAGAGCAGTTCGCCGTCGAAGGTCGTGGTGGGACATAGCTCCGTCGTCGCCTGTCCCGGATAAAGCGACATGCCCGAGGGATCGCGGTTCACGTCGATCACCGTGCGGGAAATCGACGTGCGGATCACGGTTGCACCGAGACCGGGAGCGAAGTCGTAAAGCTGCTCGATCCACCAATCGGCGTCCTTGCGCGCGAGCCAGGGAGACACCAGGCCCGCTTCGTATTCGGCCGGAATCTCCGTGCCCGTATGGGGTAGGCTCACGATCAGCGGCGCGTCTCCGCGTATGACGGAGAGCGAGGGGGAACAATCCGAAGCAGTCATGATGGCCGCTTTGCCTTTCACAGTTCTTCATCAGCCACGAACGGCAGGACATCATGGCCCGCTGCGGCCGCGAGAGCGCCGGACGCGACCAGCATGGTCGCGCGTTCCATATCGGGAGCCATGTGCCGGTCTTCGTCCAGATGCGGTACTTCGGCCCGCAGGAGTGCGCGCGCATCCTCGAGCCGCACGCTCGAGTGCATCGGTGCATGAAAATCGCAGCCCTGTGCCGCGGCGAGCAGTTCGATCCCGATGATGTTCGCGGTATTTGCCGCCATGCTCAGGAGACGCCGTGCGCCATGGGTCGCCATGGACACGTGATCTTCCTGGTTGGCTGACGTCGGGATCGAATCGACGCTGGCCGGATAGGCCCGTTGCTTGTTCTCGGAGACGAGCGCCGCAGCGGTCACCTGAGGGATCATGAAGCCGGAATTCAAGCCCGGCTTCGGTGTCAGAAAGGCGGGCAGACCCGAAAGGGCAGGATCGACCAGCATGGCGATGCGCCGCTCGGCGAGAGAGCCGATTTCACACAAGGCCATGGCGATCATGTCGGCCGCGAAGGCGACGGGCTCTGCATGGAAGTTGCCGCCCGAGATGACCTCTCCGGTTTCCGAGAAGACGAGCGGATTATCGGAGACGCCGTTCGCTTCCGTGCCGAGCGTTTCGCCCGCTTGACGAAGCAGATCGAGGACCGCGCCCATGACCTGCGGCTGGCAGCGCAGACAATAGGGATCCTGGACGCGTTCGTCGTTGATGAGATGTGAGGCGCGGATGGCGCTGCCCTGCATCAGCATGCGCAGGGAGGCCGCCACTTCGATCTGTCCCCGGTGGCGCCGCAGCGTCTGGATTCTGGCATCGAAAGGCCCGTCCGATCCCTTGGCGGCGTCGGTCGCCAATGCCCCGGTGACAAGGGCCGCTTGGAACACCCGCTCCGCCTCGAAGAGGCCGGCGAGCGCCAGGGCCGTCGAGACCTGCGTGCCGTTGAGAAGCGCAAGGCCTTCCTTGGGGCCCAGAACGAGGGGTCTGAGGCCCGCTCTGGCGAGGGCCGCTTCGGCCGGCATGCGGACGCCGTCGACGAGGATGTCCCCCACGCCCATGAGCGCCGCCGTCATGTGAGAGAGCGGAGCCAGATCGCCGGAGGCGCCGACAGAGCCCTGGCCCGGAATAACCGGGAAGAGCCCCGCCTTCAGGCACGCGGCCAGGTGCTCGATGGTGGACCAGCGCACGCCGGAGGCTCCCTGCGCCAGACTTGCGAGCTTCAGGACCATGACCAGCCGGACGATCTCGGCCGGCAGGGGCTCGCCGACGCCTGCCGCATGCGACAGCACGATGTTGCGCTGGAGCGTCGCGAGATCGGACGAGCCGATGCGCACGCTCGCGAGCTTTCCGAAGCCGGTATTGATCCCGTAGACGGGATCGCCCTTGGCCACGATGGCCTCGATGGTCCCGGCACCCGCCTCGACCTTGGGGCGGCATCGGTCGTCGAGTATGACTGCTGCGCCTAAATAGACGGAGCGCCAATCGGCCAGAGAAACGGAGCCGGGAATAAGCGTTACGGTGTCAGTCACTGTCCTCTCCAGATACGGGCGTGCAGCGGGTTGAAGCCGAGGCGATAGACGAGCTCTGCCGGTCGCTCGATGTCCCAGATCGCGAGGTCGCAGGCCTTGCCGGGTTCGAGTGTGCCGATCTCGTCGAGCTTTCCGAGCGCACGCGCGGCTTCGCGCGTCACGCCCGCGATGCACTCCTCGACAGTCAGGCGGAACAGGGTCGCGCCCATGTTCATGGCGACGAGAAGCGAGGTCAGTGGCGACGTACCGGGGTTGCAGTCCGTCGCGAGCGCGATCCGAGTGCCGTGCCGGCGGAAGGCATCGACCGGTGGCAGCTGCGTTTCGCGCAGCGTGTAAAAGGCTCCGGGCAGGAGCACCGCGACCGTTCCGGCTTGTGCCATCGCGCCGGCTCCCTCATCGTCGGTGTACTCGAGATGGTCGGCCGACAGCGCGCCGAACCCGGCTGCGAGTTTCGCGCCGTGCAGGTTGGAGAGCTGGTCCGCATGAAGCTTGATTGTCAGGCCGTGCGCTTCAGCTGTCTCGAAGACGCGGGCGGTCTGTGCCGGCGAGAAGGCAATTCCTTCGCAAAAGGCATCGACCGCATCCGCAAGGCCTTCCCGGGCAATGACAGGTAGCATCTCCCGGCACACCATGTCGATATAGGCGTCCTTGCCGCCGTTCGCCTCCGGCGGCAAGGCATGGGCTCCGAGAAAAGTCGTGACGACGGTCACGGGGCGCTCGCGGCCAAGGCGTCGGGCTGCGCGCAGCATTCGCGCTTCCGTTTCGAGTTCGAGCCCATAGCCCGATTTGATCTCGATGGTGGTGCAGCCCTCGGCGATCAGATGATCGAGGCGGGGCAGGGCTCCTGCCACGAGATCGTCTTCGCTTGCCGCCCGGGTGGCCTTCACGGTGGAGACGATACCGCCTCCCGCGCGAGCGATCTCTTCGTAACTCGCTCCATTCAGGCGCATTTCGAACTCGGCCGCCCTATCGCCGCCGAAAACGAGATGAGTATGGCAGTCGACGAGGCCGGGGGTGACCCAACGGCCCTCACAATCGACCTTCTCGAGTGAGTCCCAGCCTGTCGGAAGATCTCCGACGGGTCCCGCGAACGCGATTCGACCGTTCCTGGCCGCGATCACGCCGTCATGGACGATGCCGAGGCCGTCGGCGGCAGGGGCCAGCGTCGCAAGTCGTGCATTGAACCAGACCGTATCGAAACGCATGGGCTTCTCCCGTCGCGCTGGCGAGCCTTCACTGCGGCATCATTAAGTCTATACATATTCACCAAGGTATGTCTATACATATTTCCCGAGATTGGTAATATCGGGCTGGAGATGGATGGGCCGATCAGCAAGCCTTCCGGGTGTTTTCCCAAGGCGGAAGCGCGGACATCCACCCTCGACGGTTCATTCGAACGATCCTGCGGTGGCAAGACGATGGCATCAGCAACACGCAAGCTTACATTCGATCACGCGCTGCTTCCTTCGGGGTGGGCAGCGGATGTTGGGATCGACATCGCCGATGGCACCATTTGCGCCGTGCAGGCAAATGCTCCCTCCGAAGAGCGAGAGCATATTGCCGGCATTGCGCTGCCAGGCTTGCCCAACCTGCACAGCCACACGTTTCAGCGTGGCATGGGCGGCCTTGCGGAGACACGGGGGCCGCGCGGCGACAGTTTCTGGACATGGCGCCAGGTCATGTACCGGTTCCTTGGGCAGTTGACCCCTGCCGACATTGAGGCGATTGCGGCTGCCGCAATGGTGGAGATGCTCGAAGGCGGCTTCACGGCATTGGCCGAATTTCACTATGTGCATCACGATGTCGACGGGAGGCCCTATGACAATCCTGCCGAGCTCTCCGAGCGAATAGCGTCGGCCGCGCACGAGACGGGCATGGGGCTCACGCTCCTTCCGGTATTGTATTCGCACGGGGGCTTCGGAGGGGCGGCGCCTACGGAAGGCCAGCGTCGATTTATCAACGCTGTCGAACGTTATGCCGTGCTTTACGAGAATGCGAAGAATGCGCTCGCCGACCTCGACGATGCCGTGATCGGCATAGCGCCCCACAGCTTGCGCGCCGTTTCTCCAGAAGCCTTGCAAGACCTGTTGATGATGGCTCCTTCGGGGCCCGTTCACATCCACATCGCGGAGCAGATCAAGGAAGTCCAGGATTGTCTTGCATGGTCAGGCCTGCGCCCTGTCGAATGGCTGCTCGACCATGCTCCTGTCGACGGACGATGGTGCCTCGTCCACGCCACCCATCTGACGCCGGAGGAAACCCGGCGATTGGCTCAAAGCGGCGCCGTTGCCGGTCTTTGTCCGATCACGGAGGCCAATCTCGGAGACGGCACCTTCAATGGCGTGGATTTCCTCAGAGCGGGGGGAGCGTTCGGGGTCGGGTCAGACTCCAATATTGAACTCAGCGCGCCGGGCGAGTTGAAGCAGTTCGAATACAGTCAGCGTCTCCATCACAGGGCGCGCAATGTGCTGCCGGGAAACGAGGGTGAGTCGACGGGGCGCGTTCTCTACGAGGGAGCACTCGCGGGCGGCACGCGCGCCGTCGGCCGCCAGGTCGGCGCCATCGACACCGGTTGCCGGGCTGACTTTGTCGTACTCAACCCCAAGCACCCTCATCTCTCGGCGGTCTCTGGCAATCGCTGGCTCGACTGTTATGTTTTCACGGCCGGTACGACAGCCATCGACAGCGTGATCGTCTCAGGTCGAACCGTCGTGGCAGGCGGCCGTCACGAGAAACGGGACGCCATCATGAATAAATACGCCGCCACCATGAAGCGGGTTCTAGGATGACCGGCAAGCATCCGACATCAGGGTCGACCTGTCCGTATCGCGACTCGCGCCGCAGTGGCGTGAGAGGATGGGAAACCCCTGACGACCGAGGCGAACCGCATCACGAAGCCGAAAGCGGGCGTGGTTCCCGTGGAGGGAGTGGCCACAGGCGTGCTGCACCGACGCCTGCATCCTCGGGCGTCGACTCCAAGGGTAAGTTCATCCGATCTGCCACCGCCTATTGATACAGAGGGGAGCCGCCATTTCGGCCTAAAAGTCGATTGCCATTCTGGCGGCAAGGTTCTTAACTCATCCGGTGCAGAACCTTTATCTCTATCGATCGAGCGTTCCGGATCAACGTTTGGTGAGGACATGACCACTTTCACCCCGTGGACGAGCGACCGCGCAAGGGAAATCGTCGCAACTCATGCACGGCTCGACGGTGCCGCGCTGCCGATCCTCCATGCGTTGCAGCGCGAATTCGGACATATCCCTGACGAAGCGATCCCCCTCGTCGCGGAGGCGATCAATCTCTCCCGGGCCGAAATCCACGGCATCGTCACCTTCTATCACGATTTCCGCCGCCAGCCGGCTGGGCACCATGTTCTCAAGCTCTGCCGGGCCGAGGCGTGTCAGTCGATGAATGGCGCCGTTGTCGCACAGGAATTCCTCGCGACGCTCGGCATCGGTTGGGGCGAGACGACGCCGGACGGCAGCCTGACGGTCGAGGGGGTCTATTGCCTGGGCCTGTGCGCCTGCGCCCCGTCCGCCCTTTACGACGGCGAGCCGATCGGGCGCCTCGACCCTGGGGCGCTCGACGCGGTCGCCCGGGAGGCGAGGGGGCTATGACCAGGGTGTTCATTTCAGCCGATGCCGCATCCCTTGCCCTCGGTTCCCGCCGGATCGCCGCCCTCCTGGTGGAGGAGGCATCCCGTCGCGGAATAGCACTGGAAATCGTCTCGACCGGCTCGCGAGGATTGTTCTGGCTCGAGCCACTGGTGGAGGTCGAGACGGCCGAGGGCCGGATTGATCTTCCCTCGCTTTGACGGACACCTCTGATACGCTCCTGCGGGAGCGGGAAGGTGTTTGATGACGAAGACGAGGCGAGAATTCACACCCGAGTTCAAGCGAGAGGCTGTGGCGCTTCTGGAAAGCAGCGGCCGCCCCCGATACAGATCGCGACCGAACTGGGGATCTCCCCATCCATGCTGCGCAACTGGCGAGCTATTACCCACGGGGCGGCTCCCCAGTCCAGGGCTGCTCCCAACGCCAGCTTGACGAGCACTGGGGTCCCACCGTCGCCAGCTGATCAAGCTGCCGAGATCGCGCGGCTACGGCGCGAGCTGGATCGCACCCGTATGGAACGAGACATCTTAAAAAAAACCATCGGCATCTTCGCGGAGGTGCCGAAATGAGGTTTGGCTTCATCGAGCAGCATGCCCGCATCTACCCGGTGCGGCTCATGTGCCGCGTGCTCGGGGTCCGCCAGCGGCTATTATGCCTGGCGCTCCCGGCCAGAGAGCCAAAGGGCGATAGCAAACCGGCGCCTGTTGAAGGAGGTGCATCGGCTCCACGCCCAACATCAGGGCCGCTATGGGAGCCCACGCCTGCACGCAGCCTTACGAGCTCAGGGCTATCGGGTCAGCCGCGGCCGGATCGAGCGGCTGATGCACCGGCATGGCATTTGCGCGCTGGCCCGCCGTTGCTTCCGGCCGACCACGACCGACAGTCGCCACGCGTTGCCGGTTGCGCCGAACCTATTGCAACAGGAGTTTGCAATGTCCACGCCGGACCGGGTCTGGCTGGCTGACATCACCTATGTCCCAACCGGTGAGGGCTGGCTCTATCTGGCCGTGGTTCTTGATCGAGCGACCCGAAAGGTGGTGGGCTGGGCGATGCGCGATCATATGCGCACCGAGCTGACCCTTGGAGCCCTGATCATGGCCGCCCAGCGGCAGCGCCCAGGCCCTGGACTCATTCATCATTCGGACCGCGGCAGCCAATATGCAGCCGGGGCCTATGCCATGCAGTTGACCGCCATGAAGGCCAAGGCATCGACGGGCCGGACGGGCTGCTGCTATGATAACGCACCAATGGAGTCGTTCTTCCATTCCTTGAAAGTGGAACTCGTTCATCAGCGGAGTTGGGCGACGCGCGAAGAAGCTCGCCGGGATCTGTTCGGCTACATTGAGAGCTATTACAATCGGCAACACATTCACTCGGCTCTCGGGTATCTCACGCCCGAACAGGCCGAGCGGACAGCGAGCTAACCCGGTGTCCACTCAATCGGGGGAAGATCAAAGTCGACGTCCCCAGAGAGAACGGAACGGAAGCCCGAGCCGCTCGAACTCGGTCTCCTGCATGTCCATCATCAGCCGAACCAAATCTAGTGGCTCGTACTCGGACGAGTCGACGAAAGCCTTGGCCAGCCCGTCGCGCGCGCCAGGCCCAGCAACGACGAACTCTGCCTCGTCATGATTGATCACTGTTGAGTAATTTAGGTCGATCGCTAGCTGAAAGGCGAGAAAGTCGCCTAACGATGGATAGCTCTTCAGCAGCACGAATACCTCTTGAAGATTCTTGGTTTGCTGCAGCCGGGCGACGAAGTCGCCTCGCAAAATCAGCTCAATTAACCGCAAGTGCCCGTGATGCTTTACGCTGCTCGTGCTCAGAGCGATAGGTGGCATAATATAAGCACCCGAATAGAGGCGTATGCCCGCAGCCGCAGCTTTACTCAGAACAGTCCCGATATGGTCCGATTCAAAACTCTGCCAGTGAAGCGGACCAGCTTGCCGTTCGAGCATCTGCCAAGTCGAGATTCTATTGAACAGCTTGAAGAGCAGAATGCGGAATACAACTTCATTCGGAGCGTCCGGATAAGCCGGATTGTAAATGACGTTCCGGATCAGGAACTGACTGACCCGATCGGATGCACGATATGCGTTGGTGACTTGTATCGTTGTAGGATTTGATCATCTGCCCATGGTGGGGAAGTTCCCTCAAGCCGGCGGAAAAAAATCGCCTGGCGCTCAGTCGCAAATCGCCAGAAAAGGTCAAAGACTGGGTTGGTTCGGAGATCCGAGAGCCGCCGTACAGATCGATGGGGAGTCTTCACTATGATCGCGCACAGGGTCAAACGTCGTCGCTTGAAACTTCGACGTGCGTCGCGCCCTTGGATGTTCATTATACGGTTCTGTCGCAACTCCGGGGTAAAGCTGAAAAGGCGGGAGCGAAGCCGCTTGGTACTCAAGTGGCAAGTCGCTCGAACTGTTCAGCGAGCGACAGTTGATGAGTGCAGGCGTATTTCGCCTTTCCCTTGCGCATCATATGGACCATTTCGATGTCGCCCAGCACAGCGCGAGCGCTGTTCATGGACTTCAACCCCATCATCGGGCGAACTCGCCGCTTGATCGCGCGGTGATCCTGTTCGATACGATTGTTGAGGTAGCGACTCTGCCGGATCCGGATCGGCTCGCGCTTCCGTCGTGATCGGTCCTGTAGCCGGTCCGTTGTACCACAGGACAAGATCGCCTCCTGATTAGTCTGGCTGCCGTCGATCACAATCCGCTCTGGCCGGCCATGCCGCTTGAGGGCCCTGTTCAGGAACCGTTTGGCGGCAGAAAGATTGCACCGCTCGTTGAACCAGAACTCGACCGTGTCGCCATGGCTCTCAACGGCTCGGTAGAGGTACATCCAGCGCCCGCGCACCTTGATACACGTTTCATCGATATGCCATTTCCTCCTGACAGGACGCTTGTGTCGATTGAACCTCTCGAGAAGCTCGGGTGAGTAACGGACGACCCAGCGACCGACCGTGGCGTGGTCGACAAAGATGCCGCGCTCGGCCATCATCTCTTCGAGATTTCGGAGGCTGAGGCTGTAAGCGAGAGACCGCCGGACACGGAGCAGGATTACCGATCGATCAAATTGCCTGCCCTTGAACGTCTCGGATCACCCTCTCTCATCAGAGCAGGCCATAGCCCGAGAGAGGAAAGAAAGAGTTGCGATAGAACCGGATTACTCACGTCCCGCCCCGGCCCGGAACCGCTCAACGGCATCGTCGGCGGCGGTGGCCTTCAAAAGCGCGCCCCAATCATCGGGAGGATTCCCAGCCTCGAGCATCTTCTTGAACACCTCGTAGGCATCCGTCTTCGAGCCGTAGGCCCGCTTGGTGTCCTCGTCATTCACCCAGGCAAGTATGATCGCCTTCTTATCGTCCGAGTAGCGGAAGAACAGCCGAAACTGCTGGAGAAACTTCGCCCGGAACCAGTGCTTGTTGTTGTCCCCGAGCGCCGATCCCTGCCGGAAATCTGGATTCGTCGGATCGCCGGGGATGACCTCGAAGGCTGTCTTGAGCAGGGCCAGGTAAAGCTTGGTCGCCTTCTTGGTCTTGTATTCCTTCGGGTATTTGGCCCTGACGGCGCGATATGCCGTATGGTAGGCTTCCAGTTGGTCGAGGAAGAGTGGGTGGGCGTAGATTTCCCACCCGTTGATGACAAAGGCAGGCGCGCTCACTCGTCGTCGCCTGTCAGGGGGGCGTCGAGGTCGATTTCCACATCGGAGAGCTCGCGCAAATCATCGAGGTAGGTCTTCGGCACCGGACAGATGGCGGCGTCCTTGCGCTCCATCATGTCCCGTTCGAGGAACCCGAGGAACTGCGAGATCACCGGGTCCGTGTGCGGCTCGGCCTCTTCCTTGCTGGCGATCACGACCGTGCCGTCAGGCATCCCGCGGAATACGACACGGCCACGCTTGCGGACAGCAAGCATCTTCCTGACCGCCGCCGGCACCGTGGTCTGGCCGCGCTCCGTAATGGTCGCCTCGATCTCGAATAAGGCATGTTCGCCCATTCCTGCCTCCCAACGCTTGCTCGTTCATCTTGTAAGGTAATGCATTTGCATTGTATGTCAAGGGTGGAGCGGCCTCGTCAACGGTTTGTGAGGTCGCGGGAGCCACCCGGAAGGGCTTTGGTGCATAATTCAGATTAAGACTGCGTTCATCCTCTGGCGCTGGGGCTCAAGCGATATGCTGGGATACAGGCATACCGAGGCGGGTCATGACATTGATGACCTTGCAGCCGGCGGCCACCTCGGTCTTCTGTGTTGGCAGAGCCCGAGCGTGGAGGCGGCGACCAATTATTGTCTTGTAGCGCATCATCGCGACCTCGCCCAAGGACCGACGGCCGTAGTTCCCCGCCTTCTGCCAGCCGAGCCGACCACGCTCCCGGATCATCCGAAGGTGCCGATCCCGCTGGGTGGGTGCAGTCTCAGCCGTGTTGCTCGGCACAGCTGTGGAGCGTGCTGGAATGATCACCGCAGCCGCAGGATCTCGGTCGGCGATAATACCGTAGACCGGATCCCCATCGTACGCGCCATCAGCCGTGACCGAAGCAATTGGGCCTGAGATCTGATCCAACAGTGAGCCGACCGCCGGCGCAGCGCTGCATCGTAGTCCCGCCAGTTCTTCACGAGGTAGCGACCCTTTGGAATCTTGTGGCGGCGGCTTTCATTGACCTTGCAGGGCATTCAGCTTCTCGGCTTCAGGGAACTGCCCCTATACCTCACCGCCAGCCGGGCGCGACACCCCCGGCCGAATTACGCACCAACGTCCGAGCCTACCGCATCGTTCGCTTCGTCGTCTCGTCCTCCCAATTCACCCGCCAAAATCGCCAAAGTCGAGCTTAGTGGGGAAACGCACAAGCCTCGCCAAGTACCACGATTGACATTCTAGCTCAGCAGATATTTAACATGCTAATTAAATCGTGGCGGCGGCACGCCTCTTAGTCGATGCTCTTTGTCCCAATGGTGGGTTTTGAGTGGAGATAAGAAGAAGCTGCTAGCTGGTCCCTCTTAAAGCTCACTGTGAGGACGCGGGTCTTGGTGCCGAAGTTTGTAAGTTATTTTCACACCGATAAAGTACGATACGGTCTGGCCGTGGACGGTGGCATCGTGGACCTATCGGCCCGGTATGGTTCTCAATGGCCAACGCTCCAACACGTCGTCGCAGATCAGGCGTTTGCGTTCCTGGCGGAGAAGGGGACGGCGCTAACGCCAGATCTTCCACTGGAAAGCATTCGCTTTGAGTTGCCGTCTATAGCACCGGAGAAAATCATCTGCGTCGGAGTGAACTTTCCCGACCGCAATGCAGAGTACAAGGATGGCAAGGAAGCGCCACCAAACCCGTCCCTATTTCCCCGCTTTTTGCGTTCGTTTACCAGTCACAAGCAACCTTTGATCAGACCGCCGGAAAGCGAGCAGCTCGACTATGAGGGCGAAATCGCGATCGTTATTGGTAAGACTGGGCGCCGGATCCCTGAATGCGAGGCATTGGACTATATCGCAGCGTTGACGCTGGCGAATGAGGGCACGATCCGTGACTGGGTTCGCCATGCCAAGTTCAACGTCACGCAAGGAAAGAATTTCGACAGCTCCGGCTCAATTGGTCCATGGCTTGTGCCGTTCACCAACGAGGCCCAGATCGCGGACATCGCACTGACAACCCGCGTCAACGGCGAGGTGCGCCAGAGCGATCGGACCAGTCGCATGATTTTCTCCTTCCGGAAGATCATCAGCTATATTTCGACCTTCACCACGCTCGTCCCCGGCGACATCCTCATCACCGGAACCCCGACAGGTGCGGGAGCCCGGCTCGATCCACCGGTCTGGTTAAAGCCGGGCGACGTCGTCGAGGTTGAAGCCGATGGCATCGGCCTTCTCTGCAACACCATTTCCGATGAGGTCTGAGCGATGCTTACGTCTGACGAAACCACCGCGGCAGCTCTCAGTCTAGACGAGGCGGAGCAGACGCGTAGGCAGATAGGTCTCATGTCGCTGCGGTTCCCGCAGATGACGGTTGATGATGCGTATGCGATCCAAGCCGCCTGGGTTCAGCATAAGCTTGCGGCAGGTCGCAAGGTTATCGGATGGAAGATCGGTCTTACTTCGAAGGCCATGCAATATGCACTCAACATCGACACACCGGATTCAGGGGTGCTGTTCGACGACATGCATTTCGAGGATGGAAGCAGCGTTCCCAAGGATCGCTTCATCCAACCACGGATTGAGGCGGAGATCGCCTTTGTCATGAAGAAAGACTTGAAAGGACCCGATGTTACGGTTTTCGATGTGCTGAACGCGACCGATTATGTCACGCCGGCACTGGAGATCCTTGACACACGTATCCTCCGCGTCGACTCGGAAACAAACCGGGCTCGAACTATTGTTGATACGATCTCAGATAACGCCGCCAATGCCGGAGTTGTTCTAGGCGGTCGCGTCCTGCGGCCAGATCAGGTGGATCTGCGCTGGGTTGGGGCGATTGTCTCGCGGAATGGTCAGGTCGAGGAAACCGGACTCGGCGCGGGCGTGCTGAACCACCCAGCACGCGGAATTGCGTGGCTGGCTAATCGGCTTGCCATCTACGGCGAGCATATCGAGGCCGGCCAGATCGTTCTGGCTGGCTCCTTCATCCGCCCAGTCGAAGTGCGGCACGGCGACACCATCATCGGCGACTACGGACCACTCGGGACCGTCAGCTGCTTCTTCGAGTGAGACCATTCATGCCTGCTCCCCAGAATGCCTTTAAGGCAGCGCTCCGCAACGGGCGCTCTCAAATCGGCCTGTGGCTCGCTCTAGCAAGCCCCTATGTGGCTGAAGTCTGCGCAGGCGCCGGTTATGACTGGCTGCTCGTTGATGCAGAGCACGGTCCCAATGACATTCCTTTACTCGCTGCACAGCTCCAGGCTATCGCAGGCTCGGCAAGCCACCCGGTCGTTCGGGTTCCGATCGGTGAGACCTGGATCATCAAACAAGTTCTGGATATTGGCGCTCAAACGCTCTTGGTTCCTATGGTGGAGTCTGCGGAGCAAGCCCGGGCTCTCGTACGCGCTACGCGCTATCCCCCGGACGGAGTGCGTGGCGTTGGAGCGGCTTTAGCACGGGCTTCGAACTACAACCGGATTTCCGACTATCTGCAGACCGCGAACGAGCAAATCTGCTTGCTTGTCCAGGTTGAGAGTCGAGCAGGACTTGCTGCGATTGAGGAGATCGCGAGCGTTGATGGTGTCGATGGAATCTTCATCGGTCCCGCCGATCTTGCAGCAGACATGGGCCATCTGGGAGTGCCAGGTGTCGCCGACGTTCAATCCGCCGTGCGGGATGGTCTGTCCCGAATACTGGCGTCTGGCAAAGCGGCAGGAATCCTGACGGCCGATGTCGATCTCGCTCAGAGCTATGTCGAGCTTGGAGCGAGCTTCGTGGCGATCGGTTCCGATGTGGGAGTGCTGGCTGGAGGCGCCACCCGGCTGCTCTCGCAATTTGCCGCCAAGCCGGCAGCATTTCCAACGTCATCCGGCGCCGTCTACTAGCCGACGGAACACGGCCCAGTCCATCTAATTAACATGCTAATTAACTTGATACTTATCATGTTATGTGTAATTCAAGCACCGCTAAGCGGGGGGAACAGCCCGTATCCGCTTTATGACAGCCGCTGGGAGGACTAAATGCTCGCAAACCTATGCAATAAGTGGACGCTGGCCGCAGGGTGTCTGGTGATTGCCGCAACGGCAGCGTCGGCAAATACCGGTGCCACTCAAAAAGCCATCAAAGACCGCGGCCTACTGAACTGCGGCGTTTCGACCGGCGTCCAAACCGGCATGAGTACGCTTGATGGTGCCGCTAAGTGGACCGGCTTCGAGGTTGATTTCTGCCGGGCGGTCGCGGCTGCTGTCCTCGGAGACTCGGAGAAGATCAAGTTCGTGCCGCTTGAGATCAAGACAGCCTTTACGACGCTTCAGTCGGGCGGAATCGATCTGTTGGCTCGGACTGCGACGCACACTTTCATCCGTGACATCGAGCTTAACGTCGAATGGGCGGGCGCGTACCTCTATGACAGCCAAGGCTTTTTGGCGAAGAAATCGCTTGGAGTGAGCAGCGCGAAGGAGCTGGACGGCGCTTCGATCTGTGTCTCGGGTGGTTCCAATTACGAGTTGAACCTCGCGGATTTCTTCCGCAAGAACGGCCTCAAATTCACTCCCGTCACCGCGAATACGCGTGATCAAAATGAGAAGAATCTTGCCGCTGGGCGTTGTGACGTCTACGCGAACGTTTTGAGCGCACTCGCTGGTGCGGTCAGCAAGCTTGGCAATCCCGACGAATGGGTTGTGCTGCCGGAACTTATTTCAATGGAGCCTATCGGCCCCGTCGTCCGCAAGGACGATAGCCGCTTCCGTGACATCGTTGCTTGGACTCTGAATGCTTTGATCGCCGCAGAGGAATTGGGCATTACGCAAGCGAATGTCGAGGAAATGAAGAAGACGTCGACCTCACCCGAGGTGCAGCGTCTCTTGGGTGTCACAGGTGACTTTGGCGTCAAGCTCGGGCTGGAAAACGATTGGGCTTTCAACGCGATTAAATCCGTCGGAAATTACGGCGAGATGTTTGCACGCAATGTTGGGGATAAGAGCCCGATCAAACTCGAGCGCGGTCTCAACAATCTCTGGAATAACAAGGGTTTGATGTCTTCGCCTCTGATTCGCTGAGGTGGCGCGCCATCGAGGTCGGCGGCCTAACGCCGACCTCCTTACTCTGACAGGAAGTCGGTGCTTGTAACGATGTCGATCTCACGTGCTATTCATCCCCAGCGGCGGACGCTCGGAAGTCGGAGGATCCTGGGCTGGTTCTATCAGAGCGTGCTCGTGGCCGCCCTCGCCTTAGTGGGTTATGTTGCCATCGGGAATCTGCATGATAATCTGCTAGCGCGTGGTCTCAATATCGGCTTTGATTTCCTGTGGCAGGAAGCAGGCTTCGAGATCGCCTTCCATCTCATTCCCTACACAGCCAGCGACACTTACTGGCACGTCTTTTTGATCGGCATCACCAACACGCTGCTGGTCACCGTTCTCGCGATCACCTTTTCAACCATTTTCGGATTTGCTGTCGGCATCGCGCAACTCTCCGGCAACTGGGCGATGTCGCGCGCTGCGCGCCTTTACGTCGAGATCGTGCGCAACCTACCGCAACTGCTGCACATTCTAATCTGGTACAATGTCGCTTTGACAATGCTTCCAGCTCCCCGAGCGGCCCACTCGCTTGGCGACGTGGTCTATTTATCAAACCGGGGCATCTTCCTGCCTGGTCTGATAGCCGACCGGCCCGAACTGCTTATGCTGGTCATCTTGATCGCGCTTGCTTCTGCGCTCGCACTCTTTCGTAGCCTTACTGCCTATGGGGAACGGACCGGTCGCCAAGTCAACACTTGGATCCCGGTGCTTGCGATCTTGATTGTCCTTCCCCTGGCATGGGTTGTGCTCACAGGCTCACAGGTCTCCGTCTCGACTCCGCAATTGAGGGGTTTCAACTTCATTGGCGGCTGGGTTGTCGTGCCGGAACTCGCGGCTCTCGTCATCGCTATGGCAATCTATAATGCCGCGTTCATTGGCGAACTGGTTCGAGCGAGCATCGAGTCTGTTAACAAAGGTCAACGCGAAGCCGCAGCCGCGATCGGATTCGGCTGGTGGAAGACCCTCCGGTTCATCGTAATCCCACAGGCAATCCGCGTGTTGCTGCCGCCACTGTCGAACCAGTATCTCAACATCCTCAAGGGGTCATCACTCGCGGTCGCAATTGGCTATCCGGATCTTGTCGGCGTGTTCACCGGCATCAGCATCAACCAGACTGGCCGCGCTATCGAAATCGTCGCGATGACTATGGCTGTCTACCTCGTTATCAGTCTCCTGATCGGTGCGCTGATCAATCTGTTCAACCACATGACTAGGATTGCTGAACGGTGAACGACGTATCCGCCATCCCCAATTCCGGCAGTCCCCGACCATCCCTAGCAACGGGAGCCTTGCCGGCTTCTCAAATCATGCTCTGGTTGCGCCGCCGGATTTTTGCTTCCTGGCGCGACGCGGTTCTATCTCTAGCCGTCGTCATAGTGCTCGGGGGTATCGTTTGGACGATTGTGCCCTGGGCGCTGGTTAATGCCACGTGGAGTGGCACCAGTCGAGCGGATTGCACCCAAGAGGGCGCGTGCTGGGCTTTTGTCGTCGCCAAGGCCCCGCAGTTCATTTACGGGTTCTATCCGCCTTTGGAGCGCTGGCGGCCGGACATCGCCTTTGCATTGTTGATAGCCGGTCTCATCTGGCTGATGGTGCCGCGGATCCCGGGCAAGGCTTATGCCGGCTTCTTCATGGCTGTCATTCTTCCGGTTATAACATTTTTCCTACTACGCGGTGGCTTCGCCGGCTTGCCGTTCGTTCCGAGCGATCAATGGGGCGGCCTGCTCCTGACGATGATTCTCGCAGTGTCTGGCATTACCTTCTCGTTGCCTCTCGGCGTTCTCTTCGCACTGGGCCGGCGGAGCCGATTGCCACTTATCCGTTGGTTCTGTATCGGCTTCATTGAACTCTGCCGCGGTGTACCCTTCCTCACCGTGCTGTTCATGGCGATCGTAATGCTCCCGTTCTTCCTGCCGTTGGGAATGAAGCCGGATCCGCTTGCGCTTGCGGTGGTTGGTATCATCTTCTACGAGGCGGCTTATATGGCCGAGGTCGTCCGAGGCGGGCTGCAAGCACTACCCAAGGGTCAATACGAAGCCGCGATGGCGCTTGGCTTCGGCTACTGGCGGACCATGCTCTATATCATCCTGCCCCAGGCAGTGCGAAAGGTCATACCGGGCGTCGTGAACACGACGATATCGCTGCTGAAGAACACGACACTGGTGATGGTCGTCGGCCTATTCGACCTGCTTAACATCGTCTCTGCGGGTGTCTCCGATCCGCTCTGGGCGGGATCGCAGGCAGAAGGTTACTTCATCGTCGGATTGGTGTTCTGGCTGATGAGCTTCGGATTGTCCTGCTACAGCCGCGCCATTGAGGCAGGTTTCGCCCGCGCCGAGCGCACCTGACCGCTACAGGAATATAGGTAATGGAAAACCCGCTTATTCAGCTCGTGAACGTCAACAAGTGGTATTCCCAATTCCACGTTCTCAAGAATATCAATCTCGAGGTTCGGCAGGGCGAGCGTATTGTCGTTTGCGGCCCATCTGGCTCCGGCAAGTCGACGATGATCCGTTGCATCAATGGCCTTGAAGCCTATGAGCAGGGCACGATCACGGTAGCCGGCGAGTACGTTTCTCAAGGGGATGACAACATCGAGAAGATACGCCAGCGGGTCGGCATGGTTTTCCAGAGCTTCAATCTGTTTCCGCATCTGTCGATCATCGACAATTTGACCCTTGGGCCAATCAAGCTGAAGCGCGTCCCTCGCGCAGCTGCCGAGGCGCGCGCAATGGAGTTGCTCGAGCGCGTCCATATCGGCCACCAGGCACGGAAGTTCCCGAACCAGCTCTCCGGCGGACAGCAGCAACGCGTGGCGATCGCCCGTGCGCTCGCCATGGAGCCCGACGTTATGCTGTTCGACGAGCCGACCTCAGCCCTTGATCCAGAAATGGTGAAGGAGGTTCTCGACGTGATGATCGAGCTTGCGGGCACTGGCATGACGATGATCTGTGTGACTCACGAAATGGGTTTCGCTCGTGCCGTGGCCGACCGTGTCGTCTTCATGGCTGACGGTGCCATCGCAGAGGTCGGTGAGCCAGAAACGTTCTTCTCTGCCCCGCGCACTGAGCGGGCCCGCCAATTCATCCAGCAGGTGATTCACTAGCTGGTGTTTCGCCCCTCTCGAAAAGCCAGACTTCGGAGTTCTTTGCAGTGACTAAATCGACCTCGACCGTCTATCCGTACCGTCTGCGCCTTCCGGGCCCGACTTCGATTCCTGAACGGATCCGCCTAGCAACAGCACGACCCATCCTGAATCATCGCGGACCCGAAATGCGCACGATCCTCGGAGAAATCCAGGATCTGATCAAACCGCTTTTTGGAACCCAGGCCCCCGTACTGACATTCAGTACCTCCGGTACCGGTGTCATGGAAGCGAGTTTGGCCAACGTTCTCGCACCAGGAGAAAAGGTTCTTGCTCTGGTGCATGGCCAGTTTGGAGAACGGTACGCGCAGATTGCGCGTGCTCTCGGTGCAGAGGTCGACGTTGTCGAAAGTGAATGGGGCTACGTCCCTAATACAGAGGTGATTGCGGCCAAGCTTGAGACGGCTGCATACCGAGCGGTTATCGCTGTCCATAATGAGAGCGCAACGGGCGCTGTGACCGATTTGGCCGCGATCGGCGCACTCCTCAGGGATCGGGACACGTTGCTTTTGGTGGACTCAGTCAGCGGTCTCGGCGGCATGGAGTTGCAACAAGATGAGTGGGGTGTAGACATCGTTGTCACTGGCTCGCAGAAGGCGCTGATGTGCCCACCCGGCCTCGCCTTCGCCAGTGTAAGCGAAAAAGCCCGTAAGGTAATTGAACGCGATGATCGCTGTGCTCGGTTTTATCTCGACATGCGTAAGGCGCTCGCTGTCGTGGACAAGAACGAAACTGCCTTTACCTGTCCAGTTTCATTGCTGCTCGGTGTGCATGAAGCTTTGAAGATCATTCACGAAGAGGGGCTTCCGCAGGTGTTTGCCCGTCACCGGCGCTTGTCGAATGCCCTGCGGGCTGGCTGCGTCGGACTCGGCTTGCCGGCATTCGGGGATCTGACCGTCGCATCGAGCACGGTCGTAGTCGCCTCCGTCCCCGCGCCGCTCACCGGCGGAGAGATCGTGAAGCACATGTACGATAACTATAACACCGCGATCGCGGGCGCCCGCAACAAACTGAGCGGCAAGGTCATCCGCATCGGAACTATGGGGGACATTAGCGAGGCTGACGTCATGACAGACCTTTACTACCTTGAGCAAAGCCTGTCGGCGCTTGGCCACAACGTCCCAACACCTGGCTGTGGCATTGCCGCGGCGATCGAAGCTCTCCGATAATCAGTGAAAGATCACTCATATGCCCCACATTTGGGTTGAATACTCGGCCAATCTCGAAGCCGACATCGATATTCCTAGCCTGCTTAAGACGACGCAAGACGCGCTAATCGATGATGGAACGATTTTCCCGTTCGCCGGAGCTCGCACCCGTGGCGTTCCCATCGCCAATTACCTGATAGTGGACGGACACCCGGATAATGCGTTTGTGCATGTGCTACTACGGATTGCCAAGGGTCGCTCCGAAGAAGCAAAGAAGGCGGCCGGGAACCGAGTGTTCGAGGCCGTGAAAGATTTCCTCAGTACCGTAAGCGCCTCCAGGCCCCTCGGGATCTCTGTGCAGATGGAAGAGGCTGATGAAACGTTGAATTACAAGACAAGCAACTACCGCGAGTATCTCGCGCGTCGGGGCATTTCCGAAACGGTTGCATGTTGATCAAGGGGGCGCGGCATTGGTCTTAGGTTAGCGTCGCGCCCGATTTTCGAGTAATCTCATGGCTGAACGTATCTCCCGGAGTTCCAGGTCTATGTCGAAGGATACCGATCAATCCGGGGCTCGCGTCCGGATTAGACACTTTTCAAAATCGCTTCCGATGTCCTTGCTGAGGGCACGTGAAGCCGTCATGCGCCATTTCCGGGCTAGTCTACGGCGCTTTGGCATCACTGAGCAACAATGGCGAGTTCTGCGAGCCCTGTCATCGCAGGAGAGTCTCGAGGTCACAGCCCTCGCTGAGGCAACGTTTCTGCTCCCCTCTAGCCTTTCGCGAATTCTCAAGGATCTCGATGACAGAGGACTCATTCTGCGGCGAACGTCGTCATCGGATATGCGCCGCGGGATTGTATCCATTTCACCTCAAGGCCTCGACCTGATCGAGCGAGCAGGGGTGGAGTCGGAGGCGATATACAGAGAGATCTCTGGAAGATATGGCAGTGAACGCCTATCCGAACTTCAGAGCCTGCTCAGGCAATTGGAAGAGTGCTTGGAAGGCCCGGAGATAACCGCCTAGCTCCTCCTAAGTCTTGGAATGATCAACGGCATCTCGCGGTACACGGACGTGTCGCGTAGGAAATTGCGGCTGTGGGTGAGACCAGACCAGACCAGGCCTGCCCGGCCGGCGCAGAGCACAGTAATGAGTGCGACCTGGTAATATGCAGGTCGAACATTCCCACAATATCAAACATGGATGAGGATGGTGCTCCGTGCTGGCGCACCTGATCCGGAGGAAGCATTTTCATGACCTCGCCTTGTGACCGCCTGAAACTCAATGATCCCTCTCTTCTTCGCTCCAACTGTTATATCAATGGTGTCTGGAGTGGAGAGGGCATCGATCCAGTGAGCAATCCAGCAACCGGAGAGGTGCTGGCGCACGTTCCGCACTTTGGCTCTGCCGAGGCAACTGTGGCGGTAGATGCCGCGCAAAAGGCGTTTAAGCCTTGGGCCAAGAAGAGCGCCAAAGAACGCTCGGCGATCCTTCGTAGATGGTTCGAGCTAATCCAAGCAAATCAGGAGGATTTAGCGGCGATCATGACGGCTGAACAAGGTAAGCCGTTGGCCGAGGCGCGGAGCGAAGTTGCCTATGCCGCTTCCTTTGTGGAATTTTACGCAGAGGAGGCTAAGCGCATTTATGGCGAGACAATTCCATCGCCGTTCCCCCATTCACGCATAATCGTACAGAGGCAGCCCGTCGGTGTTTGCGCTGTCATAACACCGTGGAACTTTCCTGCCGCCATGATCACTCGCAAATGTGCACCGGGCCTCGCTGCTGGCTGTACCTTTGTGGTCAAGCCTGCTCCTGATACTCCGCTGACCGCTTTAGCTCTGATTGGTCTTGCCGAGCGGGCAGGTGTTCCTAAAGGCGTGATCAATATCCTGACCGGCGACGCTGTTGCCATTGGCAAAGTGATGACCTCACATCCGGCCGTACGCTTCATTGGCTTCACCGGCTCTACTCCTGTGGGTAAGCTGCTGATGCAGCAGGCAGCTTCAACAGTGAAGAAGGTCGGTCTGGAATTAGGGGGCAACGCCCCTTTTATCGTCTTCGACGATGCGGATCTCGATGCTGCCGTTTCCGGAGCAGTCGCAGCAAAGTTCCGCAATATGGGCCAAACCTGCGTCTGCACCAACCGGCTCTTCGTACAGGAAGGCATTCATGATGCCTTTGTTGAGAAATTCGCCGGCGAGGTATCTAAGTTGAAGGTCGGAAGCGGCATTGAGCCTGATGTCGTACAGGGCCCGCTTATCAACGAGAAGGCGGTCGAGAAGGTCGAGCTGCACATCTCGGACGCAGTCGCGCTGGGTGGCCAAGTGATCGTTGGTGGGAAGCGCCATGCGCTTGGGAGAACCTTTTTCGAGCCAACCGTCATCGCGGGGGTGACTACCGATATGCTCGTCACGCGCGAGGAGACCTTCGGGCCGCTCGCACCCATCTACCGCTTTAAGGACGAAGACGGGGTCATCGCGTTAGCCAATGACACACCGTTTGGTCTTGCAGCCTATTTCTATACAAAGGATCTTGGTCGCGCCTTCCGTGTGGCAGATGAGCTGGAATATGGCATGGTCGGCGTAAACTCCGCAATACTTGGCACCGAGGTCGCACCTTTTGGTGGTGTTAAGGAGTCCGGGCTTGGACGGGAAGGCTCACTCCATGGCATCGATGAGTTCGTCGAGATGAAGTACGTGCTTATGGGCGGCCTCGGTATGAATTCAGATTAGCCTGGGAGCCGGGGTCCGCACCTTCTCGTGTCAGAGACAGAGGACATCCTTTAGAGGGGATGTCACATTAACCCGCGTATGAGAGCGAGGCGTGTAGATGGGCTGGCATGATCAAGCCCGTCAGCTACAAACGCCAACGCTTTCCACCCCAGATCATCGCGCACGCGGTATGGCTCTATTTCAGGAGCCCATTGAGCTTGCGGATGGTTGAGGAGATGCTGCTCGAGCGCGGCATCCTCGTCTCCTATGTGACCGTCCGGCGATGGGCTCTGAAGTTCGGGCCGGATTACGCCCGTCGCCTCAAACGCAAGAGACCGATCCGGCGCGATATTTGGCATCTCGACGAGGTCGTGATCACCATTGCCGGCCAAAATCAGGATGGCTATGTCCTCGACGAGATCGTCCAGACGCGGCGCGATACCAAAGCGGCCAAACGCTTGCTGAAGCGTCTGTTGAAGAGGCAGGGTTTCCCGCCGCGACGGATGATCACGGATAAGCTCGGCTCCTATGCGGCCGCCCGGCGCCAGATCCTGCCAGCGGTTGAGCATCGCTCGCATAAGGGTCTGAATAACCGGGCTGAGAACTCGCATCTCCCACTGAGAAAGCGGGAGCGAATGATGCAGGGCTTTCGATCCGTCGGAGGTCTGCAGCGGTACACCTCGGTGTTTTCAGCCGTCAGAAACCTGTTCGTTCCGCCCCATTCCCACCGCTCTGCCCTCGCCACCCACCTTCACCGCCTTCAGGCTATGGCGGCCTGGAAAGCCACCGCGGGCGTGCTCGCCTGAATTCAACAAAGCAGGGCTTATTGCGGTCGCATCAAGTTACCGTGACATCACCGGAGCCGCCGGGCGGGAAAGGGGGATCTTCTAAAGAGATCCAGAGGGCTCTGATCCAGGAAGTAACCACCTGCTGCGGAGTATCGAATCCGAGACTGGTGAAAATCTTCAGTCTTCGATCTGGCTCTCACCGCAGTTGCAAAAGCATCCGTTGAGGAGCGAGCCCCGCTGGTAAGAGATGGCTCTTCGGGAGTAAGCCTTGGCTGGCGAATGAGCCATACCAATGGTCGGCTGGGATCTCCCACCTTGCCAGGTTGTATGGAACCGGGTTTCCCCGGGGTGTGTTCTTCAGAAAAAGTAGTTCTTGGATGCGGTGCAATCGTGGAGGAAGCTGCGATGAGAGTAGGATTGTTAATTTCGACAGCCGGCTTGATCCTGTCGGCGACCTCGATTGAAAGCTGGGCCGGGCCTTGCACCGACCAGATCAGCGCATTGCAAAAAGTCCTGGATAGCAGTGACGCTGGGTCGGGTCCGACCATGAGAACCGGTTCCACGAACGCCATGACGACCGGCTCGACGCAATCTCAACAGGGCGGCGCCGAAGGCGTGGTTCCTGCGACACCGCGCCAGGTGCCTCCCGCCGGTGAGGCTCCTAAGACCAATGCCACGACCGCCATGAACGCTGCGACGCAGGACAAGGCCGCATCGCCTCAGGACGTGCGTTCGCAGATCCAGGGACAGCCCACAAGCTCGCAGATCGCGTCTGGGGCTACGCCCGCGCCGGATCGAGCAAAACAGGTGGAGGCGGCTCTTGGGCGCGCCCGGTCCGCCGATCAAAGCGGGAACGCGACTGATTGCACGAACGCCATCAACGAAGCTAAGGGCCTTCTCGGTACCAAGTAGAAGACGACGGGGGCGGATAGCGCCCCCTGCGCGGGCTTTTGGCACGGCGGCCTCACCGCGGCGCGTGTTGCGGCGTCGCCTGGGATGTTTTTCTTTCAAAGGAATAGCGCATGGTGCGGTTCGTGGCGGCCGTGTTGCTTTGGGCGATGGCCTCCGCAGCTGCTGCCGAGCCGCTGAGAACGGCCGTGTTCGACATCGAACTCGTCGACATGAGTCAGGAGGCGGAGCGCGGGCCGAGAGACGATCAGAGCCGCCGCGTGAAGCTCGTCAGTGATGAACTGCGCAGGTTGCTCCAGGCTTCACCGCAAATCCAGCTCGTCGAGTTGGGCCCCGCGAGCGACGAGATCAACCAAAAAGCGCCTCTGTACAGGTGCAACGGCTGCGCCGAGGACATCGCCCGGGCGCTCGGGGCCGAACTTCTGGTATCGGGTATCGTGCAGAAGACCTCAGATTTGATCCTGAGTTTCGCCATCGCAATCAGGGATGTCCGGTCCGGCGAGCTCGTTCGCGGAGGGCAGGCCGACATCCGCGGAAATACCGATGAGAGCTGGCTGCGCGGGATCCGCTGGATCGTGAAGAACCGCCTCCTGTCCGAGCCACTGCCGACGCGGCCCTGACATGGCACCGGCAAGAGGCGGAAACTCCGTCCTACCTCCATTGAGGAGCCATCCGCGACATTTGCGTTCTCAGGTACGCTCGTTCCTATTCGCTCCCATGACGAACCGGCGTAAGCTGCCATTCCGAGGACGTTAGCGGATACGGCTAGGCCCAGGGGGCCTGCGCAGGCCGCGTCCGAGGGAGAGGCCCGATGTTGTCCAGGCGTGATATCCTTCTGGCTGCAACCGTCGCGCCAGCATGGGGCAGGGCCGCTGATCCTCGTGAGGTGAGGGCGGGCGTACTCCCCTTCGGTACGGTGCTGTGGGAGATCGACACCATTCGCAGAGCGGGCCTCGATACGGCGAACGGCCTCACGCTCAAGCCGGTTCTGTTGGCCACCAATGACGCCGCCCGTATCGCATTCCAGGCCGGACAGGTCGACACGATCGTCACCGACCTTCTACTGGCGGCCCGCCTTCGGAATGAGAACCGAAAGGTGAAGTTTATCCCCTTCTCGGCGACGGAAGGCGGCGTGATGGTGCCCGCCCGGTCCTCCATCCAGACCGTGGTGGATCTCGTCGGGAGGCGGATCGGAGTCGCCGGAGGGCCACTGGACAAGAGCTGGCTTCTTCTGAAAGCCGATGTTCAGCGGAAGTCCGGCATCGACCTGAGCATAGGTGCGGCTCCGGCCTATGGTGCTCCGCCGCTCCTGATGAACAAGCTCGAGGCGGGCGAACTTGATGCCGCATTGCTGTTCTGGAATTTCTGCGCGCGACTGGAGACAAAGGATTATAGGCGCCTCGTCGGCGCGGGCGACCTTGCGCGATCGTTCGGCGTCGAAGGTGAAATTGCTCTTCTGGGCTATATCTTCAAAGAGGAGACGGATCCGGCCATCCTCGACGCCTTCGCAAGGGCATCCCATGGTGCCAAGCGGATCCTGCAGGACCGGGACGACGCATGGCTCCCGATCCGCTCCCTCATGAGCGCGGAGGACGAGACGACGTTCCAGGCTTTGAAGCGGTACTTCATCGAGGGCATTCCGCGCCGCAGCATTCCCGATGAAAGGGCCGACGCGGAGACGCTGTTCAGGGTGCTGGCCAGGATCGGCGGCGAGAAGCTGGTCGGTCCAGGCCAGAGGCTGCCCGCCGGCCTCTACTGGAATGAAGATCGCAATCCGATGTGAGCTGATCGATGCCAACTGGCCTCCTGTCACGCCTTCTCTCGCTTCTGCTGCTCCTGCTCCTGTGGCAGACGGTGACCAGCATGGCAGGCAGCGGGGAGGTGCCTTCGCCTGCGGGTGTCTTCGCGTTTGTCGTGGAGGAAGCCCGGTCGGGAGATCTCGCCCGCAATCTTACGGCGACGCTGAGACGCGTCCTCATATCCTTCTCCCTGGCCATGGTCATC
Source organism: Microvirga sp. TS319 (assembly GCF_041276405.1). NCBI lineage: Bacteria > Pseudomonadati > Pseudomonadota > Alphaproteobacteria > Hyphomicrobiales > Methylobacteriaceae > Microvirga > Microvirga sp. TS319. The sequence goes on along the minus strand of NZ_JBGGGT010000001.1, from coordinate 1,659,829 downwards.
GGAGGAGCCATCGGACTGGCGCTGGGCCGGTCACCTCGGTGCGACCGGATCGTGGATTCGTGGCTCATGATTCTGCTCAATACGCCGGCCCTTGTGATCATCATCCTGTGTTATGTATGGCTCGGCCTGTCTGAAACGGCCGCCATCGCGGCTGTCACGCTCAACAAGATTCCAAACGTTGCGGTCATCATGCGTGAGGGCGCCCGCTCTCTCGACCCGCAGATCGAGGAAATGCGCAAGGCATTCCGGTTCGATCGTCTGACCTGGATCCGGCATGTTCTGCTCCCGCAGGTCGAGCCTTACGCGATCGCCGCCGCCCGCTCGGGTCTCGCTCTGGTCTGGAAGATCGTTCTCGTCGTCGAGTTGCTCGGGCGCCCGGATGGCGTCGGATACGCGCTCTCCTACTACTTTCAGCTGTTCAACGTGGCAGCCCTCCTGGGTTACAGCCTCGTCTTCACGGCTGTCGTCCTCGTGATCGACTCCGTCGTCCTTCAGCCTCTGGAAGTCTATGCAAGACGCTGGCGCCCTGTTCCCTCTGCAGCTTGATGTCGACCGGAAGGTGTACCGGCGGAAGGGGTTGCCGCCGCTCGAGGTCCTTCGCGCGTTCAGGCTCGTCGTCCATCGGGAGGAAACGCTGTGCCTGATCGGGCCTTCGGGCGTGGGCAAGACGACGGTCCTGCGAATCCTGATGGGCCTGGATCGGGATTTCGAAGGCAGCGTTCGTCCGGCGCTCCGCGAGTTCCGGATCGGCCCTGTCTTTCAGGAGCCGAGGCTTCTGCCATGGCGCACGGCCGAGGACAACATCCGCCTGGCCTTGACGAGAAGCGAGCGTCGTCGACCGCTCGACGGCCTGTTCGCTGACTTGCGATTGACCGAGTGGGTGCGGCGGTATCCAGGCGAGCTCTCGGGCGGCCTGGCTCGGCGCGTTGCCCTTGCTCGCGCGCTGGCGATCGAACCGTCCCTTCTCGTGCTTGACGAGCCCTTCGTATCGTTGGACGAACACGCCGCGGCCGATCTGCGGGCCACGGTCTTCGACGTGGTCGCCAGACATCGGCTGAGCGTCCTCATGGTGACGCACAACGTCCGGGAGGCGCTGGCTTTCGCGGATCGGTTGGTTCTTCTGGATGGCAGGCCCGCGCGGATACGGGCTGAGATCCGGATTACCACACCTCGCCAAGGCCGCTCCGACCGATGGATCGAGGCAACGCTGGAGCAGCTTGCCGCGGATCATCCGCAGACCATATCGTCCGGTCGTGCGGCACTTCACCGTTGACGGGCCACAACATGAGCCGTTTGGCAGCCTTCGTGAGACATTGGGGTGTGCGAGCTCACCGGTCTCGAAAGTGGATTTCACACGTGCGAGGAATCCGATGCATGCTGCCTCAAACGGCGCTTTTCGGGTCGCGGATCGGAAACGCCATGGGGGCAGAAGCCGTACCCGATTCCTGCCGATGCGGCCCCGAGGGGCCGCGGGTCGCGCCCGGGCGCATCGCCTGTCTCTATGCTCTTGTCCTGAGCGTGGGAGCCGTCGCTTCGTCCGGACCATCTGCCGAAGAGGCAAACCCGTTTCCCGTCACGGAAATCGCAGCTGGCGTCTTCGTTTACGAGGCGCCCATCGCTCTCGCGGACGCGAACAATCTCGGCGCGATCGCCAACCTTGGATTCGTGATCGGCGAGGACGGAGTTGCCGTCATCGACACCGGCGGGAGCTTGGCCGCGGGACAAAGGCTCCTTGCTGCGATCCGGGAGCGGACCGACCTCCCGATCCGATATGTCGTCAACACTCATGTGCATCCGGACCATGTCCTGGGCAACGCGGCGTTCGAAGGCAGCGGAGTGACGTTCGTGGGGCACCGCAACCTTCCCCAGGCTCTCGCCGACCGCGCAAAGACCTATCTGGCGGCCAACAGCGCGTTGATCGGCGCGGCGTTTGCGGGAACCTCCATCGTTCCACCGACGCGGCTCGCCGAGGACGTCGTGGAGATTGATCTCGGTCGTCGAAAGCTTCGGGTCGAGGCCTGGCGCACGGCTCACACCAACACCGACGTCACGGTCCTCGACGAGGCGACGAGCACATGGTTCCTTGGCGATCTGCTCTTCATCGGCCATGTTCCGGCCTTGGACGGCAGTTTGGCGGGATGGATCCGCACGTTGAACGAACTGCGAGCCCGCCCCGTCGCGCGGGTCGTGCCCGGACATGGTCCCTCGGCCGCCCCATGGCCGGCTGCCGCGGACCTCACACAACACTATCTCGCGGCCCTCCAGGCCGATGTACGGACGTCGATCCGTCAGGGCCACACGATCGGAGAGGTCGCCCGACAGGCTGCCCAACGTGACGCAGGCCCATGGTTGCTGTTCAATCAGTTCAATGCTCGCAATGCGGTCACCGCGTTCCATGAGCTCGAGTGGGAGTGACGGCGCCTGGAAGACCGCAAGCGCGGTGTGCCGGCTCCGACATCTTCGGCTGCAGCGGGCACTGAAAATCCGCGATGTGCGGCAATTCCCTTTGCGACCGGCGAATATTGGCCATGATCTCGCTGTATGGCCGAGCTTGGAGAGTTATGCTTAATGTTTACTGGCAAATGTGGAGTGCGTCATTGATGATTATGTCAATCGGCCGTATGATTTACGTTGGCTTCGGTTTTTAAAAGCTTCGCTTAGGGAGGCGAATCTTGTCGCTGACTTCGTAGCTTCCTCCCGGACCGGCCAGGACCGGGCGCAGTTGCCGGCCGCGATATGTGCCGAGGCTCTTGATCCCCCCTGACGCTAATCGGCGGGTGCTCCGCATGCAGATCGCAGCATGAGCATCCCGGGAGGAGACAACATGAAAGCGTTGCGCCTAGTGTCTGCGTTTGCCTTGTTAGCCGGCAGCGTTCCGGCCAGTGCGAACGAAGAGGTTCAGAAGCTGATTCAAGACCCGAACCAGTGGGTCATTCAAACAGGTGACTACGCCAACACCCGGTACTCCAAGCTCGATCAGATCAACGCGACCAACGTGAACAAACTTCAGGTCGCCTGGACGTTCTCGACCGGTGTCCTGCGTGGTCACGAGGGCTCGCCCCTCGTCGTGGGCGACGTCATGTATGTGCACGCGCCGTTCCCCAATACGGTCTTCGCGCTCGATCTCAACAACGACGGCAAGATTCTTTGGAAGTACGAACCCCGTCAGGACCCGAACGTCATCCCGGTCATGTGCTGCGATACGGTCAACCGCGGATTGGCTTATGCCGACGGCAAGGTTTTCCTCCATCAGGCCGACACCACCGTCGTGGCGCTTGACGCCAAGACCGGAAAGCCTGTCTGGACGGCCGTGAACGGTGATCCCAAGAAGGGCGAAACCAACACGGCAACCGTGCTGCCGGTGAAGGACAAGATCATCGTCGGCATCTCGGGCGGTGAGTTCGGTGCGCGCTGCCATGTAACCGCGTACGACATGAAGACGGGCAAGCAGGTCTGGCGTGCCTACTCCATGGGACCTGACAGCGAGATGCTGATCGATCCCGACAAGACGACGGAACTGGGCAAGCCCGTCGGCAAGGATTCGAGTCTCAAGACGTGGCAGGGTGACCAGTGGAAGACCGGCGGCGGTTGTACCTGGGGCTGGTTCGCTTATGACCCGCAGCAAAACGCCTTCTACTACGGCTCGGGAAACCCCTCCACCTGGAACCCGAAGCAGCGGCCCGGCGACAACAAGTGGTCGATGACCATCTTCGCCCGTGATGTCGATACGGGAATGGCGAAGTGGGTCTACCAGATGACACCGCACGACGAGTGGGACTACGACGGCGTGAACGAAATGATCCTGACCGACCAGGATATCGGCGGTCAGCGACGTCAGACGCTTGTCCATTTCGATCGGAACGGCTTCGGCTACACGCTCGATCGGATCACCGGCGAGTTGCTCGTGGCCCAGAAGTTCGATCCGGCAGTAAACTGGGCCACAAAGGTCGACATGGACAAGAACAGCAAGACCTATGGCCGTCCGCTCGTCGTAGCGCAGTACTCGACCGAGCAGAACGGCGAAGACGTTAACACGAAGGGAGTTTGCCCCGCCGCTCTAGGCACCAAGGATCAGCAGCCGTCGAGCTACTCTCCACGGACCAACCTGTTCTACGTCCCCACCAACCACGTCTGTATGGACTACGAGCCGTATAAGGTCAGCTACACGCCGGGTCAGCCTTATGTCGGCGCGACGCTGTCGATGTACCCTGCTCCGAACAGCCATGGTGGCATGGGCAACTTCATCGCGTGGGACGCCCGCGAGGGCAAGATCGTCTGGTCGCTGCCCGAAACGTTCTCCGTGTGGTCGGGTCCTCTCGCGACCGCAGGCGACGTCGTGTTCTACGGAACCCTCGAAGGGTATCTGAAGGCCGTCGACGCCAAAACCGGCAAGGAGCTCTACAAGTTCAAGACCCCGTCGGGCATCATCGGCAATGTGATGACATACACGCATGGAGGAAAACAGTACGTGGCAGTGCTGTCTGGCGTCGGCGGCTGGGCCGGAATCGGCTTGGCGGCCGGTTTGACCGACCCCCATGCTGGCCTCGGTGCCGTCGGCGGCTATGCGGGTCTGAGCGACTACACGGCGCTCGGCGGTCAGCTGACCGTCTTCGCCCTGCCGCAATAGGCGAGCGATCGGCCTCCATCATCAAACACCGGAACTGGCGCAGTGATCTGCGCCCGTTCCGATTGTCGTCCCGATCCCCCCATGCAAGGAGAGGGTTTGTGTCAGGGAAAAGGTTTCGATCGCTTATGCGCCCGGCGGCAAGGGGCGTCATCGGTGCCGGGGCGCTTGTGCTGCTGTTCGCCCCGGCCGTGCCGCGGGCCGATCCGACCGCTCCCGCCCGCGAGGAAAACGGGAAGTTTTTCGATGCCGAGGGCAACCCGACCTACCGCATCAAGCCGGACGGAACGGTTGATTGGTACACTTATTCCGGCTTCCGTCGCTATCACTCGGATTGCCATACCTGCCACGGTCCCGATGGCGCCGGATCGACCTATGCCCCGGCTTTGGCGGAATCCCTGAAGACGATGACCTACCAGCAGTTCACGGAGGTCGTCATCCAGGGCCGTCAGAATCTCAGGAACGGCAACACCAACGTCATGCCGGCTTTCGGCACGAACCCGAACGTCGTCTGCTACTTGGACGACATCTATGTCTATCTTCGGGCCCGTGCCGATGGGGCTCTCGGTCGCGGACGGCCGGAGAAGAGGGATGACAAGCCACAGGCTGCGAAAGATGCCGAGACGTCGTGTCTCGGCGGATGAGAGGGCGCGCCGCCGTCACCCGCGGCGCGGCCCCCGGCCGGAACGTCTCTGGAGGAAGCTGGGGCGAATGCTCGGCGTCGGGCTCGCGACTTGCGTCATCGGAGTCGGCCCATCCCATCCCGCTCGCGCGCAGCACCTTCCCGATCTCGTCACGCCGGAGGTTCTGCGCGTCTGCGCGGACCCGGCCAACATGCCGTTCGCGAACCGCGCGGGGCAGGGGTTCGAGAACCGGATTGCGGCTATTCTGGCCGACGAACTGAAGGTCCCGCTGCGATATTACTGGCTGCCGCAAGGTCCAGGGTTCGTCCGCAATACGCTAGGCTTGAAGCTCTGCGACGTCGTCATCGGGTATGCCGCCGGTACGGACATCGTTCAGCATTCGAATCCCTATTACCGTTCGGTCTATACGGCCCTCGTGAAGACACGGGGGGACCTCGCCGATCTCAAGCAACTCTCCGACCCGCGGCTCCGCTCGAAACGGATCGGCGTCATCGCCGCGACACCATCGGTCGATCATCTCGAAGCCCTTGGTCTCGGGGCGAGCATGAAGCCCTATTCGCTGCTGGTCGACCGGCGCTTCGAGTCGCCCGGAGACGACATGATCGCGGACCTGCTGGCAGACCGTCTCGATGTCGCAATCCTCTGGGGACCTGTCGCGGGCTACGGCGCGATGCGACATGAGGGCACGCTTACCATGGTGCCTCTGATCCACGAGGCCGAGCGTCCGCCTCTGGCGTATCGCATCACGCTCGGGATGCGGCCGAACGAGATCGAATGGAAACGAACTCTCAATACCGCGCTTCACAACCGCCAATCCGACATCGACCGTGTTCTCCGCGCGTATGGAGTGCCTCTCCTCGACGATGACGGCCACCTCATCGAGGCCCCGGCGTCGGAGGATGTCAAGCCATGAGGCATCCGCACGGGACCGCATGGACTTTCGGCCTTGGCGTTCTCGCCTGGATCCTCGCGGTGCCGTGCACCTATGGCCAGGCTCCGCAGGAGCCAGAAGGCTACCGGCTCAAGGACTACAGGGCCGCGACACCCGCGACCCTCGAGGGAGCAACGGTGATCGACACCGGGGAAGCCGAGGCGTTGTGGCGCAAAGGTGGTGCTGCCTTCATCGACGTTCTCCCGCAGCCGGAACGGCCCGCCAATCTCCCGCACCGCATTCTCTGGCATCCTCCGTCGCACGAGAGCATTCCGGGGGCCATGTGGTTGCCCAATGTCGGCTTCGGCGAGATCGCCCCGGAAACCGAAGCTTATTTCCGCAACGGCTTGGCCGTTGCTTCCCATGGCGCTTCTTCGCACGTGCTCGTCTTCTTCTGTCAGAGGGATTGCTGGATGTCCTGGAATGCAGCCAAGCGTGCTCTCAGCTATCGCTATTCTGCCGTTTACTGGTATCCTGAAGGAACCGATGGTTGGAAGGCCGCGGGCCTGCCTTTGGAGAAGGCTGAGAAGGGTCCCTAGCGCATCGTGCGGACCCGGCGGGCCGCACTCGCGAAAGTGGCCCCGGTTCTTACGAACGTGGTCCTTCGGGTCCGCTCCGAACGATGCGCCATTGAGGGAGTGGAGCATCGGAGGGTTGGCGCAGGAGCCACATCCGTCTGATCTCGCAACCGCGTTCGAACATTGTCCTTCATCGGGAGGCTGTTCATGACCCTGAATCTGCGTGTCGTCGCATCGCTGTGGGCCGGTGTCGCCGCTCTCCTGCTGTTCACATGCCCGTCCTTCGCGGATGACGAGAAGACCTGGTCCGAGATCCGATCCGCCATCATCGGCGGGAGCGTTCCCGAGGATGGAGCCGGACGGTTGAGCCTCGTTGCGCCGGTGCGTGCCGAGGATGCCGCCATCGTGCCGATCGAGATGCATGTGAGGCTCCCCGATGACGAAAAGGGCAGGGTGATCCGGATCACGCTCGTCGTGGATGAAAATCCGGCTCCGGTCGCGGGCGTTTTCCAGCTTGGGGAAGGCCAATCCGTCTTCGATCTGGCAACCCGGGTGCGGATCGACTCCTACTCGTTCGTTCGGGCCATCGCGACCATGGACGATGGGCGCCTCTACATGGCGAAGGCCTATGTCAAGGCCGCGGGAGGGTGCTCGGCGCCGGCCGTCAAGGACCCGGCGGAAGCAAAGGCTCACCTCGGGGACATGAGATTCAGGGTCTTCGCCGATCGGGGCGATGCGCAGATCCAGGTGCGGCACCCCAATTATTCGGGCCTGCAGATGGACCAGGTCACCCGCCTGTACACGCCCGCCTGGTTCATCGAGCACCTCGACCTTCGGCAAGGCGAAAAGACGCTCTTCAGGCTGGAGGGCGGCATCTCCATCAGCGAGGATCCGACTTTCCGGTTCAGCTACGGCAGCACGGGTGAGCCGGTGACGGCGGAGGCGAGGGACAACGAGGGCCGCGTCTTCACGCAGACCTTCCCGGCGTCCGGCTCGTAAAGGTCCGCCTCAGCGGAAGCAGCGGATTTCGGCCTCCGCTTGAGCGCGGCGGAGATCGGCCACGATGTCGTCGAACATTTTGGCATTGCGGAACAGCGAGAGCTGCTGTCCAACTCCCTGTCTCATGGACAGGATCGTCTCCGCCTGGACATAGCGGTCATACGGGATGATCGAGGCCAATACGTCGACGGAGCAGGAGCATCGTTCGAGCATGTCGCGCGACCGCCCGTTCGCCGCCATGCAGCCGAATACGTAATCGGCCCGGGCATTGGTGGGATAGTCGTTGGCGGGTTCGCCCTCGGCCGCCTGGCCCGCTCCGATGAGCAGGGCGAGAACGGCGCCCACCCGTACGCTCGTCTCAAGGACCGTCCGGATCATAGCTGAGGGTCTCCAGAAGAAGGGGGTGGCCGTTCGTGTCATCCGCCCTGACATCGATCGAGACGATCTTTCCCGGCACATGGTCGGATACCACGAACGAATAGGTAAGGGTGTCGAGGCCCATCATCTGGGAGTGATGAGGATCTTGAAGGAATGGCCGCATCGCGATTCTCCAGGCCGGCACCTGCCCGTCCCGGTAGGCGGTCGTGAGCGGGGTGACCGAGGCGCCGTCTCGCAGGCCGGTCCGGATGGCGTTTCTGAAATAGCGCGGATTGGCCCCGATCGCCGCAACAAGGGTCTGGAGGTGCTGCTCGAGGAACAGGACGAGGACGGGATTGCCTGAAACATCGTCGAATGGCCCGGCCGGCCGCCGCTGGCCGCCGGAAAACATCTCGACCTGCACGTTGCGGGACTCGGCGGTCGATCCCGGGCCGACGAGGAGCCGGATCGTGTCCGAAAACCCGCGCACCCGCTCGGAGGGCAGGCTGCTGACGCGCTCGTACCGGTAGAGCAGGGCGGTGTCCGAGGAAACGGACCGCCAGTCCTGCGTCTCGAAGAGGAGATCGGACGCGGCGGGTGCTTCCTGAGCCGGAGCCGGTGCGGCGGCCGTCCAGGCTAGAAGCCCGATGACAAAGATTAGACTCCGCATGCAGTCTCCTCGACAGGCTGCCGGCCGGCCGAGGCGCCGAAGCCCCGATAGACCGGTGTGGCGGAGACGGCCGACGACTCGGCCGCGGCGAGATGGCGGATCGATGCATGGTGAGGCGAGAGATGGCAGGCCGGATCGGTGGCCGCAGCATCGCCGGTCAGAGCCAGAGCTTGGCAGCGGCAGCCGCCCCAGTCCCGCTCGCGCCGTTCGCAGCTTCGGCACGGTTCCCGCATCCAACTCGTGCCGCGGAACGCATTGAAGGCGGGAGACCGCGTCCAGATTTCTCCGAGAGAGTGCTCGTGCACGGTCCAGAACGCCAGGTCCGGGATCGATTCCGCCGCATGGCACGGCAGCACCTTCCCGGTCGGCGTGACATTCATGAGGCGCCGCCCCCACCCGCCGGCGCAGGCCTTTGGAAAAGTGGCATAGTAATCGGGCAGCACGTGGTCGATGACCAAGCACCCCTGCAGGCGCTCCCGCGCCGCTTCCACGAGGGCGATCGTGCGATCGACCGAGGCCCGGGTCGGCATGAGGGCGGCCCGGTTCACGTAGGCCCAGCCGTAATACTGGGTGTGGGCGATCTCGACGCGCTTCGCGCCAAGCTCGACTGCGAGATCGATAACCCCGGACACGTCGTCGATATTGCTCCGGTGGATGACGGCGTTGATCGTCAGCGGCAGGTCGAGCTCGATCACGTGTCTGGCGAACGCGATCTTCTGCTCGTGCGCACCCTTCAGGTGAGCAACCTCATCGGCATCCACAGCGTCAGCCGCCTGAACGGAGAGCTGCACATGGTCGAGCCCGGCCTCGGCGAGCCCGCGGAGCTTTTCCCGGGCGGGACCGACGCCGGAGGTGATCAGGTTGGTATAGAGGCCGGCGTGCGTGCAATGGGCTGTGATCTCCGCGATGTCGGCCCGTGCCGTTGGTTCCCCTCCCGACAGATGCACATGGAGCACGCCGAGTTCCGCGGCTTCGCTGAGGATTCTGCACCAAGTCGCGGTATCGAGCTCCGCCGAGCGACGTTCGAGTTCAACCGGATTGGAGCAATAGGGACAATGCAGCGGGCAGCGGTGGGTGAGTTCGGCGAGAAGTCCGATCGGGGGAGGGGCGTCGTTCGGAGCATCACTCATGGCTTCTGATCCGTTTCCGGGTTTGTGGTCCCTAGAGCATCGGATCCAAAAGTGGACCCGCTTTTGGGGTCCAATCCGATGCTCCACTCCTTCAATGGCGCATCGTTCGGAGCGGAGAACCGGGGCCACTTTTCCGCACGATGCGCTAGTATGCGCCGGTTCAAGAGGCCGTTCAGCATTTCGATCACATCCGCCTCGATCACGGCAGGGTCCTCATCGAACCGGGCCGCGAGATCGCCGGCGATCTCGCGGATACTTCTCCGGCCGTCGACGAGCTTGAGCACCTCCAGGGCGATGGCGTCGAGATCGAAGGCCCGCTCGGGGGCGAGGAGAACGTGCGTGTTCCGGATCCTGTCATGATGCACCCTGACGCCCCGTGGAAGGCAGAGGACGCTGCCTGTACTCAATCCGCTGGCCATCATGGCGTCTCCGCATTCGGCTTCCACGCTCCGGGAGGCACGAGACCCGGTTCGACATAGCTGAAATAGAGAGCATCCAGCTGAGCCCAGAGCACGTCGCATTTGAACGACAGCGCGTCGATCACCGCCTGCTGCTGGGCGCGCGTCACGGCATTCCGCTTCACGTAGTCCAGGGCGAAGTCCGCATCCCGCGGAGCCTGCGACATCCGTTTTTCGAAATAGCTGAGCGTTTCGCGCGATATGAAGCTGTACCCGGCCAGCATTCCGGAGACGCGTTCGGAGATGATGGTGGGACTGAACAGCTCCGTCAGCGATGACGCGACCGCCTCGAGGAGCGTGCGTTCTCGTACAAAATGAACATAGGCCTCGACGGCGAAGCGCGTGGCCGGAAGGGCCCCCTGCATCGACATGACGTAGGCTCGCGGCAGATCGAGCCCGTCGGTGAGACGCAGCCAACGTTCGATGCCGCCTTCGCCTTCCTTCTCTCCGTCGTGATCGACGATCCTCTGGAGCCAGGCTCGCCTCAGCGTACGATCCTCGGCCCGGGCCATGAGGCTGGCATCCTTGATCGGGATCATCGCTTGGTAGCAGTAGCGGTTCAAGGCCCAGGCCCGCACCTGATCGCAATTCAGTCGTCCGCCATGCAGAAGACGATGAAACGGGTGGAGGTTGTGATAACGCCGTGCGCCGAGGGTCCGCAATTCCTCCTCGAGCTCCGAGGCTGAGAGCAGGCGGCCGTCTGTCGGAACCGATTCCTGAGATACGGACAAGCCATCCGTCATGGGAGGATCCTCAGACCATCATGCGCCACGATCCATCCGCTCCGCTCGACGAGGCGGCGTTCGTCGGAGCCTTCGACAAGCACGGGATTGGTGTTGTTGATATGAACGAAGATCCGTTGCGGCACCTGGATGGCGGCCAGCCCCGCGATCGAACCGTCCTCGCCCAGCATGGGGCTGTGCCCCATCCGGCGGCCGGTCTTGTCGCTTACGCCCGCCCGGACGAGGTCGTCATCATGGAGAACGGTCCCGTCGAAGAACAGCGCATCCACTCCCGCGATCCGAGCGAGCACATCGCGATCGACCCGTGCGCAGCCCGGCACGAAGGCGATCCGCTTGCCGGCCGCCTCGAGGATGACCCCGATCGTGGCATCGGGATCGTCCTCGTCGGCCTGATCAGGGCTCTCGCGCCACAACGGGGTTTTGCCTGGAACGGCAAAGACCGTCGCGGACAATCCGGGTACCGGCTCGAAGGGCTGCCCGAGACGTACAGGGCGACGCACGACGAGCTCCGGCGCGAGTGCGTCGAAGATCGGGTTGAGCGCCAAGGTATCGAGGGTCTTCCGGGTGGCGAACAAAGCGAAAGTCTGTCGCTCCCTGAGCGTCAGCAATCCAGCCACATGATCGATCTCGGCGCTCGTCAAGAGGACGGCCTGAATCGGAGAGTGCCGCGACCCTGCCCGCGGGTGCAGATCAGTCGTCTGGGCGATCTGCATCCGGATGTCCGGCGATGCGTTCAGCACAAGCCAACCCTCACCGTCAGCCGACACCGCGAGGCTCGACTGCGTCCGGGACCGGACCCTTGGATCTCCGCTCCACGCCAATCGACAGACCGGACAGCGGCAATTCCATTGCGGGACACCGCCTCCTGCTGCAGACCCGAGAACGATGGCCTGCACCTCTGACTGCCTGCGCGACGGTCAGATTATCTGAAAGGGTCGATCTCGCTTGTCGGATCGATGTCGGCCGACTCGTAGCTGGTCACTTCCATGCCGACGCAGTACTCGAGAACAGAAGGTTTTGACCACTTCATGCTCATTGTTTCCTCCGCAGCTCGCCACGCGGTCCTTCGTCAGGAGAGCCGCGGGCGTCGACTTGGCGGTTTTGCGCCAAGATCCTAACCAACTATGCTGAAATCCGCGAGCCGAAGCAAGCAGAATTCCCCCCGGCGGGGGCTGCGACATGACTGCCTCGGCACCCGGCTTGGACTGCCATCCGTCGCAACGCTGGAACGGTCAGATCGGAACATCAACCGCATTGCGCGGCACGCAACGCCAACGGTTGATCCGCCAGGCAGGATGGCTTTGCTGCCATTCCGCGAGCGTTGATTGTGCATGGACAAGGCAGCCCATGTAGCTCGCGTCCTCGTATGAGAAGGTCAGCCGCTCCTCGCGACAACTCTGGGGGGCGCTCAGGAGGCAAATGGTCATCAACACCAGCATCGACTGTCTCCAAGACTCTTCAAGACTCTTCCGCTCCCCTTGGATGAGCCGTTCGCGAAACAACGCGTGATCGGCCGTAAAGGGCGAGCTGCGCCGCGAAAATATGTGTCATGCGCATGCCCGGCAGAACGCTACCGTATGAGCATGGGTGGCCGGTCTCCATCCGCCGTCGAAGCCCCCAAAGAGCCCATGGATGTTCGACCGCGGATCGAATATTGTACAGCACTCGGAGAAGGGCGCCGCGGCTGTGCTCGAACATACGACTTTTCAGGATCGTCCGCTCAAGCTGCTGCATTGGTTTTGCCGGCTCGCAGCTGCGCTGGTCCTTCTTTGGGCCGGTTCGCCCGAGGCCGCCGAGACCGTCGATGTGAGGATGGCCTATCTGGCCTACCAGCCTCCCGCACCCCCTTCCTACGAGATCGATCCGACTCCTGAGGACGAGGGCCTCGCCGGGGGCAGCCTAGCGGTCCGGGACAACAACACGACCGGGGCATTCACGGGTCAACACTACAGCCTCGTCGAAGCTTGGCTTGCCGAAAACGAAGATCCGGTTGCCAAGGCCCGGACGCTTGTCGAGGAGGGCATTCGTGTCCTGATCGTCAATCTGCCGGCCTCCGAGCTTCTGGCGGTGGCCGATGCTTTGAAGGATCAGTCGGCCCTGGTGTTCAATGTCGGGGCGACCGATGACCGGCTGCGCGGTTCCGATTGTCGCAAGAACGTGCTGCACGTCGCTCCGAGCCGGGCAATGCTGACGGATGCCCTGGCGCAGTTTCTCGCCTTCCGGCGCTGGTCGAGGGTGTTCTTGGTCACAGGCCCCCAAGCAGGCGACCGGCTCTACGCGGATGCGATGAAGCGATCGGCTCGAAAGCTCGGACTGTCAGTCGTGGCCGAACGGCCCTGGGAGTTCGGACCCCTTGCCCGTGCAAAGGCCGATGCGCCGACCACGGCGGAGGCGCTCGTCTTCACGCGTGACGTCGACTATCAGGTTCTCGTGGTGGCGGACGAGGCGGGTGATTTCGGCGATTATCTGCCGTACCGAACCTGGCAGCCGCTGATCGTTGCCGGAACGCAAGGGCTGACGGCAACCACGTGGCATCCGACGCTCGAGGCGTGGGGGGCCGCGCAGGCGCAAAACCGCTTCCGACGGATGGCGAACCGTCCCATGCGACCGCTGGACTATCAAACCTGGATGGCCGTTCGGGCCGTCGGCGAGGCGATCACGCAGGGTGCCGGGGCGGACCCGGCGGATATCGGCAGGATGATACTGGATCCCCAGTTCGGATTGCCTGCCTACAAGGGAGTGTCCGTAAGCTTCCGGTCATGGGATCACCAGCTCCGCCAGCCGATTCTTGTCGTGCAGCCGAGATTCCTCGTGTCGGTCGCTCCGGAAAACGGCTTTCTTCATCAGCGAACGCCCCTCGATACCTTGGGGATCGACGAGCCCGAGAGCGAATGCCGGATGTGACGATGCCGTGATAGGGAATAGACCCATGACCTGCAGGTTCGAGTTGTCCAGCGTCTATGCGGCTTGCATCCTGATCCTCATCGGGTTCGTTCCTTGCACGGCTCGTGCCTATACGGTGTTCGTCTCCAACGAAAAGGACAACACGGTCACGGTGATCGACTCGGAGGGGCTTCGGGTCGTCTCCACGGTGAAGGTCGGGCGCCGCCCGCGCGGAATCCTCATCACAAAGGATGGGAAGAACCTCCTGATCTGCGCCAGCGACGACAACAGGATCGACGTCATGGACACCAAGTCCTTCAAGATCCTGCGCTCCCTGAAATCGGGAGCGGACCCCGAACTCTTCGCCCTGCATCCGGCCGGAAATCCGCTCTACATCGCCAATGAGGACGACAACCAGGTGACGGTCCTGGACATCGAAAAAAACATCGTCGTGAAAGAGGTTCCCGTGGGGGTCGAGCCGGAAGGAATGGGCGTCAGCCCCGACGGCAAGGTGCTCGTGAACACCTCTGAAACGACCAACATGGCTCACTTCATCGACACGCAATCCTATAAGGTCCTCGACAATGTGCTCGTCGACGCAAGGCCGCGCTTCGCCGAGTTCTCGGCGGACGGCAAGATGCTGTGGGTCTCATCCGAACTGGGGGGCACGGTCAGCGTCATCAATGCGGAGACGCGCAAGATCGTCAAGAAGATCGGTTTCAGGATTCCGGGCCTCCCGAAGGAAGCCATCCAGCCGGTCGGCGTGAGACTGACCCGGGATGGCAGCAGGGCCTTCGTGGCGCTCGGTCCGGCCAACCGGGTGGCTGTGGTGAACACGGACACCCTCGAGGTCGAGAAGTATCTGCTTGTCGGCCAGCGCGTGTGGCAACTTGCCTTCACGCCCGACGACAAGCTCCTCTTCGCGACGAACGGCGTCTCCAACGATGTTTCGGTGATCGACGTCGAGAAGCTCAGGGTCGTCAAGAGCATCGGCGTCGGACGGGCCCCCTGGGGCGTGGCCGTGACGCCGGAGTAAGGAGCGCGTGCGATGGACGCAATCGCGGGAAATGCCGGACCGGATCAGACGCCCCATCATCGGGTCGCTGCTCTGAGTGTCGAGAACGTGAGCCACTGGTTCGGGAAACGGCAGGTCCTCCGGGACGTCTCCCTGCATGTCCCGCAAGGCCGTGTCGTGGCGCTCCTTGGTCCCAACGGAGCCGGCAAGACGACGCTTTTCGCGATCGTCACGCGGCTCTATCACAGCCGCACCGGAACCGTGCGGGTCTTCGGCTGCGACATTCATCAGGATCCGTCACGGGCGCTTGCCAGTCTGGGCATCGTGTTTCAGACCCGAACTCTCGATCCCGACCTCACGATCCTCCAGAACCTCGTCTATCACGCATCGCTCCACGGAATCACCAGGCATCAGACGCAGGAACGTTGCGTCATGCTTCTCAAGCGGGTCGGTCTTGCCGAGCGAATGGACGACAAGGTGCGGAACCTGTCGGGCGGTCAGGCCCGCCGGGCCGAGATCGCCCGCGCCCTCGTCCATCGGCCGCGCCTCCTGCTGCTCGACGAGCCGACGGTCGGGCTCGACGTGGCGTCGCGATCCGACATCGTTGCCGATATCCGGGGGCTCGTGCGCGAGGATGGCCTGTCGGCTCTGTGGGCCACTCATCTGCTCGACGAAGTCGACTCCGACGACGATCTCGTGATGCTCCACGAGGGCCGGGTGATCGCGAGCGGACCTGTCCGGACGATCGCGCAGCAAGGCGACCTCACCGCCACGTTCCGCAGGCTGACGAGCGACAGACGGATCAAGGAGAACGCATGAGCGATATGACGGTCGGCGGCGGCAGGCTCGGTCCCGCCGGCTACATCACCTGCTTCGGGGGCATTGCGCGGCGGGAGTTCCTGCGCTTCCTCAATCAGCGAGGGCGCTTTCTCTCAGCCCTGGTCCGGCCGCTCGTCTGGCTCTTCATCTTCGCCGCGGGGTTTCGCAGTATCCTCGGGGTCTCGATCATGCCTCCATACGAGACCTATGTCCTCTATGAGGTGTATGTCGTCCCTGGTCTCGCGGTCATGATCCAGCTCTTCAACGGCATGCAGTCGTCGCTGTCCATGGTTTACGACCGCGAAGTCGGCTCGATGCGGGTTCTTCTCACCAGCCCGTTTCCGCGCTGGTCTCTCCTGCTGGCCAAGCTTGCCGCGAGCGTTCTGGTGTCTCTCGCTCAGGTCTATGTCTTTCTCGCGATCGCCCATTTCTGGGAGGTCGAGATCCCGCCGATCGGCTATCTGACTGCGCTTCCGGCCTTTGTGCTGTCAGGGCTGATGCTCGGCGCGATCGGCCTGTTCCTGTCGTCGCTCGTCCGTCAGCTCGAGAACTTCGCCAGCGTGATGAACTTCGTGATCTTTCCGATGTTCTTTGCGTCCTCCGCCCTCTATCCGCTTTGGCGCATCCGGGAATCCAGCGAGGCGCTCTACCTGATCTGCCGGGTGAACCCGTTCACGCATGCGGTCGAGTTGGTCCGCCACGCACTCTATGGCTCCTTCGAGCCGGTCGCGCTGCTCGTTGTTGCCTCCGCGACAATCATCTTCTTTCTGCTCGCCGTTGTGGCGTATGATCCTGCGCGCGGTGTCATGACCCGTCGCGGCGGGCCCCCGGGAGAGTTGGCATGAGGCGTTTCTCATGGTGTGGCGTGGCAATCGTGAGTGCGGGACTTTGTCCTGCCGCGTGGGCACAGTCTCCTTCGGATTCCGCGTGGCCTTGTGTCCAGCAGAAGGTGCCGGTGGTGGCGGCCAGCACGGTGTGGTCGGGGCCAGACCTTGAGGAGGCCGGATCCTGGCAGGGGGACCCGGAAGCGGCAGCGCTGGCCCAGCGTCTGGCTTCGCGCCGCACGCGGACGGACGAGATCGACGCCTTGGTCGAGGCATTCGCGGAGCAGACCGGCGAGCGGAAGGCGGAGCGCCTCACCCGTGTGTTCGCGGGCGCTCTCGAGATCGTCAACACGGAACGGTCTCGCGTCATCGCCGGTATCGAGCGCTATGCCCGCGGTCAGGAGCAGCTTGCCGAGAGAATTCGCGCGGAGGCCGACGAGATCACCGCCGCAAAGGACGAGCCCGGCGCCGAACCCGTGAAGGAGATTCAGGACATCGAAATCCGCTTCCAATGGGACAAGCGGATTTTCGAGGAGAGATCTCAGGCGCTCAGCTCCGTCTGTGAAACGCCGGTTCTCCTGGAGCAGCGGCTCCTTGAGATCGCACGGAGCATCCAGGCCCATCTTTAGCCGGACCTGCCAAGGAGGAGCAACTTCGGACTCGGCCGATTATTCTCGAAGGTCCGACGGCCTCACGGGAGCGCTGCGGGCAGAACCAAGGGAGGAATGCAATGGACATGCGAGCTGCAGTGGCGTGGGAGGCTGGCAAGCCTCTGACGATTGAGACGATCCGGCTGGAGGGGCCGAAAGCCGGCGAGGTGCTGGTCGAGGTGATGGCCACGGGCGTGTGCCACACCGACGCCTACACCCTCTCGGGCCTCGATTCCGAGGGCAAGTTCCCGGCCATCCTCGGCCATGAGGGCGCCGGCATCGTGCGCGAGGTCGGCCCCGGCGTGACCACGCTCAAGCCCGGCGACCATGTCATCCCGCTCTACACGCCCGAATGCCGCAACTGCAAATCCTGCCTGTCGCGCCGCACCAACCTGTGCACCGCGATCCGGGCCACGCAGGGCCAGGGCGTCATGCCCGACGGCACGAGCCGCTTCCGCTGCGACGGCGAGACCGTGTTCCACTACATGGGCTGCTCGACCTTTGCCAACTTCACCGTGCTGCCCGAGATCGCGCTCGCCAAGGTGCGCGAGGACGCGCCCTTCGACAAGATCTGCTATATCGGCTGCGGGGTGACCACCGGGATCGGGGCGGTGCTCTACACCGCCAAGGTGTGGCCGGGCGCCAACGTGGTGGTGTTCGGCCTGGGCGGCATCGGCCTCAACGTGATCCAGGGCGCGCGCATGGTCGGGGCCGACAAGATCATCGGGGTCGACCTCAACCCGGGCAAGCGCGCGATGGCGGAAAAGTTCGGCATGACCGACTTCGTCAACCCGCAGGAGATCGGCCCCGACAAGGTGGTGCAGGCGATCGTCGACCTGACCGGCGGCGGCGCCGACTTCTCGTTCGACGCCACCGGCAACACCGACGTGATGCGCCAGGCGCTCGAATGCTGCCATCGCGGCTGGGGCGAGAGCATCATCATCGGCGTGGCGGAGGCCGGCAAGGAGATCGCCACGCGGCCGTTCCAGCTGGTGACCGGGCGGGTCTGGAAGGGCACCGCGTTTGGCGGCGCGCGCGGGCGCACGGACGTGCCCAAGATCGTCGACTGGTACATGGAGGGCAAGATCAACATCGACGACCTGATCACCCATCAGATGCCGCTCGAGGAGATCAACACCGCCTTCGACCTCATGCACGAGGGCAAGTCGATCCGCTCCGTGATCGTGTATTGATCAAGGAGGCGATGAGGTGAGCTTCGAGACCGTCTCGCAATCGCGCTCCTTCGGGGGCACGCAGTTCGTCTACCGGCACGTCTCGCAGGCGACCGGCACGCCGATGCGGCTTGCCGCCTTCGTGCCGCCGCAGGCCGAAACGGGCCAGGTGCCGGTGGTGTGGTTCCTGTCGGGCCTGACCTGCACGGAAGAGAATTTCACCGTCAAGGCGGGCGCGCAGCGCATGGCCTCGGAGCTCGGCCTCCTGCTCGTCGCGCCGGACACCAGCCCGCGCGGCGAAGGTGTGCCGGACGACCCCGAGGGCGCCTACGATTTCGGCCTCGGCGCCGGCTTTTACGTCGACGCCGTGCAGGAGCCCTGGGCGCAGAACTACCGCATGCGCTCCTATCTCGAACGCGAGCTGCCGTCCCTGGTGGCGGACAGCCTGCCCGCCGACATGAACCGCCAGGGCATCATGGGGCATTCCATGGGCGGCCACGGGGCGCTCACCATCGCCCTGCGCAATCCCGGGCGCTTCCAGGCGGTCTCGGCCTTCGCGCCGATCGCCGCGCCGATGAACTGCCCGTGGGGCGAGAAGGCCCTGTCGCACTATCTCGGCTCCGACCGCGCCGCCTGGCGCGACTATGATGCCTGCGCGCTGATCGAGCGCGGTGCCCGCGTGCCCGATCTCCTGGTCGATCAGGGGACGGCCGACAGCTTCCTCGAGAGCCAGCTGAAGCCGCAGCTTCTGGAGGCGGCCTGCGCCCGGGCGGGCCAGCCGCTCACCCTGCGCCGGCAGGAGGGGTACGACCATTCCTATTTCTTCATCGCGAGCTTCATCGAGGATCACCTGCGCTGGCACGCCGAGCGCCTCGGCTAAACCAGCCCGAAAGCGTGCGGGTGCCGCAAGTGCAGCGCCTGCGGCATTTGTCTTGATCTCTTTTTTCGTCTGCAGCGTGGACGCTCCCTGTGATAAGCTGTGCCGGTCTGTGGACCAGACTTCCGCTGCACGAAGGAGAGTTCAATGACAGTGTCTCTCTCGATTCATCCTGCCGTCGATAATGGCGTAACCCCCGGCGATCCCAGCTTTGCCGGCGGCACGCTTAAGTGCAAGTGCGCCGACGATCCAGTCGTCGTCGAGATCAAGGGCAACAGCGCTCACAACCACATGTGCGGCTGTACCAAGTGCTGGAAGCCGAATGGCGCGTTGTTCGCTATGGTTGCGGTCGTGCCGCGCGAAAACGTGACCGTTACGGCGAACGCGGACAAGCTTCAGGTCGTGGATCCGACTGCCACGATTCAGCGGCACGCATGCAAGGTTTGCGGCGTCCACATGTTCGGCCGGATCGAAAACCCCAACCATCCCTTCTACGGACTCGACTTCATCCACACGGAACTCTCGCCCGAAAAAGGGTGGGCAGCGCCGGGATTCGCGGCGTTCGTGTCATCGGTCATCGAGTCCGGCGCCGATCCGGCCCAGATGCCGCAAGTGCGGGCGCGCCTGAGAGAGCTCGGCCTCGAGCCCTACGATTGTCTTTCGCCGGAGCTGATGGATCTGATCGCATCCCATACGGCCAAATCCAAGCAGGCCGCTGCCGCATAGGCGCGCGCCTTCCGGGCGCTGCGACTCGGCCGATCCGCAGCGCCCGGAACATCGGGAATGGGCTTGCCGTCGGACGGAGCCTCAAGGGAGGCTGCCGCTGCGTTACGGAGCCTTGGCGCTCGGGCGAGGGGAGGGCTACAGCATCGGACGTGACGTCGAACCCACATCCGATGCTGTCAGTTGATGTTTTCGAGCATCTTTTCGCGCAAAACCGGTGCCCACTTTTGCGCTCGATGCTCCAGCGCATCGTGCTGACCCGGCGGGCCGCGCTCGCAAGGGCGATCTGCGGATCCCAGTCTCGTTCCTCATCGTCTCAGGAACTCAGCTTCGGTGCAGGCTTTGAGGCTCTGTGAATCGTGATGCATGGGTCAACAATCTCGATTGCATATCCCGCCCGAGGCGCGCACTCTGGCCAAAATATCAAGAACCCAGGTAGGTAAATGCCCAAGCTTGTCGAGAGCGATCTGACGCGGTTGAGCGAGATCATCAGGGCACAGGCTTCTCTGGACGGACCGACGCTGCCGATCCTTCGTGCCTTACAGGATGAGTTTGGCTATGTCCCGGAGGAGGCGGTGCCAATGATAGCTTCGGCCCTCAACCTGTCGCGCGCCGAGATCCATGGAACCGTCACCTTCTACCATGATTTCCGGGACGCGCCCGCCGGGAAGCATGTTCTCAAGCTCTGCCGGGCCGAGGCGTGTCAGTCGATGAATGGCGCCGTTGTCGCACAGGAATTCCTCGCGACGCTCGGCATCGGTTGGGGCGAGACGACGCCGGACGGCAGCCTGACGGTCGAGGGGGTCTATTGCCTGGGCCTGTGCGCCTGCGCCCCGTCCGCCCTTTACGACGGCGAGCCGATCGGGCGCCTCGACCCCGGGACGCTCGACGCGGTCGCCCGGGAGGCGAGGGGGCTATGACCAGGGTGTTCATTTCAGCCGATGCCGCATCCCTTGCCCTCGGTTCCCGCCGGATCGCCGCCCTCCTGGTGGAGGAGGCATCCCGTCGTGGAATAGCACTGGAAATCGTCTCGACCGGCTCGCGAGGATTGTTCTGGCTCGAGCCACTGGTGGAGGTCGAGACGGCCGAGGGCCGGATCGCCTACGGGCCGCTCAAGCCTGCCGATATCGTGGCGTTGTTCGAGGCCGGCTTCCTCGACGGAAAGGATCACCCGCTCCGCCTCGGCCTCCTGGAGGATCAGCCCTATCTGGCCCGTCAGACCCGCCTGACCTTCGCCCGCTGCGGCCTCGTCGATCCCTTGTCGCTCGAGGATTACCGGAGCCACGGCGGCTATGCCGGTCTCGAGCGCGCCCTCTCTCGGGAGGCGCAGGCCATCGTGGATGAGGTCCAGCTGTCCGGTCTGCGGGGACGCGGCGGCGCGGGGTTCCCGACCGGCATCAAGTGGGGCACGGTTCTCCACGCCGAAGCGGATCAGAAGTACATCGTCTGCAATGCCGACGAGGGCGACAGCGGCACCTTCGCCGACCGCATGCTGATGGAGGGCGATCCCTTCGCCCTGATCGAGGGCATGACGATCGCCGGGCTGGCGGTCGGAGCCACCAAGGGGTTCGTCTATATCCGCTCCGAATATCCGCATGCCTACCGGACCCTCTCGAAGGCGATCGAGGTTGCTGCGAAGGCCGGCTATCTGGGGGCATCCGTGCTGGGATCGGGCCGCGCCTTCACAATCGAGACGCGGCTGGGAGCAGGGGCCTATATCTGCGGCGAGGAGACATCCTTGCTCGAAAGCCTGGAAGGCAAGCGCGGCATGGTGCGGGCCAAGCCGCCGCTGCCGGCCCTGCACGGGCTGTTCGGCAAGCCGACCGTCGTCAACAACGTCTTATCCTTGGGCACGGTGCCGTGGATCCTGGCGCACGGGGCGCAGGCCTATGCCGATTGCGGCATGGGCCGCTCGCGGGGCACGCTGCCGGTTCAGCTGGCCGGCAACGTCAAGCGTGGCGGCCTGATCGAGCTCGCCTTCGGAGCGACCCTGCGGGAGATCATCGAGGATTTCGGCGGCGGAACGGCGTCTGGGCGGCCCGTGAAGGCGGTCCAGATCGGTGGGCCCCTTGGAGCCTATTTCCCGGCCGCGATGCTGGATCTTCCCCTGGATTACGAGGCGCTCGCGTCCGAGAAGGGGATGCTCGGTCACGGCGGCATCGTGGTGTTCGACGACAGCGTGGACCTCGCCCGGCAGGCGCGCTTCGCCTTCGCGTTCTGCGCGGCCGAGAGCTGCGGCAAGTGCACGCCCTGCCGTATCGGTGCCGTGCGGGGCGTCGAGGTGATGGACCGGATCATCGCCGGGAGCGAGCTGGAGAAGAATTTCCAAGTGCTCGAGGACCTCTGCACTCTCATGACCGATGCCTCGCTCTGTGCGATGGGTGGGCTCACCCCGTTGCCGGTGATGAGCGCGCTGAGGCATTTTCCCGAGGATTTCGACAAAGCGCCGCGGGTTCCCGCGGCGGCAGAGTAAGGGAGTTCTCCCATGCCCCTGATCCAGGACGTCGATTACGGCACGCCGGTTCCCGTCGCCGGCGAGACGGTGTCGCTGACCATCGACGGCATGCCTGTTGCCGTGCCGGCCGGAACCTCCGTCATGGCCGCCGCCATGACGCTGGGGACCGCGATCCCGAAGCTCTGCGCCACCGATGCCCTTGAAGCCTTCGGCTCCTGCCGCCTCTGCCTCGTCGAGATCGAAGGACGGCGTGGAACGCCCGCCTCCTGCACGACGCCGGTCGAGGAGGGCATGGTGGTGCACACGCAGACGCCGCGCCTCGCCGATCTGCGGCGCGGCGTGATGGAGCTCTACATCTCCGATCATCCGCTCGATTGCCTGACCTGTTCCGCCAACGGCGACTGCGAGTTGCAGGACATGGCGGGCGCCGTGGGCTTGCGCGAGGTGCGTTATGGCTATGCCGGCGAGAACCATCTCGACGCGCCGACGGACACCTCGAACCCGTATTTTACTTTCGAGGATTCCAAGTGCATCGTGTGCTCGCGCTGCGTGCGGGCCTGCGAAGAGGTGCAGGGCACCTTCGCCCTGACCATCCAGGGCCGCGGTTTCGAATCCCGGGTCTCGCCCGGCGGCCTGGACTTCTTCGGATCCGAATGTGTCTCCTGCGGCGCCTGCGTGCAGGCCTGCCCGACCGCGACGCTGAACGAGAACAGCATCATCGCCCTGGGCCAGCCGGAGCATTCGGTGGTGACGACCTGCGCCTATTGCGGCGTCGGCTGTTCCTTCAAGGCTGAGATGCAGGGCAGCACCGTCGTGCGCATGGTGCCCTACAAGCACGGCCAGGCCAACGAGGGCCACTCCTGCGTCAAGGGCCGGTTTGCCTGGGGTTATGCCACGCACAAGGACCGCATCACCAAGCCGATGATCCGACAGGCGATCACGGATCCGTGGCGCGAGGTGTCGTGGAACGAGGCGCTGGACTACGCCGCAAGCGAGTTCAAGCGCATCCAGGCGCAATATGGCCGCGGATCCGTCGGCGGCATCACGTCCTCGCGCTGCACCAACGAGGAGACCTTCCTGGTTCAGAAGCTCGTCCGCGCGGGCTTCGGCAACAATAACGTCGATACCTGCGCCCGGGTCTGCCATTCGCCGACCGGCTACGGCCTCAAGACCACGCTCGGTACGTCCGCGGGCACCCAGGACTTTGCCTCCGTGGCGGCGGCGGATGTCATCGTCGTCATCGGCGCGAACCCCACGGACGGCCATCCGGTCTTCGCATCGCGCATGAAGAAGCGGCTGCGCGCGGGAGCCCGCCTCATCGTGATCGACCCGCGCCGGATCGATCTTGTGCGAACCCCGCATGTCGAAGCGGATTATTTCCTGCCCCTGCAGCCCGGCACCAACGTCGCCATGATCAACGCCATCGCGCATGTGATCGTGACGGAGGGATTGGTCGACGAGGCTTACGTGCGCGAGCGCTGCGATCTCGACGACTTCGAGAGCTGGGCGCGCTTCATCGCCGAGGAGCGCCATTCGCCCGAGGCCGTGGAGCCCCTGACCGGGGTTCCGGCCGCCGACGTGCGGGCGGCCGCGCGCCTCTACGCGACGGGTGGCCGTGCCGCCATCTATTACGGGCTCGGCGTCACCGAGCACAGCCAGGGCTCGACCATGGTGATGGGCATGGCCAATCTCGCCATGGCGACCGGCAACATCGGCAAGCCGGGCACCGGCGTCAATCCGTTGCGCGGCCAGAACAACGTCCAGGGCTCCTGCGACATGGGCTCGTTCCCGCATGAATTCTCCGGCTACCGGCACGTCTCCGACGACGCCACGCGGCAGATGTTCGAAGCCTTCTGGGGCGTGGAACTCGACGGCGATCCCGGTCTTCGCATTCCCAACATGCTCGACGAGGCCGTGGCCGGCTCCTTCAAGGGGCTCTACATCCAGGGTGAGGACATCGCCCAGTCCGATCCGGACACGCAGCATGTCACCGCGGGCCTGCAGGCGATGGACTGCATCGTCATTCAGGACATCTTCCTGAACGAAACCGCCAAATACGCCCATGTCTTCCTGCCGGGCTCCTCGTTCCTGGAAAAGGACGGCACGTTCACCAATGCCGAGCGGCGCATCAACCGGGTGCGCAAGGTCATGCCGCCCCTGAGCGGCCTGGCCGATTGGGAAGTCACCATCGCGCTTTCGAACGCTCTCGGCTTTCCGATGCGCTACACGCATCCCGGCGAGGTCATGGATGAGATTGCTTGCCTCACGCCGAGCTTCGCGGGCGTTTCCTATGACAAGCTGGAACGGCTGGGGTCGATCCAGTGGCCATGCAACGAGGCCGCTCCCCTCGGCACGCCGATGATGCATGTGGACCGGTTCGTGCGCGGCAAAGGCAAGTTCATGATCACCGAGTTCGTGGCCACCGAGGAGCGGACCGGGCCGCGCTTCCCGCTGATTCTCACGACAGGGCGCATCCTGTCGCAGTACAATGTTGGCGCGCAGACGCGGCGTACGGAGAATAGTCGTTGGCATGAAGAGGACGTGCTGGAGATCCATCCCTTCGATGCGGAGAGCCGCGGCATTCTCGACGGCGACCTCGTTTCGGTCGAGAGCCGCTCTGGCGATATCGCCCTGCGGGCCCGGATCAGCGAGCGGATGCAGCCGGGGGTAGTCTACACGACGTTCCATCATGCCAAGACCGGTGCCAACGTGATCACCACCGACTATTCCGATTGGGCCACCAACTGCCCGGAATACAAGGTGACGGCGGTGCAGGTGCGCCGGACAAACCGCCCGTCGGACTGGCAGGCCCGGTTCTTCGAAGAGGACGAAGCTCTCAAGCGTATCGAAGCCCATGTCAGCGCCGCCGAATAGACAAAGCCCGCCAATTCCCGAGGTGGAGGAGACGCCCTCCACGGTTCTGATCTTTGCCGGAGGCGAGCCTGTTTCGGCGGTCCGGGCGGTTCCAGTCGAGGTGCCGGTCAATCTGATCTATGGCGGCATCCCGTTCGCCGTCATGATGACGACGCCATCCGACCTCGAAGATTTCGCCGTCGGCTTCAGCATCACCGAAGGCGTGGTTCAGCGATCCGAGGACATCCGCGGCGTGCGCGTCGAAACGGATGCCGGAGGATTGCGGCTCGTCATTGACCTGATGCCTGAGCGGCTTCACGAGCACTTGGCCCGCAAGCGGGCCTTGTCCGGCCGAACCGGTTGCGGAGTATGCGGCATCGACGATTTGAAAGCTCTGCCGCAGGCTTTGCGCTCACGCGGGACCGCGCCGGATATCGCACTTGACGCATTGCGCCGCGCGCTGACCCGGCTTGAAAGCATGCAGCACCTGAACGGGATCACGCATGCGGTTCATGCGGCGGCCTGGGCCGCTCTCGACGGAACGATCGTCGAAGTGCGAGAGGATGTCGGCCGCCACAATGCGCTCGACAAGCTCATCGGAGCCCTGTGCCGGTCCGGCGCGAGTCCGGACAAGGGCTTCGTCGTCGTCACGAGCCGCTGCTCGTTCGAGCTGGTCGAAAAGGTGGCGATCTTCGGAGCGAGAACATTGGTGGCCATTTCGGCGCCGACGTCGCTGGCGCTCGAGCGCGCGCGCCATCTCGATATCACGCTCATCGGAATTGCACGCAGAGACAGCATCACAGTGTTCCACGGCTTGGAACGGATTCGCGAGCGGGATGTACTGGTATGAGCACAGAAAAGCTGGTCCGCATGGCCAACCAGATCGCATCCTTCTTCCGGTCCTATCCCGAGGATCAGGCCGCCCGTGGCATCCACGACCATCTGGTTGCGTTCTGGACGCCTGCCATGAGGGCCACGCTTCTCGAGCACGTCCGCACCGACCTCCGGAGCGTCGATCCGCTCGTGGCGAAGGCGGTGTCGACGTTTCCGGAAGCCAAGAGTCCGATAGCCAAGGAGGTTGCCGGTCCGGAGCAGGTCGGAGAGCTTGGAAGCGATGCGGGCTAGAGCATCGGACGTGAAAAGTGGACCCACTTCTGGGATCCAATCCGATGCTCCATTCCTTAGATGAGCGCATTGTGCGGACCCGGCGGGCCGCGTCAGCGAAAACCGGGGCCGCACGATGCGCTAGAGCCATTCTCGACGACGTGGATCCGGTTCGCCGGCAAAGGTGCGACTGACGATGGCGATAGGCTTCTTGGCCATGAAGGCCTGACCTCGTTGGGGCCACGAGACGCTCAGGCCATGCGCCAGTGCGCTCCGGCCGTTAACCTAAGAGCGGCGATGGCGGACTGAACAGGGCTGGCGTACCGCCCGTATGGACGATGCAGGCCGCCTCATGAGCGGGAATATCTCCTCTGGCAACGCAGCTGAGCAGCCCGGCGAACGCTTTTGCCACATAGGTCTGCTCGAGAAGGAGAGCCTCAAGGCGCGCGAAGAGATGACCGGCTTCGATGGACGCAGCGGTCGGCTTGCCGTATCCCGCGCCCAACTGATCCATATGAATGCGCACGCGATCCAGCATGTCGTGCGTGGGCTCGAACTCGGGCGACCGGCACAGATCGGCAAGGATACCCCTGATCCGTGCTTCGAGATCGTGCGCTTCGTATTCGACGCTGACGAGGTGAAAGGTCCATGGCAGGCCGAGCATGGCCGCGCCCAGGATCATCCCGGCCTCCGTGACGCCCATGGAGCCCGGGAGCACGACGTGGCGCAGGTCGAGCCCTGCCGCGACGGCCTGCTCGTGAAGTTCCCGAGCGGCGCGCACATAGCCGAGCGCGCCGATGATCGGATCTCCTACCAGGTAGGGGCGACGCCCAGCAGCGGCGAGATCCGCGACGGCCTGGCTTGCCAGCCTCGCGCGCATCCCTTCATCGACCTCGCCGAGGCAACGGATCTGAGCTCCCATCATTCCCGTCAGCAGGTGGTTGCTGTGCGGAGGCGAGACGTCCGGGCCCGCGTAGAGCACCAGGCATTCCAGTCCCATCCTGGCCGCAGCCGCAGCCGTCAGCCGGATCTGGTTGGATGGAGAAGCGCCCGCGATGACCAGAATGTCGCTGTTTTGCTCCAAGGCTTGGCCGAGCCAGAACTCGAGATTGCGCAGCTTGTTGCCGCCGAAGGCGAGGGACATGCAGTCGTCCCGCTTGACCCAGAGCTGCGGATGCCCGGTGTGGCTGCCGGCTCGCGCCATGCGCTCCAGAGGCGTCGGACCGGAAAGGAGTGGCACGCGTGGGAAGGAACTCAGCATCCGGTCAATCCAGATCGATCGTTCGGGCCGCACCCACCCGGCGCTCGGCCCAGCGGGCGAACCGCAGAACGGGATAGCAGTACAGGAAGTAGATGAACGCGATGAGGCCATAGATGAACAGAACGTCCCGCGGGAAACGCAGGATCGACACCTCCCCCTGGCGGGTCAGTTCCGAGATTCCCACCACCGACAGGATGGCCGTGCTCTTGATGATCATCACGTAGACGCCGCTCATCGGCGGCACAGTCAGTTTCAGCGCCTGCGGGATGACGACGTACCAGAGGCGCTGAAGGCGGGTCATGCCGAGCGCGGTTGCCGCCTCCGACTGGCCGCGCGGCACGGCCTCGACGGCACCCTTCACAATCTCGGCCACATAGCTCGAGGTATAGACCGAGAGCGACACGAAGGCTGCAGTGCGCGAGTCCCAGCTGAGCCAGGAAAGCCCGGTGTTCGGCAGCACGAAGTAGAAGACATAGAGCTGAACGAGGAATGGGGTTCCGCGCAGGATGTGGATGTAGAGGCCGAAAAGTCCGGTGAGGACGGGCACGCGCTGGCTGCGCACGAGGCCGATCAGAGCCCCGATCAGCGAGCCGGCCACAATGGCCACGAGAGAGACGGAGAGCGTCTCCAGAAACCCTTTCCAGAGGAAGGGCAGCAGGGACAAGGTGATGGACCAGTAGCGTTCGAACATCGGATCAGCCCTGCGCGTTCCAGGCGGGGCCGGCCAGCCATTGCTTCACACCGCGGGACAGGAGGAGGATCAGGAGATAGATCAGCAGGTAACCCATCGCGATGGTGAGGAAGCTTTCGTTGGGCCGCACCCGCTCGCTGTTCAGGAGAATGCCGGCGCTCGTGAACTCGAAAACCGTGATGATGGACAGCAGCGATGTGTCCTTGATGAGAACCGCCGTCTGGCCGATCAGCGGGGGAAGCGTGTTGGCGAAGCCTTGCGGAAGAACCACGTAGCGCATCCGCTGAGCGTAATTCATCCCGACTGCCTTGGCGCCCTCGATCTGGCCGCGAGGGACGGATTCGATCCCCGCGCGGATGATCTCGCCCATATAGGGAGCGCTGTTCAGGGTCAGGGCGGCGATCCCGAAATACATGTCGTTCCAGCTCTTCGCGACGGGCAGAAGGGCAGGAAGGCCGTAATAGACGAGATAGATCTGGACCAGGAGGGGTGTCGCCCGGATGAAGGCCACATAGCCCTCGACGGGCTTGCGAAGACCCGTGCGGCTCGACAGGAGAGTGAGGGCGACGAGGGTTCCGAGCACAAGCGACAGGATGAGACTCACGCCCGCAGCCGTCAGCGTGTTGCCCAGCCCCTCTGCGAAGCGGCCGAGATACTGCGCCACGATGCGATAATTGTAGTAGTCGAGGAGCCAGGTCATCACTGTCCTGAGTTGTTTCCGCGCGGGGAAACATCTCTCTTCTTTGCTGGGTCGCTTGCTTCGACGAGCCGGTCCGCTTCGCCGAAACACGCTCTAGGGAATTGGTGCGCGGGAGGGCAGCCGGCCCAAAGGCCGGCTGCCCGCAGATGAGCCGCTTACTTGTGGTCTTTTTCCCAGTCGGTGGAGTTCCACCAGTAGTTCACCATGTTCTCGAGGCGGCGGTCGGCCGTGATCAGCTCCACATAGTTGTCGAGCCAGAGCTTCAGGTGGAAGGCATTGGGCTGAGTGGCGAAAGCGAGGGGCTCACGGGTGATGACACCGTCGAGAATCTTCAGGTTGCCGAACTCGCGCACGAAGTTGGTGACGTTACCGAGGTCCGACACCGCACCATCGAGACGGCCGCTCGAGAGAGCCTGGGCCACGGCCGCCGTGCCGCCGGCGAATTCCTTGAGGTTCGCCTTGGGCATGAACTTCTTCACCGCATCGCCGTAGGAGCTGGCCTGGGTGGCGCCGATGTTGAGGCCGTCCTTGTTGAGGTCCTGCCAGGACTTGTACGACGCGTCCTTGGGGGCGACCGCGACGGTTTCCTGGTAGAACATCGGGCGGGAGAACAGAAGCTGCGCGGCGCGCTGGGGCGTCGGGGTCATGTCGGCGGCGATCATATCGACCTTGCCGGACAGAAGCGCCGGAATCAGGCCCTTCCAGTCGTAGTCCTGGAACGTGACCTTCACGCCCAGGTCTGCCCCCATCATCTTGGCGAGCTCGACCGCGAGACCGGTGCGCTCTCCGTTCTTGTCGACGAAGCTGACCGGAGCGCCCTGCGTCTGAACGGCGACGCGCAGCTCACCGCGCTTCAAGATTTCGTCCATCTCGTCCGCATGCGCGGCGCTTGCGAAGCCCAGGCAAGCCGTTACGGCAGCCATGATCATATTGCGTAGTTTCGTCATGTGGTCTCCCTCCTGTTAGTCGTTCGGCGTATTCCTCCGTAGCCTTCGGCTCAGAGGATTTGGTCCAGAAACGCCCGGGTTCTCTCGTGGGACGGCGAGGCGAAGAAGGGGCCGGGCTCTCCTTCTTCAACAATCCGTCCCTCATCCATGAAGACGATACGGTCCGCGACCTCGCGGGCAAAGCCCATCTCGTGGGTGACAACCGCCATCGTCATGCCGTCATCCGCGAGCTTGCGCATAAGGTCCAGAATGCCGCCGACCATTTCCGGGTCGAGGGCGGAGGTCGCCTCGTCGAACAGCATGATCTTCGGATCCATGGCGAGCGCACGCGCAATCGCGACGCGCTGCTGCTGGCCGCCCGACAGCTGGCTCGGGTAGTGGCTGGCACGATCCGCGATGCCGACCTTCGCCAGCAGGTCGCGGGCGCGCGCGACCGCCTCCTCGCGGGAGCGCTTGCGGACGACCACCTGGGGCAGCACGACGTTGTCCAAAGCCGTCTTGTGCTGGAACAGGTTGAAGTGCTGGAACACCATGCCGATCTCGGCCCGCAGACGGTTGAGGTCCGTCTTCTTGTCGCTCAGCGAAACACCGTCGATGACGATGCGGCCGCTGTCGAAGCTCTCCAGGGCGTTCAGGGTGCGCAGCAGCGTGCTCTTGCCGGAACCCGACGGGCCGATGATGACGAGCACCTGCCCCGGTTCGATGGACAGGGACACCTTGTCGAGGGCGCGATGTTCGCCGCGCCCATGGGCCGAGCGAAAGGTCTTGGAAACCTGATCAACGACGACAATCGGGTGGGCGGACATCATGCTACCTTTAAATCGATCGGAAGCCGGCCGGCGAAGGCGACGGCCGCCGGTCCGGTGAGGGTCACGCTTTCATCGTCGTGGATGTCGATGCGCAATCGCCCTCCCGGCATATCGACCGTGACCCGGTTCTCGCGGGTGAGTCCGCGGCGCCGCGCCGCGAGCACGGCCGCACAGGCGCCGCTGCCGCAGGCGCGGGTCAGGATGCCCGGCCGCTCCCACACCACCAGCCGGATCAAGTCCGGGGCGGCCATTTCCGCCACGCCCACATTGGCTCCTTCCGGAAGCATCGGGTCGTTCTGGATCGCGGGAGCCCAGCGCGGCACGTCGATCGCATCGCGGCTTTCGACGAAGCAGACGAGGTGCGGGTTGCCGACATTCACCGCCGTGGGATGCGCAAGAGGGCCCGAGACGAGATCGAGCGCGCGGGTGTCGGCCGCGGAGGCGAGGGGAATGCTGGGCCAGTCCCATCGGGGAGCGGACAGCCGCAGGGAGACCTCGCTCTCGCCTGCGCGCGCGGCCTCGATCAAGCCCCCTAGGGTGTCCAGCGCAAGGCCGTCGCTGCCGGTTTCGCGCAGCAGCAGCCATGCGACGCAGCGGGTCGCGTTCAGGCATGTCTGAGCTTCGGCACCATCGACGTTGTAGATCCGCATGCGAGCCGTGGCGTGGACTATCCCGGCCGGCTCGATCACCAGCAACTGGTCTCCGCCGACACCGACATGGCGATCGCAGATCCAGCGGATCTCCTCGGGCGAGGGCCGGAACGGCTCGCTGCGACCATCGACGACGACGAAATCGTTGCCAAGACCGTGCATTTTCAAGAACGGGCGTCCACTGGGGAGGAAAGCGGTCAAGGCAATATACTACATACAAGGAGCGGCGATAGCCGGCCCGTCTCCGACGGAACGCCGAACACTGGTTTCTGTCCCCGGGCAAGTCAAGATAGGGCTTCCCCTTGCAGCTTAGACTATAGTCGGCTTCACGATTCCGGCTGCCCCACCCGGGTCAGGCCGAGGATCCCGGCCGCATCTCGTCCCCTCTCGTAGGGTCGTGCCGGGTCAGCTCGGCCCGGCGCGAGGCAGCACATAGGCGGTGGTGGATTTCACCCGCTGCATGGCAAAGCGCGACGTAACTTTCTTGAGTGGGATCGCCTCGATCAGCCTGTTGTAGAAGCCGTCATAGGCCGCCATGTCCGGCACCACGACGCGCAGCATGTAATCCACGTCTCCGGCCATGCGGTAGAGCTCCATGACTTCGGGCATGGCGGAGACGAAACCCGCGAAACGCTCCAGCCATTCCCCCGAATGATCCGAGATCTCGACCGAGGCGAAAACCGTCAGTCCAAGTCCGACCTTTTCGGGATCGACGAGCGCGACGCGCTTTTTGATGACGCCGGTCGCCTCCAGTCGCTGCACGCGCTTCCAGCATGGGGTCTGGGAGAGGTTCACCCGCTGGGCGAGCTCCGCGATCGAAATGCTGACATCCTCCTGCAGCAGCATGAGGATCTTGGTGTCCGTTGCGTCCATGGCTCGGTTCCGACAATGCAAGGCGGAATGTCCCTGGAGGCTCGCTTTTCGAGCCTCCGCTCTCGGTGCTAATGTTCTTTATAACGAACATTCGAGTGCAATCAAGCCCGGCCATGTCCGATCCGTGACGGCTGAGTCCTCTCGCTTTACGGGGGAAAGAAACATTTCGTCTCCTGGCGACCGCCGGGATAGAAGAAAATGCTCGTTCGGCTTGTTCTAAAAAAAGAACGTTCCCGTTGCTTTTCCTGGCTTCCCGGCTCGATAATTCGGTTGTTCATCGCGCCATATTCCATCGTGCAGGGGAAACACCGTGTCGCTCACATCTCGCTTCAGGAATCAACTCGGCCTTGCCGTGATCGGATCCACGCTGCTGACCGGTGCCGCCGGGTGGGGAGCCTCCGCAAGAGCAGCCGACACCGAAGGCACGCCGGTCAAGGGTGGAACGCTCATCTATCTGGAGCAGCAGCCTCATACGAACCTCTACCCGCCCGCAGGCGGCTTCTATCCCAATGGCGGCATTCTCAATCAAATCACCGACAAACTGACCTATCAGAATCCCAAGACCCTCGAGATCGAGCCCTGGATCGCAGAATCCTGGACGGTCAATGCCGATGCGACCGAATACACCTTCAAGATCCGCACGGGCGTCACGTTCTCGGACGGAACCCCGCTCGACGCCGCCGCTGTCGCGAAGAATTACGACACCTTCGGACGGGGCAACAAGGACCTGAAGCTTCCGGTCTCGGAGGTGATCAACAACTACGACCGCAGTGAGGTCATCGACCCGCAGACGGTGAAGTTTTCCTTCAAGAAGTCGTCGCCCGGCTTCCTGCAGGGCACGTCCGTCATCGGCTCGGGGCTTGTCTCACCCGCAACCCTCGCGCTGCCCTACGAGGCTCTGGGCGATGCGACGAAGATCATCGGCTCCGGTCCCTTCGTGGTGGCCAGCGAAACGCTGGGCCGCGAACTCACGCTCAAGGCGCGTCCCGACTACAACTGGGGACCCGCCAAGCTCGAGCACCAGGGCCGCGCCTATCTGGACGCGATCAAGTACATCATCACGTCCGAGGACAGCGTGCGGATCGGCGCTCTTCTCGCAGAGCAGGCCGACATCATTCGCCAGATCCAGGCCTATGACGAAAAGCAGGTCGAGGACGAGGGGTACCTGATCCATGCGCCGTCCACGCGCGGCGTGAACAACAGCGTGGTGTTCCGGCCCGACAATCCGCTCGTGGCGGATCTGCGCGTTCGCCGCGCCTTGTTGCATGCCACCGATACGGACGAGATCGTTTCGACCCTCTTCTCCGCCCATTACCCGAAGGCCACGTCGATCATCGCCAGGACGGCACTCGGCTATGTCGATCTGTCGCCGAAACTGTCCTACGACCTCGAAAAGGCGAAGGCCCTGCTTGACGAGGCAGGCTGGAAGGCGGGCCAGAACGGCCTGCGCCAGAAGGATGGCCAGCCTCTCGAACTGACGGCCTATGAATCCCTCCCGCAGCCTCAGAACAAGGAAACCCTGCAGCTCGTCGCGCAGCAATGGGGAAAGGTCGGGGTGAAGCTCAACGTGCTGACGGCGGATTCGGGCAGCACGACGCTTAACAACCTCGACCCCGCCAAAGCGCCGGTCTCTCCCGCGATGGTCGGCCGCGCCGATCCCGACGTGATCAAGAGCCAGTACTACCCGACGAACCGCAACGTGCTGCTGCAGAAGGGCGGTACCAGCGACAAGGTCCAATCCTTCGTCGACGAAAAGCTGAACACGCTTCTGGAGCAGCTCGCCTCCGAGCCCGATCGTGAGAAGCGCCTCGCCATCGCGGGCGACGTACAGAATTACGTGGTCGACCAGGCCTACGCCATTCCGATCTTCGAAGAGCCGCAGGCCTTCGCCGCCGCACCTTACGTGAAGGGTGTCTCCTTCGAAGCGGTCGGGCGTCCCAGCTTCTACGACACCTGGCTTGCGCGCCGGCGCTGAGCGCATCGTGCGAGAAAGTGGCCCCGGTTTTTCGCAAGAACGATGCGCTCGCCTAGGAAGGGAGCATCGTGCGAAAAAGTGGCCCCGGGTTTTCGCGAGAACGATGCGCTCTTTCCAAGAAGGGAGCATCGGATTGAGCCCAAAAGTGGATTCCACTTCCCGCGTCCGATGATCGAGCATTCCCGGACCGCCGGATGCTGCGTCGGCATCCGGCAGATCCACGGCACATCTCCTCGAGTCCCAGACAGGATTTCTCATGCCGCAATACGTGATCGGAAGGGTCGGACAGGCAGCCCTCGTTCTCTGGTCAGCCTTCACCGTGTCGTTCGTTCTTCTGCAGGCGCTGCCCGGCGACGCCATTCTCATCAAGTTCCTCAATCCTGAGCTGGGTCTCGGGCCGGACCAGATCGCGGAGATCCGCGCCTCCTATGCGGCCGACGCTCCTTTCTGGGCACAGTATCTTCATACGGCCGCGAATTTTCTGACCGGCCATTTCGGCTATTCCATTCAGGCCGGCGTTCCCGTCAGCGATCTGCTGCTGGCCAACCTGCCTCCGACCCTGTGGCTGGCAACGCTCGGTTTCCTCCTCGCGGTCGTGCTGGCGGTCTCGATCTCGGTCGCCTCGGCGCTGCTTCCCGTCTCGTGGCTGCGGTCCCTCATCCAGTCCGTTCCGTCGCTCTTCGTCGCCACGCCGGTGTTCTGGCTGGGAATTCTGCTGATCCAGGTCTTCTCGTTCCAGTTCAAGCTCATTCCCGTAATCGACCCCGGTCCTTGGGAAGCGCTCCTTCTTCCCGTGCTGACCCTCGCCATTCCGATCTCGGCGCCCCTGGCCCAGATCCTGATGCGCAACATCGACGACGTGATGACCGAACCGTTCGCGGCGGTCGCTCGCGCCAAGGGGGCCTCGCATCACTGGGTGCTGTGGCGGCATGTGGCGAAGAACGCTCTTCTGCCGACGCTGACCATTGGCGGCATCCTCTTCGGCGAGCTTCTGGCCGGCGCAGTCGTGACGGAGGCAGTCTTCGGCCTCAACGGGATCGGTGGGCTCACCCAGCGCGCCGTCGGCAGCCAGGACATTGCAGTTCTTCAGGCGCTCGTCGTGTTTTCCGCTCTCGCCTTCGTTTTCATCAACCTCACGGTAGACCTGCTCTACCCCGTCTTCGATCCGCGCCTCAGAACAACTCAAGGAGCTGTCGCATGACCGGCATGAACACGACCGGGCGAAGCCTGCCGCGCGCCGATGCGGGCGTCCTGCAGGACAGATCCGCACTCTTCGCCGGACGCTGGTTCGCTAGAGCATCGGATCCAAAAGTGGATTCCACTCTTGGGATTGAATCCGATGCTCCCGTCTTGGATGAGCGCATCGTTCCTGCGGGAAACCGGGGCCACTTTTCGCTAGCGCGGCCCGCCGGGGCCGCACGATTCGCTAGTCTCAGGACGATTCAGCCTGGACTCGTGCTGTCCTGGTTCGTCATCGCCCTCGTCGTCCTGTGGGCGCTGGTCCCCCAATGGTTCACGAACCACAGCGGCACCGTCGGCGTGGCGCGCCGGCAGCTGCGCGCCCCCAGCGCCGAGCACTGGCTCGGCACCGATGCGATCGGTCGCGATCTCCTGGCGCGCATCATCTATGGCGCGGGCAACTCGCTCGCGGGCGCCATCGTGGCGGTCGGTGTAGGCCTCGTGGTGGGAACCGCGCTGGGCCTCGTTGCCGGTTCGGCGCGGGGCAGGGTGGAGACCATCATCATGCGCGGCGTCGATGTTCTTCTGTCGATCCCGCAGCTTCTTCTGTCCCTCAGCATCGTGATCCTGCTCGGGTTCGGCACCGTTCACGCGGCCATCGCCGTGGGGGTGACCTCCATCGCGAGCTTTGCCCGGCTTGCCCGCGCCGAAGTGGTGCGGGTGCGCGCCAGCGACTATGTCGAGGCCGCCTTCGGCAGCGGCGGAACCTTCGCCCGCGTGCTTCTGCGGCATATCTTGCCGAATTCCCTCACCTCCGTCGTGGCTCTCGCCGCGCTGCAGTTCGGCTCGGCGATCCTCGCCATCTCCACGCTCGGCTTTCTGGGCTACGGCGCGCCGCCTCCCACGCCCGAATGGGGCCTGCTGATCGCCGAGGGGCGCAACTATCTCGCGCGGGCCTGGTGGCTGACGGCCGCGCCGGGCGTCGTCGTGATCCTCGTGGTGCTGTCCGCAAACCGCATCAGCCAGTCCTTCGGAAAGGTCAGGACATGACCCGCGCGCTCGAACTCACCCCTTCGTCCAGCAATGCATCGGATATTCCCCTGCTGGAGATCAGCAACCTGTCCGTCGCCTATCGCGCCGGGGGCGAGTTCCACAGGGTCGTGCACAACGTCTCGCTTCGGGTGAGGCCAGGCGAGGTGGTGGCGCTCGTGGGCGAGTCGGGCTCCGGCAAGACGACGACGGCGCAGGCCGTGATCGGGCTCCTGGCCGAGAATGCCCGTCTGGAATCCGGCGCGATCCGCCTGAACGGCACGAATATTCTGGAATGGTCACAGAAGCGGCTCGCTACCATCCGAGGCAGAGGGATCAGCCTCGTCCCGCAGGATCCGACGAGCTCGCTCAACCCCGTCAGGACCATTGGGTCGCAGGTGGCGGAAGTGCTGCAGATCCACCGTCAGGGGAGCGCGAAGGAGATCGAGGCGCGGGTCATCGAGCTTCTCACCCGCGTCGGTCTCCCGCAGCCGGAACTGCGCGTCCGTCAGTATCCTCACGAATTGTCGGGCGGCATGCGTCAGCGTGTGCTGATCGCCATCGCGGTCGCCCTGCGGCCCGCGCTGATCGTCGCGGACGAGCCGACCAGTGCCCTCGACGTGACGGTGCAGAAGCGCATTCTCGATCTCATCGACGGATTGCGGGCGGAATACGGAACGGCGGTCCTTCTGGTGACGCACGACCTGGGAGTGGCCGCCGACCGTGCCGACCATCTCGTCGTTTTGAAGAACGGGCGCGTCCAGGAGCAGGGGCCGACCGCCGAGGTTCTGGCCAAC
Source organism: Microvirga sp. TS319 (assembly GCF_041276405.1). Lineage (NCBI taxonomy): Bacteria > Pseudomonadati > Pseudomonadota > Alphaproteobacteria > Hyphomicrobiales > Methylobacteriaceae > Microvirga > Microvirga sp. TS319. Next base: position 1,622,469 of record NZ_JBGGGT010000001.1, on the reverse strand, counting down.
CCGCGCAGCGACTATACGCGCAAGCTGCTCGCCGATGCGCCCTCGCTCGGCAAGGTTCGGCCGACCTCCCGGACGCGGCGCGCGAGCGCGAGCGAGAACGCCATCGTGGTCGAGAACCTCGTGCAGGAGTTTTCCGCCGCCGGGGGGCAAGACACGTTCAGGGCAGTGGACCGGATATCCTTCGCGGTCCAAAGGGGCACGACCCATGCCATCGTGGGCGAATCCGGATCGGGCAAGACGACGACCGCGCGCACCATCGCCGGCTTCCAGAAGCCCAGCTCGGGGCGCATCCTCGTCAACGGAATCGACGTCACCACCTTGCGGGGTGAGGAGCTCCGGCGGTTCCGCAAGACGATCCAGCTCGTCTATCAGAATCCCTTCGCATCGCTCGATCCCCTGCAGACGGTCTTCCAGATCGTCGAGGAGCCTCTTCTCAACTTCAGCCCTCTGCCGAGGGAGGATCGTGCCCGGAAGGTCCATGACTTTCTCGAAAGGGTCGGGCTTCCCCAGGCGGTCCTGAGCCGCAGGCCCCGCGCCCTGTCGGGCGGGCAGAGGCAGCGTGTCGCCATTGCCCGCGCGCTCGTGCTCGATCCGCAGATCCTGGTCATGGACGAGGCCGTGTCCGCTCTCGACGTCACGGTGCAGGCCCAGATCCTTGGACTTCTCGACGAGCTCCAGAAGGATCTAGGACTCACCTATCTCTTCATCTCCCACGATCTCGCGGTGGTCCACCAGATCTCCGACACGGTGTCCGTCCTTCACAACGGGCGGCAGGTCGACAGCGGCAGCGTCGAGGACGTGTTCCTGCGGCCCCGCAGCACCTACACGCGCGAGCTCATCGCTGCGATCCCCGGGCAGGGACGAACGGTCCGGGACGGTCACTCTCACCTTACCTGCGGAGCAACCCCATGACGATGTCCTTGCAGCCGAAGCGTCTCGGCTTTTTCACCCGTCTTCTCGATCAGGCCGGCGCGGGAGAGCGCTATCGCGTCGCAACGGAGCAGATCGTCCATGCGGAGCGTCACGGCTTCGACTCGGCCTGGGTCGCGCAGCATCATTTCCACGCAGCGGAAGGCGGCCTTCCGTCGCCACTTGTGTTCCTGGCGCATGCGGCGGCGCGCACCTCCCGCATCCGTCTCGGCACGGGCATCATAACGCTGCCGCTCGAAAATCCGATCCGCGTTGCGGAGGACGCGGTGGTTCTCGATCTTTTGTCGCAGGGGCGTCTGGAGGTCGGGGTCGGGACGGGCGGGACGCCCTCGTCCTTCACGGCGTTCGGGCTGGACAGCGCGCATCGCTCGGAGATATACGAGCGCTCGCTGGCCACCCTGCGCGACGCCTGGAACGGCAGACCTCTCGTGGGCGGCGATATGCTTTATCCGGATGCGCCTCACCTGAACGAGCGCGTCTGGCAGGCGACCTTCTCGACTTGGGGCGGAACGCGCGCCGGCAAGGCGGGTGACGGGCTCATGCTCTCGCGCACCCAGCCGCGGCCGAAGGAAACGCCGCAGGCCACCCTCGCGGAGATCCAGCATCCCATCATCGACGCCTACCTGGAAGCGCTGCCCGAGGGCAGGGCGCCGCGCATCGTCGCCTCGCGCTCCCTCTTCGTCGCGGACAAGCCGGAGGACGCGCTGCGCCTTGCCGAAGTGGGACTTCGGCGCGTCGCCCGGGACTTCGCCGCCAAGGGGCATGTCATTCCCGGCGACACGCTGACCGATCTCATCGCGGCCCTCGACACCCATGTGGGCGCGCCGGAGGACGTGATCGAGAGCCTGAGCCGCGACACGACGCTGCCGCGCGTGACGGATCTCGTCTTCCAGGTGCATTCGGTCGACCCGCCGCACGAATACATCCTGCGCTCCATCGAGCTGATCGCCGCCGAAGTGGCGCCCGCCCTCGGCTGGCGAAAGCCTGTCGAGACGCCCGAAAAGCGCATCGCCCTCGTTCGCTGAACGCAACGCCGCACTCTCAACAACCGGAAAGTGGAGATCATGAGCACAGTCACATCGGACGTCATCGACCGTCTTGCCGGCATCGCGCCCGGCTCGCGCTTCGATGAGCTTCGCGCCCACCGGCCCCAGGCACGGGAGAATGCGCAGAAAAGCTACCTCGCGCTTTTCGAGCCCGACGTGCCGGGCAACGTCACTCGCCTGGAGCGCCGTGTGATCGCGGCCTTCGTGGCGGGTTTTCATGGGCAGCCTGCGGTCGCCGATTTCTATGCGGCGGAACTGCGGGCGCTCGGCCGTCCCGACATTGCCGACGTGGTCGACGTTGAGGTCGCACGGGGCGCGGCGGAGGGCCCCTATGGTCGGTATCCGCAGGGGCCGCTTTCCGTTGAGGATCGGAAGGGACCGGACTATCGCGTGGCGTCCGATCGCGAGGCGATCCTCGGATCCCGACTGGTCGCGGCCCTGGCGCATGCGCACCTGCTCGTCTTCCATCCGCGTGACGCGAGCGCCGCGGCGCTGCAGGCGCTGCTCGATGCCGACTGGTCGACGACCGACATCGTGACCCTGTCGCAGCTCGTGGCGTTCCTGTCGTTTCAGATCCGCGTGGTCGTGGGCTTGCGCGCCCTCGCCGCATCGGAGGCCGACACCGATGCAACGGCCCAACCCGTCTTCACGGCTCTCCTGGCGTCCGGCGCCATCTGACAAAGGATCGACCCCATGACCGACAAGACCCTTTCGCATCCTGACAACCACGAGCCCCTGGCCTTCACCCAGGAGGAGCTGGGCTGGCTGCCATGGCTCGAGCCGTTTCCCGCCGACCAGATGACCGAGAGGCACTGGGCCGGGCTCGTCGAGCCTTCGCGCGTCAAATCGCCCTACTTCCTGCTGCTCGCGCGCGATCCGGACATTCTTCAGGCCAGAACCAGAACCGACAAGGACATCTTTTACAACACGCAGAACGGCCTTCCCCGGGCGGAGCGGGAACTCGCCGCCACCGCGACCTCACGCTTCAACGGCTGCATCTACTGCGCGTCCGTCCATTCGCGTTTCGCCACGCAATATTCCAAGCGCGGCGACGACGTCCAGCGCCTTCTGGAGGAGGGCGTCGATGCGGATCTCGATACCCGCTGGAACGCCATCGTGGCGGCGTCCGTAGCGCTCACCGCGACCCCCGTCTCGTTTGGCGAAACGCAGATCGAGGCGCTGCGCCGGGCCGGGCTCGACGATCTCGAGATCGTCGACGTCATCAACGGCGCCGCCTTCTTCAACTGGGCGAACCGGCTGATGCTCTCCCTCGGGGAGCCAGCGCTTCCAGCGAAAGCCGCAGCTTGAGCCTTTCAGCGTGGGGTCAGGAAGCCCATTCCTGGCCCCAGACCATCACGGCGTGCCCCGGAGAAACCTCGCGATACTGCCGGGCCGGAGGCACGTAATCGGCCGGCCGCACGGGACTGCGGATCTCGGAATTCGAAACCGCTCCCTTGGAGTGCCGCCGCGCGGGATCGGCGATGGGCACGGCCTCGAGCAGGCGCTTGGTGTAAGGATGCTGCGGATTGCCGAACATCGCCTCGCGCGGACCGATTTCCACGATCTCGCCAAGATACATCACCGCGACGCGGTGGCTCACGCGCTCGACCACCGCCATGTCGTGCGAAATGAAGAGATAGGCGAGTTTCATCCTGGCCTGCAGGTCCAGCATGAGGTTGACGACCTGAGCCTTGACGGAGACGTCGAGGGCCGACACCGACTCGTCGGCGACAATGACGCTGGGCTCAAGGGCAAGGGCGCGCGCGATGCAGACGCGCTGCCGCTGACCGCCTGAAAACTCATGCGGGAAACGGCTCGCCATGTCCGGCGACAATCCGACATGATGCAGAAGCTCCGCGACCTTGTCGCGAGCCTTGGAGCGACCGGCAAGGCCGTTGATGAGGAGCGGAGCCGCGATCGCATCGCCGACATTCATCCGGGGATTGAGGCTCGCGAACGGGTCCTGGAAGATCATCTGAATGCGCTTGCGGCGCTCCCGCAAGGCGCGCGCGTCCAACCGAAGCAGATCCTCGCCGTCGAGAAGCACCGAACCGCCCATGGGCTGCTGCAGGCGCATGACCGAGCGGCCCGTGGTCGATTTGCCGCAGCCGGATTCGCCAACGAGCGCGAGCGTCTCGCCGCGCTGCAGGCTGAAGGAGACGTTCTCGACCGCGTGGACCCTTCCCTTGACCCTGCCGAACAGGCCGGCGCGGATCTCGAAGCGGGTGGTGAGATTGGACACCTCCAGCACGGGCCGCTCGGCAGCCGCGACCGTATCGGGCGTTTCCGCCGGCACGTCCGACTCTCCGGTGAGTTTGTCCACGACCGGAAAGCGCATGGGACGCCGCTGACCTTCCATGGAGCCGAGCTTCGGCACGGCGGAGAGAAGCGAGCGCGTATAGGTGTGCTTCGCCCGCGTGAAGATATCGGCGGTGTTCCCGCTCTCGACGGATTCGCCGTTGTACATCACGACGGTCCGGTCCGCGATTTCCGCCACGACGCCCATGTCGTGCGTGATGAAGAGGACGGCCATGCCCTCTTCCTTCTGCAGATCCTTGATCAGCTCGAGGATCTGCGCCTGAATGGTCACATCCAGAGCGGTCGTCGGCTCGTCCGCGATCAGCAGCTTCGGCTTGCAGGCCAGCGCCAGCGCGATCATCACGCGCTGACGCATGCCGCCGGAGAAGCGGTGCGGATAGTCGTGGAAGCGGGATTTCGCCGCGGGAATGCGCACCTTCTCGAGCAGCCTGATGGTCTCGGCCTCGGCCTGCGACCGCGAGAGGCCGCGGTGCAGGATAAGCGCCTCGGCAATCTGGAAGCCGACGGTCAGCACCGGGTTCAGCGAAGTCATCGGCTCCTGGAAGATCATGGCGATCTCGTTGCCTCTGATCTCGCGCATATCCGCGTTCGTCAGGGCCAGGAGCTCCCGGCCCGCGAGCTTGATGCTGCCGTCGACCTTGCTGTTATTCGGTGGATTCAGCTGCATGATCGAGAGCGCGGTCACGCTCTTGCCCGAGCCCGATTCGCCCACCACGGCGAGAGTTTCCCTTTCCGCGACATCGAACGAGACGTTGCGGACGACAGGCTTCCAGACACCCTCGACACGGAAGGCCGTGGTCAGGTTGCTCACGGAAAGGATCGGTTGGCTCATCGTGTCCTCTCGGTCAATGTCATCGGCGCGGCAGGGCTGGCGGCAAGGCTGACTAGAGCCTTTTCCATGAACTTCGGTTCACGGAAAAGGCATTTGTTGTTTGAGAAAGACGCCTTTTCTTCGCAAAACCGGCATCCACTTTTGCGGAAAAGGCTCTAGCAAGGCTGGACGACGCGCTAGAGCATCGGACGTGAAAAGTGGAATCCACTTTTGGGATCAATTCGATGCTCCCTTCCTGAAAAGAGCGCATCGTTCTTGCGAAAAACCGGGTCCACTTTTTCGCACGATGCGCTAGCGCGTGCCGATGCGCAGGCCGAATACCCGCGGGATGGCGGCTGCGGCCTGCATCAGCGGGCCCGCCTTGGCACCACGCTCGTCCGCTTCTTCCGAACCGATGATCCCCCAGCGCACGAAGCGCCCGCCGATGGTCCGGAACGGCTCCGGCGGCAGCGAGGGAACGTCGCGCGTGCACAGGGGGAGCGTCGACCATTCGTCCTTGACCCCGAGAACGAGCGACGCCAGGCACTGGCCGCCCATATAGGTCGGGTTCACGCCATGGCCGGAATAGCCGCAGCCGTAGTGGACGCGCGTTCCCGGAACGGTCCGGAAGAACGGCAGGCGGTCGGCGGAGATGTCGATGCCGCCGCCCCAGCTCTTCGCCACGGGAACATTGGCGAAGGTCGGCAGCAATCGGCGAAGGGCCCGCTCGGCGCGGGCGGCCGAGGCCTTGTCCTGCGTGAGGCCGGGATCCGAGGTGCTGCCGTTATAGCTGATCGGGCCGGAGCCCGAACCCATGAGAACCCGCCCGTCGCGCGTCTTGCGGAAATAGTGGACGAACATCCTCATATCGGCGAGCCCTTCGTCGCCATGCCATCCGGCTTGGTCGAGCGCATGCGGCGCGGGCTCGGTCATCAGGGCGAAGCTCGAGAACACCGTGACATGAGGCTTCACGTCGGAGCGGCGCGCAAGCTCGATATTCGTCGCGAGCACGACCTCGCGGGCAACGATCTGACCGTTCGGCGTGCGCACGCGGTTCGGCGTCCCCACGTCGACGCCCGTCATCGGCGTATTCTCATAGACCGCAACGCCGGATTCGATCGCGGCCTTGCGCAGAGCGCGCGCCAGCCGGGCAGGGTGAACATTCGCGCCCTCCGGCAGGAAAATGCCGCCGCGGAATGCCGGCGACTTGCAGCGCTGGGCAACCTCGGCCGGCGAGAGGGCGTAGACCGTATCCGGAACGCCGAGCCGTTTCGCGGTCGCGATATAGTTCGAAATCTTCACGTCCTGCCCGGCGGAAGCCGAGACGCGCACGTTGCCGGCCTCCCGCCACCAAACATCGCGGCCCGGAGCCTTCGCGAAGCGCCGGATGGCGTCCTGGGCCCGTGTTCCGGCGCGTGCGACGGCCAGAGCGCCGTCGGCTCCGATATTGGCCTCCATGCCCGCGAGAGCAGACCAATAGCCGTGGACCTTGCCGCCGTTCTTGCCGCTTGCGCCCGATCCGCACAAGGACGCTTCGATCAGGGCGATCGAAAGATGCGGCGCGCGCTCCTTCAGCGCAAGGGCCGTCCACAAGCCGGTGAAGCCGCCACCGACGATCGCAACATCCACAGTGATCTCGCCGGAAAGGGACGGGGACGGCGCAGCGCCTCCCTCCGCCTTCATGGCATCCGCGAACCACCAAGAGGGATCGCCCGGATTGACGCTCGGAACGCGGTGATCAGTGGACATGCAACACCTTGCTGGACTGAAGTTGAAAAATTGTGTTCCGCAGAGCAGAAATGAATGCGCCCGCAACCGATGCTGCGGGCGCGCTTTTCCCGATCAGACGAGGCCTTGAACCTGGATCTCGACCAGAATGGCATCGTGCGCGAGGCGGGCCTCGACGGTGGCGCGGGCGGGCGGGCATTTCGGGTCGACCCAGGCTTCCCAGGCTTCGTTCATTTCGTTGAACGTGCTGATGTCCTTCAGCCAGACATTGCCGGTGACCAGACGCGTCTTGTCGGTTCCCGCGAGCGCAAGATAATGGTCGATCTGCGCGAGGATATCGGCCGTTTGTTCGCGAACGCCGCCGCTGCGGTCCTTCGCGGTGAGACCGGACAGAAAGACGAAACCGTTTGCGACAAGGGCCTTGCTGAGGCGGCCGGTGTTTTCGTGACGCTCGATCATTCGATGATTACTCCAGTTGAAATCGACATATGCAGCCGCGACCCTGCGGCGACATTCTTTGAAAAACCCTGCCGAGATTCAGGACGCCGTGAGCAGGCGCCTCAAAGGTGCTTGTCCTGGATATTGATGATCCAGATCACCTTCGCTTCGACGCCATGGCGGTTCTCAAGCTTATGCGGGAGCGTGCTCTTGAACTGAAAGCTGTCGCCTTCGGAAAGCTCGGCGACTTCGTCGCCGACGGTCAGTTCGACCCGCCCCGACATGACGTAGCCGCCCTTGTCGCCGGGCCCGCTCAGCATCTCCTCGCTTTCCGCTCCCGGCGGCAGCGTCAGAATCATGAAGCGAAGATTTTCGCTGCTGCTCGGAGAAAGCAGTTCCTTGGTCAGGTGCATCTTGCCGGCCACGATGCGAGGACGGTTGTCCTTGCGGCGCACGAAATGCAGCTTCTCGACCGAAGGATTCGGCGCATCTTCGAAGAACTGCCAGAGATTGACGCCGAGAGCCGTGCGAATCTTCACCAGGGTGTTGATCGAGGGACTCGACGCCCCGCGCTCGATCTGGCTGATGATGCCCGAGGAGACTCCCGCCTTCGCGGCGAGTTCCGCGATCGTCAGTTTTCTCTCCGTGCGCAAGCTGCGCAACCTTTGCCCGATATCCCGCGACTGGTCGTCGGGAAATTCGGCTTCCAGGTCCGAATTGGGCGTGGGCTTGGCGGTCGGGGGCATGGTTCGTACATCCATTATATTGAATATGAGCCATACTTCCAACCGTGACGCCGTGCAATCGGCTTGGAATGATTTTTCATCATTTTCCATGAAATTTAGCCGAGAATCTCTACGGAAGCGGTTTGGACCGGGATATCGAACGATAGTCGCCTCAGCATATCATCATCATGATCTTGACGTTACGTGCATTATAATGAATTGATTGCGCGGTCGGGTTGGCGCAGCGTGCGCCTTGTCTCCAATCGAAACGTCAAACGCATGGAGACGGGGCTCTCATGCTCGAACGCGTCTATCGCTTTCGGCGCGGTCATGGCCGCCGCGTCCTGCCTCGTAATCTGCCTCAGGGGATCTGCTGAAGCGCCGGCTTCGCAACAGAACCAACAACAAGGGAACGGAGAAACAGCATGTCAGATCGATCGAAGTGGAAGGATGGGATGGGGCTGGCTCTTCCGGCGATGCGCCGTCGCGATTTTCTCAGCCTGAGCGCCGCCGGAATTGCCGCGTCGATCGGGTTCGGTGCTCGCGCCCAGTCGGGAGCCGCTGTTCCGCTGCCACCCAAGGAGCGCAAGGGCCAGGTCGTCGTCGGTCTGTCGCAGGAGCCGAAGTCGTTCAATCCCCTGATGCCGGGCGTCGAGGTCGACGAGGTCGTCTGGACGAGCCTGTTCTCCTGTCTCTGGATGGCTCATCCCGATGGCACGCTCGTGCCGGACCTCGCGGTCGCCGTACCGAGCGAAGAGAATGGCGGAATTGCCGAGGGCGGCCTCGCATGGACGGTGAAACTGCGCGAAGGCGTCGTCTGGCACGACGGTACGCCCTTCACGGCGGAAGACGTCAAGTATTCTCTCGAGCTGATCATGTCGCCGGGCTTCAAGAGCCGCACGCGCGTGGGGCATGAGCTTGTTCGCGATATCGTCGTCAAGGGAACGCACGAGATCTCCTGGCGCATGGAGCGGGCTTTCGCGCCGTATCTCGCCCAGCTCGCCAATACGCAGATCGTGCCGAAGCATATTCTCTCCAAGGCGGACGACCCGAACACGGCCGCCTTCAACGGCAGCCCGGTCGGGACCGGTCCGTTCCGCTGGAGCGAGCGCCGTCCGGGGGACAGCATCACCCTCGTCGCCAATGAGCGGTATCACGGCGAAGGGCCTTATCTCGAGGGGGTCGTCCTCAAGTACATTCCGGACATGACCGCGCTCTACGCACAGTTCAGGACCGGGCAGGTCGACTTCGTTCCGATTTCCGGAATTCCCGCGAACTATTACGAAGAGGCCACGAAGCTTTCGGGCCGGAAGGTCGCGGTCGCTCCGAGCGGGAACATCGAGGTCATCATGCCGAACCTCGAGCATCCTGCCTTCGCCGAGAAGGCGGTGCGTCAGGCGCTCTATGCCGCCATCAACAAGGAGGCGATCGTCGACGCGCTTTACTACGGCGTGCCGAAGCCGACCGAATCCTACTCGCCTCGCGAGTCGTGGGCGTACAATCCCAACCTTCCGAAGCATGAATACGATCTCGCCAAGGCCAACCGGCTTCTGGACGAGGCTGGATGGAAGCGCGGCGGGCGCGGCATTCGCGAAAAGAACGGAAAGCGCCTCGAGTTCGATCTCTCCACCACCACGGGCAACGCGCTGCGCGAGCAATGCCAGCAGCTCATGATGCAGGACTGGCAGCAGATCGGCGTCTCGATCAAGATCAACAATATGCCGGGTGCGGTCATCTGGGGCGATTTCTACGTCCGCTCGCAGTTCCAGGCTCTGCTGGTCGGGACGGCTTTCCGCACCGGCGTCGATCCGGATCCTGCGCCGCGCTTTGCTAGCGATGCGATTCCCGTCAAGGGCGGGAGCGGCGGAAACTACATGCAGTGGGTCAACCCCGAGGCGGACAAACTGATGAAGGAAGGGCAGGTCACCTTCAATCAGGAGAAGCGAAAGGAGATCTACTTCAAGGTCCAGGACATCGTCCGCGAAGAGCTGCCGATCATGCCGCTGTTCCAGTATGCGCCTCTCGAAGGCATCAAGGATGGCCTGATCGGCTACCGTCCCAACATCAACCAACGCCAGAACGCCTGGAACCTGGGCAGCTGGTACTGGGCCCGCTGATCCCGTCTGGTCGCGTTAGGAGCGTCATCGCGTGAGTGGCTTTCTCATTCGTCGCCTGCTGCAGGCCATCGTGCTGCTGTTCATCGTCTCGATGATCGGATTTGCGATTCTGCATCTGGCACCCGGCGGTCCGCTTTCGCAATTCGCGGCAAGCGGCGACATGACCCAGGCCGATCTCGACCGGTTGGCTGCGCAGCTTGGGCTCGATCGACCCTTGCCGGTGCAGTATGTCGAGTGGCTCCTGCGGCTCCTCGGCGGCGATTGGGGCGTATCCTATCGCGACCAGCAGCCTGTTCTGAAGATCATCGCGGCGCATATCGGTCCCACGATGGAGCTGATGCTCAGCTCCACCCTTCTGGCGATGCTGCTGGGGGCCTGGATCGGCATCCTCGGGGCGGTCAAGCGCTATTCGCTGTTCGACAGCCTCGCGACGATCGGCGCGATGATCGCTCTGTCCATTCCGACCTTCTGGTTCGGGCTCGTGATCATCTACGTCTTCTCCGTGGGACTCGGCTGGCTGCCCGCCGGCAATCGTTTCACGGTCGGCGACGGATCCTTCCTGAACCGGCTGCACCACTTGGTCGGCCCCTGCATCGTGCTCGCCCTCGTCAGCACGGCCGTCTGGAGCCGGTACATGCGCTCGTCCATGCTGGAGGTGATCAACCAGGATTACATCCGCACGGCGAGAGCCAAAGGGTTGTCCGAGCGCTACATTCTCGTCCGGCATGCCCTGCGCAACGCCCTGCTGCCGATGATCACGATCACCGGCCTGCACGTGCCGACGCTGCTGAGCGGGGCCCTCGTCACCGAGACCGTCTTCACATGGCCAGGGATGGGAAGGCTGTTCCTCGATTCCATCAGTTACAGGGACTATCCGACCGTCATGGGAATCCTCATGCTCTCGGCGGTCCTGGTTCTCCTGGGAAGCCTGATCGCCGACGTGCTCTACGGCATTGCCGATCCGCGCATCGAAAGGAGCGGACAATGAACGCCGCAAATCCGTCCCCCACTCAGCCACTCGCCTCCGCGCCGCGATCGCGCTGGAGCAGTCCCGCCATGCGCCGCTTCCTGCGCCACAAGCTTGCGGTCTTCGGGACGGCTGCGATCGCCTTTATGGTGATCGCCTGCATCTTCGGCCCGATGCTGCTGCCTTATAACGACACGCATATCGACATCCGTCAGCGCTTCGCGCCGCCCTTCTCCGGCTCCCACATCCTCGGCACGGATCCGCTTGGGCGCGACATTCTCGCGCGTCTGCTGATGGCGGGCCGCATCTCTCTTTCGGTCGGGTTCTCGGCCATGGCCGTCAGCATGGCGATCGGCATCTGCGTGGGCGTCATCGCGGGATTCTACCAGCGCATGATCGGCATGGCGCTGATGCGCTTCGTCGATGCAATGCTCTGCTTTCCGTCGATCTTCCTGCTGCTGGCGATCTCCGCGTTGATCGAACCCTCCGTGCCGTCCATCGTCCTCCTGATCGCGATGACTTCATGGATGGAAGTGGCGCGCGTCGTCGAGGGGCAGATCCGTTCTCTGCGGACGCGCGATTTCGCCGTTGCGGCGGTGTCCATGGGCGCCAGCAACACCCGCATCATGTTTCGGGAGTTGCTCCCGAACGCGGTTGCGCCGATTGTGGTCGCGGCGACGCTCAATGTCGCCCATGCCATTCTGGCCGAAAGTTATATCAGCTTTCTCGGCTACGGTATCCAGCCGCCGACGCCAAGCTGGGGCAATATGCTGGAAGGCGCGCAGAGCTACCTCACGAGCGCTCCATGGCTCGCCATCCTGCCCGGAGCGGCCATCACGCTCGCCGTGACCAGTTTCAACTTCATGGGCGACGGATTGCGGGATGCGCTGGATCCGCGTCTCGACGCGCGCTAACCGTCACCGCACGGAGACATCGTTCGACGTGCGGTGGCCTGTCGCCTGATTCCAGGATGAGAGCTGTTTTCACGCAAGGGGAACGGCTCTTTTTTGGTGTGCCGCATTTTTTAGCGGCGAACCGGGTCCACATCGCCGAAAAATGGTCTAGAGCATCGGACGTGAAAAGTGGAATCCACTTTCGGGATCGAATCCGATGCTCCCTTCTTAGATGAGCGCATCGTTCTGGCGAAAAACCGGATCCACTTTTTCGCACGATGCGCTAAGAACGCCTCTGCGCGATGAGGGGCCGCTCGGATACGACACCTGCTCTCCGCCCTCTCCAATAAATACAATCTCAGTCGATCCGTGTCTCTTTTCAAACGCCTCATTCCCGATCTCACCCATGTCAGCCACGTCGAGCAAATCCGGGTCTGCGCCGGCGTCCTCCTCGGCATCCTATCCCTGGGCCTCTTGGGGATGGAGTCCCGCGACCTTGTGGACGGGCTGCCTCTTCTGAGCGCCCCCTTGGGAGCCTCCGCGATCCTCCTGTTCGCGCTGCCGGGAAGTCCGTTGGCGCAGCCGTGGTCGATCCTCGGCGGAAACATGATCTCGGCTTGCATCGGCGTCGCCTGCGCCCGCTGGATTCCGATGGAACTCCCCGCGGCCGCGATGGCCGGAACTCTCGCAGTCGCCGCGATGTTCGTCCTGCGCTGTCTTCACCCGCCGAGCGGCGCCCTGGCACTCATGGCCGTTCTCGGCGGCCCGGCGATCAAGGCGGCGGGATTCGGCTTCGCGATCTGGCCGGTCGGAGCGGCTTCGCTGGCGATGATCGCGGTGGCGCTCGTCTTCAATAATCTGACGGGCAAGCGGTATCCCCACCTGTCCAAGCCTGCTCCGGTGAATCGGCATCAGACCTCCGACCCCGCTCCCATGGAGCGGGTGGGCGTCAGGCCCAGCGACTTCGATACCGTGCTCAACCAGTACGACCAGATCATCGACATGGATCGCGAGAGCCTGGAGGACCTGTTCCGGCAGGTGGAGATGCAGGCCTATAACCGGCGTTTCGACGGGATGACCTGCGCCGAGATCATGTCGAGGGATGTCGCGGCGGTCACGCCGTCGACGAGCCTGCGCGACGCCTGGCGGCTCCTTCGGCAGCATCGGATCAAGGGCCTTCCGGTGGTCTCCGATACGCGTGCGGTGATCGGGATCATCACTCAGACGGACCTCATCAAGCACAGCGATTGGGATTTGCGCACGGGCCTCCAGATGAGCGTCCCTCAGATCGCCCAGCGGGTCATCCGGCTCGACCGCAAGGTCGGGGAAATCATGACCTCGCCCGTTCAGACGGCGCGGCAGGACACGGCTCTGGCGGCGCTGGTCCCCCGCATGGCGGATGCGGAGCTGCATCAGGTCCCGATCGTCGACGGGGACGGCGTTTTGGTCGGCATCGTGACGCAATCCGATCTCATCGCAGCCCTGTTTCGCGGGCGCGGGACGGGAGAGGCCACGACCCAGCCGGCAACGCGGATCTCCCTGTCGGTCGTACGATAGAGTTTGGTCGCGCGGCCGAATCGCCTGACACGTGCGGTTCGGTCATCTCAAAGGGCTGGAACTGATTCCCCTGGTGTGGAATCAGCTCTCTTCTTTCGTCTGCCGCATTTTTGACGGCGAACCGGATCCGGTTCGCCGCAATTGGCTCTAAGTCGATGCCTTCTTGACGAAACGGTCGTCGAACGTGGCGGCAAGATCGACCTTGGCGTCCTTCAGTTCGGGATCGAGCATTTTGAGCATGTCCATGACGCTCGCCATTCCATCGGGCGGGACGATGCCGGTCCGGGAATAGCTCTCCAGCGAGTTCTGAACCGCCTTGACGTAGAGGGGCTTGTCGCCGAGGTGATATTCGGGCGGCACCGCCTCGGCGACGTCCTCGGGCTTGGCCGTCTGGAGCCATTTGAGCGACTTCATGAAAGCATTGACGAGGCGCTGCGTCGTCACCGGGTTGGCGTCGATGAAGTCCTTCTTGGTGTAGAGAGTCGCGGCCGGATTCGAGCCGCCGAAGAGGGCCCGCGTGCCCGCCTCGGTCCGGGTATCGATCAGGATCGCGATATCGCCGTCCGATTCCAATTTCGAGATCACCGGATCGAGATGCGCGATCACGTCGATCTCGCCTTTCTGCATGGCCGCGACGGCGCTCGCGCCGGACCCGACGCCGATCAGGGCCGCATCCGTCGGCTTCAGGCCGGCCTTCACCATGGCGTATTGCGTGGTCAGGGCCGTGGAGGAGCCGGGTGCCGTCACGCCGATCTTGAGACCCTTGAAATCGGCCGCGGACTTGATTTGTCCCGCCTTGTCCTTCTTGACCGCGATCACGATGGCCGGGAAGCGGCCAAGCTCGGTGACGGCGCGCACATCCTGGCCCTTGGCCTGCATGCGGATGGTATGCTCGTAGGCGCCGGTCACCACGTCCACGGAACCGCCGATGAGCGCCTGGAGCGATTTGGCGCCGCCGCCGAAATCGTTGATCTCGACGTCGAGCCCTTCCTCCTTGAAGAAGCCCTTTCGCTCCGCGATCGTCAGCGGCAGGTAATAGAGCAGCGGTTTGCCGCCCACGCCCAGCGTGACCTTGCTCTTCTCCGGTTTTTCCTGCGCGAATGCGCTCGGGCTCAGCCCTGTGGTCAGAGCGGCCGCGCCCGCTCCAATGAGAAATGTACGGCGTTCCATCCTGATCTCCCTGCTTGGATGCAGATTGTAGCCGAGCAGGATTCCCTAACCCTGCGCGTTTGTCGATGGGGCGGGGCGCCAGACCAGGAGCCGCCTTTCGATCATCGTCACGAAGGCGTCGATGAGGATGACGAAGATCGAAAGGATGACCATGCCGGAAAAAACGCCGGTCACGTCGAAGACGCTTTCCGCCTCGTGAATCTTGTAGCCGAGGCCTGCCGAGGAGCCGAGATACTCGCCCACGACGGCGCCCACGAGAGCAAATCCGACGGAGGTGTGCAGGGACGAGAACACCCAGGTCAGGGCTGCCGGCCAATAGACATGCCGCAGGAGCTGGCGCTCGTTGAGACCGAGCATGCGCGCATTGGCCAGCACCACGGGGCTCACCTCGCGCACGCCCTGGTAGACGTTGAAGAACACGATGAAGAACACCAGGCTGAAGCCGAGAGCCACCTTCGACCAGATCCCCAACCCGAACCACAGGGCGAAGATCGGGGCGAGCACCACGCGCGGCAGCGCATTCGCGGCCTTGATGTAGGGATCGAACACCGCCGACAGCAATTCGCGCCGGGCGAACAGGAAGCCGAACAGGATGCCGCCCCCGGCTCCGAACGCGAAGGCGAGGACCGTCTCCAGCAGGGTGATCCAGAGATGCCCCCAGATCTCGACGGAGGTGATTTCCTTCCAGACCCGCGCCAGCACGTCGGTCGGCGTCGAGAAGAAGAACTGCGTCTGCTTGATCGGCGCGAGGATGGGGTAGACCGTCAGGACGTGCCAGAGCAGCAGAAAGCCCAGACCGACCACGACCTGGAGCAGGACCAGCTTCGTCCGGTTCATACGGAGGCTCCTTCTCCCTGCGCATAGGCCTTCTGCACTTCGACGCGAAGACTTGCCCATATCTCTTTGTGAATGTGATGGAAGGCGGGTTCGAGACGGATCTCGGCGATGTCGCGCGGACGTGGCAGCGTGACCGGGAATTCCCCGATGATGCGGGCGGCCGGACCCGCCGACATGACCACGACCCGGTCGGCGAGGGCGATCGCCTCTTCCAGATCGTGGGTGACGAACAGCACCGCCTTGCGGTTGGCCGCCCACAGATCCAGGAGCAGATTGCCCATGATCTGCCGGGTCTGCGCGTCGAGCGGCCCGAAGGGCTCGTCCATGAGCAGGATCTCGGGATCGCGGATCAGCATCTGGGCCAGGGCGACCCGCTTCCTTTGCCCGCCGGACATCATGTGTGGGTAGCGGTTCACGAAGGCCGCGAGGCCGACTCGGCGCAGCCACTCGCGGGCCTTCATCTCGGCCTCGGAGCGGGAGATCCCCCTCGGCTCGAGGGCGACGGCGACGTTCTGCAGCGCCGTCTTCCACGGCATCAGGGCGTCCTGCTGGAAGAGATAGCCGGCCCGGGCGTTGAGGCCCTGCAGCGGTGCCCCGAAGATCTCCACATGACCGCCCGAGGGCTTGAGCAGCCCCGCGGACGCGTTGAGCAGGGTGGACTTGCCGCATCCGGTCGGCCCGACGATCGCGATGAATTCCCCCGGCCGGGCCTCCAGATCGATTCCCTGCACGGCGGTGTAGCCGCCGGCCTTCGACCCGAAGGTGATGGCCATGTCGCGAAGTGAGACGGCTGGAACAAGTGGCGATGTCGGCATGGGGCTGGGGCGTTTCCCGCGCCTGTCGGCGGCGCTTAAGGGCATCCTAGAGATTAAAGCCCCGATGGCAAGGCACGCGGCCCGTGAGACTTTGGTCTGCTCTCCGGGGATGGTGGATCATCTCCTGAGGGGCCCGAGGCTTTCGAGAAACCGATGGATCACGTCGACCAGGCGTTTCTCCTGCTCCCGGTGCGGCACGTGCCCGGTCTCCGGAAGGATGTACGCGGTTCCACGTCCCGCTGCGATGCGCCGTGCCTGCTCGTTGGACCCGTACTCGTCCTGATCGCCATGAACGGCGAGCACCGGGCAGCGGACCGCCGCCAGGGGCTCGTCCAGGCTCCAGTTCGCGAATTCGGGCGAAAGCCAAGTCCAGGTCCAGGTATCCACCGCCCATCGGGCCTTGTCGCCGTGATATTTCGCGACTCTCGCCAGTTGGGCGGGATCCTCGAATTCACGTTGCGCGATACGGATCCCCTCGCGCGTTTTTTCCTCCACGAAGGCCTGAGCCGCGATCGTCACGAGCGCCAGGCATCGGGTCGGGAAGCGGGCGGCCGTCTCGACGGCCATGCCGCCGCCGACGCTGTGGCCGCAGGCGATGAAGGTGCGCACGTCGAGCTGCTCGCACAGGCGCGGAACGACGTATTGTGCCTCCTTGGCGATGAAATCGGACCCCGACTGTCCCGGATAGGGATCCGAGCGGCCGAAGCCGAGGCGGTCATACGCGATGACGCGCCGCCCCGTGGCCTGGGCGAGAGCCTTCGGAAAACTGCGCCACAGCTCCACGCAGCCGAGGGAATCGTGGAACAGCAGGATCGGCGCGAGACCCTCGATGCCGGGAACGCGCGGCGTCCAGCTCTTGGCGAAGAGACGGCCCTCCTCGATCCGGATCCAGCTTTCCGTCTCTTCGATCGTCATAGGCGGCGTGTGGGGCATGGACATGCTCGGCAGTGTCAGATTCGGGATGCCTTATCAGCCAATGCCGTCCGGCAGAACCCCCCGACGATCTCGTGTCCGACAGGCCGCGAGGATTGTCTGCTCCGGAAGGGCATGATAGTCGGAAAGCCTTCTTCCAACCCCTTGTGATCTTGGAGCCGTGGCATGGGAGCCGAGCCCTCGTCGGACAAGTAGGCCGCAACAACGCCTTCTTCTGTTGTTGCGGCGTCTGTCGAACCCATTCCAGCCAATGCTGACAGGCAGATCGCCGCTAAATGCTCCTCATTTGAGCGGAAGCCTCATCATGTCTCCAAAGCCCCCCGTATGGGCCCTTTCCTTGCCGACAGCGCTCCTGCTGATGGCACCCTT
The DNA here is from genome assembly GCF_041276405.1 of Microvirga sp. TS319. NCBI lineage: Bacteria > Pseudomonadati > Pseudomonadota > Alphaproteobacteria > Hyphomicrobiales > Methylobacteriaceae > Microvirga > Microvirga sp. TS319. Next base: position 1,604,814 of record NZ_JBGGGT010000001.1, on the reverse strand, counting down.
CGATATTCTCGCCTCCCTGGCGATGGATATCTACCTTCCCATCGTTCCGGCCATGCCGGGCATTCTCGGCACCGGCCCGGTCGTCGTTCAACTCACGTTGAGCCTCTACATGGTGATGCTCGGGCTCGGCCAGATCCTCTTCGGGCCGATCTCCGATCGTATCGGGCGACGGCCCGTTCTGGTCGGCGGTGCTCTCGTGTTCGCGGCGGCATCGTTCTGTCTGGCCGCATCCTCGACGGCCATTCCCTTTGTCGCCCTTCGCCTTTTACAGGCGGTGGGAGCATCAGCGGCCCTCGTGGCGACCTTCGCGACCGTCCGCGATGTCTATGCCGATCGCCCGGAAAGCGTGGTCATCTACAGCCTGTTCAGTTCCATGCTGGCGTTCGTGCCCGCCTTTGGGCCCATCGCCGGGGCGCTGCTCGCCGACAGGTTCGGATGGCGCTCGATCTTTGTCACGCTGGGCGCTCTTGCCGTTCCGGCCGTTCTGCACGCATCGTTGCGGTGGAAAGAAACCCGCCCGACGGCAGCGCCCATGGCACGACGCTCGTTCCTGCCCATCCTGCGCAGTTCCGCGTTCCGGACCTACACGCTCGGGTTCAGTGCCGCGATGGGAACGTTCTTCGTGTTCTTCTCGACCGCTCCCCGTGTCCTCATCGGCAAGGCGGGATATTCTGAGCTGGAATTCAGTTTCGCCTTTGCGACGGTCGCGGCGGCGATGATCATCACGGCACCGTTCGCCAAGCGGTTCGTCGCCCGGTGGGGACATCGCGGCAGCCTTCTGAGAGGCATGGCGATGCTGCTCCTGGGCGCAGGGCTCCTGAGCATCGGGCAGCTTTCCACACCTCCATCCTTTTGGACATTCATCGCCCCCATGTGGGTCATGGCGATCGGCATCGTGCTCACCGTGTCGGTGACGGCGAACGGCGCCCTGGAAGAATTCGGGGACATCGCCGGATCCGCGGTGGCGCTGCATTTCTGCGTCCAGAGCCTCGTCGTGAGCATCGGTGGAACCCTGGCCGTGATCCAGTTGCAGGGCGACACCGCATGGCCGCTAGCGACCTTCTCCTCGATCATGGCCGGCGTCGTCCTGATCGAACTCCGACGGTTGGGTCTGCGAGGTCCCGCGCGGGCGTGACCGGATGGGAGGCGGGGGGAGATGCCCGCCTCGTCGGAACCTCTCCCGGCAGATCGGAAGCCTTGGTTGGGTTCATGGGCTTTTCAGGATGGGAGAGCGGAGAAAGTCTCTTGCCGGCAATCGCTTAGAGGAAGAGGCCGAACCTTGCGTGGCGAATGCCGGTTGGAGCCATGACAAGGGGACCTCTCATGGACGGACGGTCCCGCTGCCCCGGATTGTTGACGGACCCGCGTGGAGGCTCTAAATATACTCCAAAGTGGAGTATTCCAGTTTGGACACTAAAGCACTCTGTCTGGCCGTCCTGTCCATGGGCGATGCCTCCGGGTACGAAATCCGGAAACGGGTCGAGGAGGTCTTCTCGCGTTTCATGGATGTAGCGCCGAGCGGAATCTATGCCGCCTTGAAACAGCTCGACCAGGAAGGTCTCGTTTCCGCGCGGGTCGTACCGCAGGAGGGCCGGCCCAACAAGACAGTCTATACCCTGCTCGATCCGGGGCGCGAGGCGCTGGCCGCTTCGCTCCTCGCCTCCGAGGGGCGGCACCGGATCCGCTCCGAGCTGGTCACGCTTCTGATGTTCGCCGATCTGCTCCCTCCCGAGAAGCTGCGCGATGTGCTCGTCAACCGGATTGCCGAGCTGGAGCAGATCAGGGCGGAGATGCAGGCGTCGGGAAGCGTCAGCCGCCCGGGACACCGGTTCCTGCTGCGCATGGGGACGGTACTGACCGAGGCCGAACTCGCCTTCCTGCGCGAGAACGTTTCCGGCTTCCTGGAGGAGATGGGCCGGAACCGGTCCGAACAAGACAGGCCAATGGCCGGCCATCTCGCCGGTTCGGATGTACTGTAGGGGCGTTGCCGTGAAGAAAGTGACAGTTGCGTTCGCCGTCATCGGCATCGTCGCCATGGGCGCTGGAGCTGCCCGCTACATGAAGAACGACACGGCCCAGGCCGTCGCGCAGCAGGCTGCGCCTGCGGTGACGGAGCTTGCGCGCAGCGAGACCTTCGCGGTCCGTAAGGCGGACTTACGCTTCACCGTTCCGCTCGCCGGCACCCTGCGCCCCATCGACCAGACGACCCTGAAGTCGGACGTCGCCGCGAAGGTGTCCGAGGTTCTGGTCCAGGAAGGTCAGCCGGTGAGGAAGGGCGACGTTCTCGTCCGGCTCGATACCACGGACCTGACCTCCCGGCTCAATGAGCGCGTGGCGAATCTCGAATCCGCGAAGGCGCAGCTCGCGCTCGCAGAGAAGAACCGCTCGATGAAGCTCAGCCTGCAGCAGAAGGGTTATGCGGCCCAGGCCTCCGTGGACGAGGTCGAGAGCGTCTTTCGCAGCGGGCAGGCGAATGTCCGCGCCATGCAGGCCCAGGTCGATCTGGCCCGGAAGGCCCTCGATGACGCCGTCGTGAGAGCCCCCATGGACGGTTTCGTGTCCGAACGCGCCGTCAATCCGGGCGACAAGGTGCCGGTCGACGGCAAGCTCGTCGTTCTCATCGACTTGGCGCGGCTCGAGATCGAGGCGCCCGTCCCTACGAACGAGATCGCACGCGTGGCGGTCGGTCAGAAGGCGCTTTTCCGCGTTCCGGGCCTGGAGGGACGGGAGTTCGAAGGGCGCGTCGAGCGCATCAATCCGACCACCAAGGCGGGCTCGCGTTCGATCCCGGCCTATATCCGGGTCGAGAACGCCGACATGGTCCTGCGCGGCGGCATGTTCGCATCGGGCGACATCGTCGTGCGCGAGGTCGGGGATGTGATCGCGGTGCCGCCGGAGGTTCTGCGCGGCGACCAGAGTCATCGCTACGTGCTCAAGCTAGACGGCGACAGGATCGCCCGGCAACCGGTCGAGGTGTCGAGCGACGCCACGGCCACGCTGGTGGCCGTGAACTCGGGCCTGTCGGAGGGCGACACCGTCGTGAGCGCACCGTCCATTCTCCTGGAGCCGGGAACTCCGGTCCGCATCGGCGATCATTAAGATGTTTCTCACCCGCGTCAGCATCAACAACCCGGTCTTCGCCACCATGATGATGGTGGCGATCCTCGTCGTCGGACTGTTCTCCTATCAGCGCCTTGGCGTGGACCAGTTTCCCGACGTGGATATCCCGACCATCGTCGTGACCGCGTCCTATCCTGGCGCGTCGCCGGAAGCGGTCGAGAGCGATGTTACCCGCAAGATCGAGGACGCCATCAACACGATCAGCGGCCTCGACACGCTTACCTCCCGCTCGGTCGAGGGCCGCTCCATCGTCATCGCGCAGTTCACTCTCGACACGCCCGCCGCCGTCGCCGTTCAGGACGTGCGCGAGAAGGTGTCCGGCATCCGCGGTCAGCTGCGCGATGAGGTCGACGATCCGACCGTGACCCGCTTCGATCCGGACAGCGCGCCGATCGTGTCGGTAGCGGTGGAATCTCCCTCGCGCTCGCTGCGCGAGCTGACGACGCTCGCCGACGAGGTCGTGCTCAAGCGCATCCAGACCGTGCGCGGCGTTGGTAGCGCCACGATCGTCGGCGGGGTGAAGCGCCAGGTCGAGGTGCGGCTGAAGCCCGACCGCATGCAGGCGCTTGCCATAGGCGTGGACCAGGTGGTGACGACGATCCGGTCGGAGAACCAGGATCTGCCGGCCGGCAACGTGACGCGCGGGCGCGACGACAAGGTGGTGCAGATCGAGGGCTCGGTGAAGGAGCCGCGCGAGATCGGCAACTTCATCGTGGCTCAGCGCGGCGGGTCGCCGGTGCGCCTGTCGGAGGTCGCGGACGTCATCGACGGTCAGGAGGAGAAGACGAACCTCGCTTTGTTCAACGGCAAGCCCGCGCTCGCCGTGGACGTGGTCAAGGTGCAGGGCGCCAACACCATCGAGGTGGCCGACGGCGTGTTCAGCGCCGTGAGGGATCTCAAGCGCTCGCTGCCCTCCGACGTCGAATTGTCCGTCGTCAAGGATTCCTCGAAGGGCATCCGCAGCTCGGTGCACAACGTGCAGAGCACGATGCTCGAAGGCGCGGTCCTGACGGTCGCCATCGTGTTCCTGTTCCTGCATTCGTGGCGCTCGACGGTGATCACGGGCCTGACGCTGCCGATCTCGGTCATCGGCACCTTCGCGGCGCTCGCCTTCATGGGCTTCACGCTCAACAGCATGACTCTCATGGCGCTGTCGCTCGCGATCGGCATTCTCATCGACGACGCCATCGTGGTGCGCGAGAACATCGCCCGCCATCTCGAGAGGGGCGCCGGCCATTTCGAGGCCGCGTTGAAGGGCACGCAGGAGATCGGCCTTGCCGTTGTGGCGACGACGCTCGCCATCGTGGCGGTCTTCGCGCCCGTGGCCTTCATGGGCGGCCTTATCGGCAAGTTCTTCTATCAGTTCGGCATCACCGTCTCGGTGGCGGTACTGATCTCGCTCTTCGTGTCGTTCACCCTCGATCCCATGCTGTCGAGCGTGTGGCACGATCCATCGATCGGCCGGAAGCCGCGCGGACCGATCGGCTGGATCGCGCGCCTGTCCGACGGCGTGACGGAGGGGATCCTGGCCGTGTATCGCCCGCTCATGCGCTTCAGCCTGCGGCGGCGCTGGGTCGTCATGGTCGCGGCCATCGGCATCTTCGTGGGCAGCTTCGCGCTCGTGCCGATGATCGGAGTCGAATTCGTGCCGAGTGCCGACATGGGCGAGATGACCGTGAAGGTCACGGCGCCCGTGGGCTCCTCGCTCGACTACACGCAGACGAAAGCCCGCCAGGCTGAGGCCGCCATCAAGGAATTCCCGGAGGTGGACTTCACCTATACGGCGATCAACAGCGGTCAGGCAGCCGGCAAGAACGAGGCGAGCATCGCAATCACCCTCAAGCCCATCCATGAGCGCACGCGCTCGGCGTCGCAGCTGGTGGATTTGATGCGCGCGCGCCTGAAGGCCATTCCCGGCATCGATCTCGCGGTCGGCCTGCCGGGCGTCGGCGACGGCAAGCCGGTGCAGGTCTCCGTGCAGGGTCCCAACCTGGACGAGCTCGCTCGGATCGCGAAGGAAACCGCCACCGTCATGGCGCGGGTTCCCGGCGTGGTCGACCTGGAATCGAGCCTGAAGGCCGCGCGCCCGACGATTGCAGTCAGCCTCGACCGCGAGCTCGCGAGCGATCTCGGAGTGAGCTTGCAGCAGGTGTCGAATACCCTGCGCCCGCTGTTGTCCGGCGAGGATGCCTCGACCTTTCGTGCGCCCAACGGCGAGAACTACGACGTCAACGTACGACTGCCCGAGACCGGGCGCGAGTCGCGCGAGGACCTGTCGCGCCTCTATCTCGCCAGCAAGCTGACGAACGAGGACGGCACGCCCAGGATGGTGGCCTTGCGCGAGGTGGCGAAGCTGGAGCCGGGGGTGGGTCCCTCACAGATCAACCGGCGCGACCTCGCGCGCGAGGTGCAGATCACGGCCAATGTCAGCGGCCGCGCTGCCGGCGACGTCACCCGCGAGATCGGCGCGGCGCTCAAGGATGTGAAGCTTCCGGCAGGCTATCGGTTCGTGTCCGGAGGCTCGGCGAAGAACATCCAGGAGACCTCCGGCTATGCGGGCTCGGCGCTGCTTCTGGCGGTGGTCTTCATCTACATCATCCTGGCGTCCCAGTTCGGCAGCTTCCTTCAGCCTTTGGCCATCATGGCGTCGCTGCCCCTGTCGCTGGTCGGCGTGTTCCTCGGCCTCCTGGCCTGGGGCTCGACGCTCAACATGATGTCGGCCATCGGCTTCATCATGCTGATGGGCCTCGTGGTGAAGAACGCGATCCTCCTGGTCGACTTCGTCAACCAGGCCCGCAAACGCGGCATGGAGCGCTCCGCGGCGATCATGCAGGCGGCGGAGGTGCGCCTGCGCCCGATCCTGATGACGACGCTCGCGATGATCTTCGGCATGATTCCGATGGCGCTCGGATTGGGGGAGGGCGGCTCGCAGCGCGCCGGCATGGCGCACGCGGTGATCGGCGGCCTGATCAGCTCCACCGTTCTTACCCTGGTGGTGGTCCCGGTCGCGCTCACCCTGCTGGAGGACATGGCGCGTAAGTTCGGTTTCGGACGCAAGACGCCCAAGCGCGAAGACGTTCCGAGGCTGCAGGCGGCGGAGTAGAGGAATGTCCTCTGCGATCCCGATGCGTTGGTCGCAAGTGACAAGGCGCGTGATTCCGTCCTGTCACATGCGGAGCTTCGGACGCGGTTCACCGGTAGCTGACGCTGCAGGATCGATGGGCCACGCGCATGCGACGCTCAATCTCACGACATCGATTCCATATGAATTTCCGCGCGTCCGAATACATGCTGCCGCCTCGCACGCATTGATCGGATGCTCATTCCGTTTTTCATGGAAGCGCCGCTTTTCCTTGTCGTGCCGCCTTCTTTGACGGCGCATCGAATCCACGTCGCTGAAAAAATGCTCAGGCCGTCGCGTCATGCTAACGGCGCAGCCCTTTCATGTGGCCGCACAGCTTGCAAACACGTGGCACGCAGCCCATATCAACAGCGGCTGATTTCAACGCGGCGGCGCTATTCTTCCTCCCGGCGTCGCCGTATCGGCCGTTCCCTCTGGAAGGTTTTGACTGAATTGTCGGACCTCAACTTTGCCGGGCCTTTGGCCCGGCTTTTTTCTTGCCTTGATTGAAGGCGCGCAGATGCCGCTGCGCATCGCCGGTTGCGGGCTTCGCGGCGAATTCCGCCAGGGCCTGCTCCACGTGCGTGGAATCATCTCTTTGTCCTTACCCTCGCGATAGCCTCGGGCGCCCCGTGGCACAGCGCCGGGCTCTGCCCGGGCATTCCGGATGCGCTTCCGGTCTCCCGATCCTGCCGATCCGCTCTGGGGCCCCCTTGACACCCCGCATTCTATGATAATTATACGTATAAATAGAATAAATAAATATCCCAGAGGTATCCATGCTCAACCGTCGTGATCTCCTGAAACTGTCCTGCCTGAGCGCGGGCTCGCTGTTCCTGCCCGCCGGGCTTCGCCCGGCCTTCGCGGCTGGCGATGCCATCACTATCGGGGCCCCTCTGCCGATGTCGGGTCCCTTCGCGGCCAACGGCAAGTTCGGCTCCATGGGCACCGCCATGATCATCGAGGAAGTCGGCCAGATTCTCGACCGCAAGCTCGCCTATCAGGAGATCGACACGGAAGGAAAGCCCGCGACGGCGGTGCGCAAGGTGCAGGAGGCGATGGAGCGCGGCTCGACGCTGTTTGCCGGTGGCATCCTGTCATCCGAGGCCCTCGCCATGGGCAAGGAAGTCGCGAAGGGCAAGGGCGTCTTCATCACGACGGCCGGCGCCGACGAGATCACCGGCTCCGAGTGCAACAAAGGTACGTTCCGGTGGAGCGTGCCGACCTTCGGGGCCATCGAGCAGACCGTGCGCCCGCTCGTCGAGCAATTGCCGAACGCCAAGCGCTGGTACACGATCACGCCGCAATACGTGTTCGGCGACGGCCTGCTCAACGCCGCGAAGGCGATCTTCAAGGAGAAGGGGATCGAGCATGTCGGCAACAGCTACCACTCGCTCACCGAGAAGGAGTTCAGCGGCTACCTGACCAACGCCATGGCGGCGAAGCCCGACGCGCTCCTCATCCTCAATTTCGGCTCGCAATCCTCCGACACCCTGCGCCAGGCCGTCAGCTTCGGCATGAAGAAGCGCATGACGATCCTGCTCGCGTGGGCATCCGGCCTCGAGCAGTTCGAGACCCTCGGGCCCGACCTGATGGAGGGCGTCTATTTCGGCGCACAGTACTGGCACGGCATCGACTCGCCCTTCAACCGCGAGCTGGTCGCCAAGGTGCAGGCCAAGCACAAGATGAATCCGAACTACGCCTTCGCAAGCGCCTATCTGACCACGAAGATCCTGATCGACGCGGCCGCGAAGGCAGGGAGCACGGAAGGTGAGGCGGTCGTCAAGGCGATGGAAGGCATGAAATATGCCGGCCTCACCGGCGACGAGGAGATCCGCGCCGCCGACCATCAGGTGATCAAGAACTATTACCTCCTGAAGGGCAAGGCCAAGAGCGCCATGAAGGACAAGGACGACTACGCCGACATCATCAGCTTCGGCCAGTCGTTCCAGACTCCGGAACAAGCCCAGTGCAAGATGGCCTGACCATCGGCCGGGACGGCACGCGGCCGTCCCCTTTCTCTTGCGAAGATTAATCGGCTCCAACGTCAGGTGCCTGCGTGATTTATCTGTTTCAGCTGGTGAACGGCATCGGCCTGGGAATGCTCTACTTCCTGCTCGCGGTGGGATTGAGCATCATCTTCGGGCTGCTTCATTTCGTGAATTTCGCCCACGGCGCATTCTATCTTCTGGGCGCCTATCTCGTTTATGACATGACCGAACGCGGCGTGAATTTCTGGGCGGCGCTTCTTGTGGCACCGATCATCGTCGGGGCGCTCGCGGCCCTCACGGAAGCCGTGCTCCTGCGGCGCATCTATCATCTGCCGCATACGTTCCATATCCTCGTGACCGTCGGTCTCGCTCTGATGGTGCAGGAACTTGTCATCATCCTGTGGGGCCCGGTAGGCGGCAACGTCTCGACTCCGGATACGCTGAGCGGCGTCGTCATTCTGGGCGACTTCATCTATCCGCAATACCGCCTCTTCGTCATCGGCCTGACCCTCGTGCTGGCGCTCGGGCTCTGGTGGCTCCTGGAGGGAACGCGGCTCGGCGCAGTGGTGCGCGCGGGCTCGGAATCGACCGACATGGTGTCGCTGCTCGGCATCGACATCCTGCGGGTGAACACGGCAGTCTTCGCGCTCGGCGCGGGTCTCGCGGGCCTTGCCGGGGCACTTGCGGCGCCGATCCGCGGCGTCGAGCCCTTCATGGGAGTCGAGGCGCTCGGCATCGCCTTCGTTGTCGTCGTCATCGGCGGCATGGGCAGCTACACGGGCGCGCTCATCGCGGGCCTTCTGGTGGGAATCGTGCAGAGCGTCATGACGACACTCTGGCCCGAGGGCGCCCGCCTGATGATCTATCTCGGCATGGGGCTCGTCATCCTGACGATGCCGCGCGGCCTGCTCGGACGCGCGTGAGGGATGCCATGATGAATCGCGCGTCTTTTCACTTCCTGCTCGCCGCTCTCGTGGCGCTCGCGCTCCCGCTCTTCATGCGGTCGGGCACGCTCGCGTCCGAGGTGCTGATCTTCGCCATGGCGGCGGCCGCTTGCAATCTTCTCCTCGGCTATACGGGCCTTCTGTCCTTCGGCCAGGGAATCTTCTTCGGACTCGGGAGCTATGCGGTCGGCCTGACCTTGCTGCATACCTCGCTTCCGCTCGGCTTCGCGCTCGCGCTCTCAGGGCTTGCAGGCGCCGTCGCGGCCATGGGCGTCGGCTGGCTCTCGATTCGCCGGCAGGGCGTCTATTTCGTCATGCTGACGCTCGCCTTCTCGCAGTTCTTCTACTTCCTGGCCTACACGTTCAAGGACATCACGGGCGGCGACAACGGTCTGCTCAACATTCCCCGGCCCGCCATCGGACCGCTCCCGCTGCAGAATTCCTGGGCCTATTACGCCTTCGTGGCGGTGCTCTTCCTGGTCGTCTTCGCGGCCCTGCAACGGGTCGCGGGCTCCACCTTCGGGCGCACCCTGCTGGCGGTGCGCGACAACGAGGAGCGTGCACGCGCGATCGGCTTTCCCGTCCGGCTCTTCAAGCTCACGGCCTTCGCGGTCTCCGGCGCGGTGACGGGCCTTGCCGGAGCGCTTCATGCGCTCCTCATCGGCGTCGCGCCCCTGTCGAACATCGAGTACCACATGAGCGAGAGCATCCTGATCATGACGATCATCGGCGGCAGCGGCAACCTGTTCGCGTCCGTGCTGGGAGCCGGGTTCTACGTGATCGTCTCGGATCTGCTCTCATCGATCTGGCCGCGCTGGCTTCTCCTTCTCGGCGGGCTTCTCATTGCGGTGGCGCTCTTCATGCAGAAGGGCCTGTGGGGGCTCATCGAGCGGCTCGTCGAGACGCTGCGCAGCGGCCGCGACTCGTCCCAGCCCGAATCCGAGGGGAGGAGCCTATGAGCGCCCGGCCTCCCATCCTTGCGGCCGACAAGCTCGGCGTCCGCTACGGCAGTTTCGTTGCGCTCTCGGACGTCACGCTGACCATTCGGCCGAACACGATCCATTCCGTGATCGGCCCGAACGGCGCGGGAAAAACCACCCTGTTCCACGCCCTCACCGGCCGTGTGCGGGCCTCGAGCGGACGGATCACTCTCAACGGGCGCGACATCACGCATCTCTCGGACGACAAGAGAGTGCCCCTTGGTATCGCGCGCTCCTTCCAGGTGACGAGCCTTTTCCAGAACCTGAGCGTCCGCGAGAATCTGCGTCTGGCGGCGCAGGGGCGCGCGCCCCTGCAGGCGCTCGCGCCCTGGCGCGGAGTCGATCCGCACGGCAACGCCCTCGCCATCGCCGACGAGGTCATGGAGCGCCTGGAGCTGACTCATGTCTCGGACCGGGCGGCGGGCGAACTCTCGCACGGGCAGCAACGGCGGCTCGAGGTCGGCATGGCGGTCGCCGCGAAGCCGGGGCTGATCCTGCTCGACGAGCCGACATCGGGAATGGGAATCGACGACGTCGAGGCCATGAAGGCGCTGATCCGCGATCTGGGCCGCGACCATACGGTGCTCTTCATCGAGCACAACATGGGCATCGTCATGAACATCAGCGACACCGTGACGGTCATGCGCGCGGGCCGCGTGCTGGTGGAGGGACCGCCTGTCCTGGTGCGGGACGATCCAGAAGTGCGGCGTGCCTATCTCGGCAACATGATCACGGGTGATCTCGCATGAGTTCGGCATTGCTCGAAATCGAAAACGTGCACGGCTATTACGGCAAGAGCCATATTCTGCAAGGTGTCACGCTCGAGGTGCGGGCCGGCGAGGTCGTGACGCTGCTCGGCCGGAACGGCGCCGGAAAGACCTCGACCCTGAAGAGCATCAGCGGCCTGCTGTCGCCCAGCGCCGGGCGGGTGCGCTTCGCGGGAACGGACATCACGGGATGGCGTCCTCACAAGATCGCGCAGCGCGGTCTCGCCCTCGTGCCCGAGAATCGCGGCATCTTCGGCCTTCTCAGCGTCGAGGAGAATTTGCGCATCGCGGAGCGCAAGGGCTCTCCCTGGTCGCTGAAGGACGTGTATGCGATCTTTCCGCGTCTCGAAGAGCGGCGCCGCAACGGCGGCGGCCAACTCTCCGGCGGCGAGCAGCAGATGCTGGCCATCGCGCGCGCCCTTCTCAACGCGCCCAAACTCCTGATGCTGGACGAACCCGTCGAAGGGCTGGCGCCCGTGATCGTCGATGAAATCGTCGACCAGATCAGGAAGATCCGCGCGACCGGGATCCCGATCCTGCTCGTCGAGCAGAATCTCGCCGTCTGCACCGAGCTCGCCGACCGCCACTACATCCTGGAACTCGGCCGGGTCGCCTATCACGGCACCCATGCCGAGTTCGCGGCCGACGAGGCGACGAAGGACCGCTATCTGGGCGTGAAGGCCCATTGATCCCCGCGTTTTGGTAAAGCGAATGACTTCAAATCTCCAGATCGATGCCCAGCGCCTCTGGGACCGTTTGATGGACACCGCCCGGATCGGCGGTACGCCGAAGGGCGGCGTGTCCCGTCTGACCCTGACGGAAACCGACAGGCAGGTACGCGACTGGCTCAAACGTGAATGCGAGAGGCTCGGCTGCACCGTGACGGTCGACGAGGTCGGCAACATGTTCGCCCTGCGGCCCGGCAGGCGCGCCGATCTTCCTCCCATTGCGATCGGAAGCCACCTCGACACCCAGCCGACCGGCGGAAAGTTCGACGGGATCCTCGGGGTGCTCGGCGGCCTCGAAATCCTCGAGACCCTGCACGACGCCGGCTACGAGACGAACGCGCCCCTCATGCTGGTGAACTGGACTAACGAGGAGGGATCGCGCTTCGCGCCCGCGATGCTGGGATCGGGCGTCTATGCGGGCGTCTTCGACCGGGCCTATGCGGACAGCCGGGAGGATCGCCAGGGCGTCACCTTCGGCGAGGCCATCGAGGCGATCGGCTATCGCGGCGACGCCAGGGCGGGGTCGGTCACGTTCGGGGCGATGTTCGAGCTGCATATCGAACAGGGCCCCATCCTCGAACAGGAGGAAAAGGTCGTCGGGATCGTCGAAGGCGTCCAGGGCATGCGCTGGTACGAGATTTCCGTCACGGGCCGAGAGGCCCATACGGGTTCGACGCCGATGCCCATGCGGCGCGACGCCCTCGTGGGCGCGGCACGGCTTATCGACCGGATCGAGGCCATCGCCCTGGAGCATGCGCCTTCGGCCGTGGGTTCCGTGGGGCTGATCGAGGTTCAGCCCAATTCGCGAAACGTCGTTCCGGGGCATGTATTCTTCACGGTCGATTTCCGCCATCCGGAGGACGGCGTCCTCGACGCCATGGAACAGAAGCTCATGGCTGCCGTCGACGGGATGGCCGCCAAGGGCGCTCTTGTCGTGGAAGTCAGGAAAGTCTGGGAATCGCCCGCCGTCAGGTTCGACGCCGGTTGCCTCGCTTCCGTACGCAGGAGCGCGCAGGCGGCGGGATATCCGGCCCGCGCCATGATTTCGGGTGCCGGTCACGACGCGGCCTATATCGCCCGCGTCGCGCCGACCGCCATGATCTTCGTGCCCTGCGCGGGTGGGCTGAGCCACAACGAGGAGGAAAGCACCTCCTTTTCGGAATGCGCAGCGGGAGCGCAGGTGCTCCTCGGCGCGGTTCTCGACTATGACGGGCGCGGGGCGGAGCGCCCAAGCTGACACGCATCGGAAGGCCGCTCGCGGCTTGCCGGGATGCAAAAACCCATCGGCGCGGGGCAGCGCCTTCACAAGGATAGACTGGCATGCGCTTCGTTGTCGCCCGCATGAATCATGAAACCAATACGTTCTCGCCAGTGCCGACGCCGCTTGCATCGTTCAATCCCCGCTGGGGTCGGGATGCCCTTCAGGCAGGCGAAGGTTCGAGCACGGCCATGGGCGCGTTCCTGGCCTTCGCGGAGGAGCGGGGTGCGGAAGCCTCCACGCCTGTCTTCGCGACCGCCAACCCGAGCGGCCCTGTCGCTGACGACGCTTTCGAGGCCATGGCGGCCGCTATCGTCGATGCCGTCAGTCAGGGATGCGACGCCGTCCTTCTCGATCTTCACGGCGCGATGGTGACGGAGAGCCTCGATGACGGCGAGGGCGAGCTTCTCGCGCGTATCCGCGCCGTCGCGCCGGATGTGCCGGTCGGCGTTGCGCTCGACCTCCACGGCAACATCACCGCGCGCATGGTCGCCAACGCCGACGTGCTCGTCGGCTTCAAGACCTATCCTCATGTGGACATGGCCGAGACAGGCGCCCATGTGGCCCGGCTCGTCGGGCGCATGCTCGACGGTCGGCTCGCGCCGCAGCGCGCGTGGTGCCATCCGCCGCAGTTGGCCCATACCCTGAGGATGAATACCGGCATTCCCGGCGCCATGCAGGATGCGATTTTTGCCGCGCGAGAGGCGGAGGCGCGGCCCGGCGTGCTTGCGGTCAGCGTCTTCGGCGGCTTTCCCATCGCCGATATCCCCGAGGCCGGCGTGTCGGTGATCGCGATCGCGGAATCGGCCGATCTCGCGGTAGAGGCCGCTCGCGACGTCGGCCGGCTCCTGTGGGAGCGCCGGGCCGAGTTCGTGTATCACGAGGAGCCGCTGTCCCGTTCGATCATGGCCGCGCGGGCGGCCGCCGGGAGAGCAGGGCAGGGTCCTGTGCTTCTGCTCGATCACGGCGACAACTGCATGTCGGGCGGCACCTGCGATACCATGGACGTGCTCGGCGAGGCGCTGGAGCAGGGGCTCGACGACATCGTCGCGGGCCCGATCTGCGATCCCGACGCCGTGGCGGCCATGATGGCGGCGGGCGTCGGCGCGCGGGTCACGCTCGCAATCGGCAACCGGGTGGCCATGCCCCGCATCGGCGTGTGGAAGCGCCCGCTGGAGCTTGACGGGGTCGTGCAGGTCCTCGGCGACGGGGACTACACGATCAGCGGGCCGACCTATACGGGCATGCGCTGCTCCATGGGGCGTGCCGCCGTTCTGGATACCGGCCGGGCGCGGGTGCTCGTGACCGAGCTTCCCCACGAGCCGTGGGATCTTGCCGTGTTCACCAGCGTCGGCCTCGACCCTCGCGCGTGCCGCTATCTGATCCTGAAATCGCGCATGTATTGCCGCCCGGTCTTCGAGCCCGTCGCCAGGGCGGTCGTCGAATGTGCGAGCCGCGGCGTGACGAGTTCGGATTACAAGTTATTCCGTTTCGAAAAGCTCGCCCGTCCGATATACCCTCTCCAGGAAGACATCCCCTGGAGGCCTGAGGCGGTGCAACCATGACAAGCGACAAGGAAGGCCTTCCGGCCCGCGGGCGCGGACGGATGCAGCGCACGAAGCTCTCGGACCAGATCGCCGAGGATCTGAGGCGCTGGATTGCGCGCGAGGGCCTGAAACCGGGCGACCGGCTGCCCAACGAGAAGACGCTGATGCAGCATTATGGCTGCGCGAAAGGCACGCTGCGCGAAGCCCTGAAGGCCCTCGAGGTGCAGGGGCTCGTCAAGATGCAGACCGGCCCGAACGGCGGCGCCGAGATCCAGCCCGTCTCCATCGACGCGGCCATGCAGCAACTGCGCAGCTACCTCCATTTCCAGGTCCTGGACTTCGAGCAGATCTACGTCCTCCGGCGCAGCCTCGAAGTCTCCCTGGCGGAGAGCGTCGTCGGCCAACTGACGGAGGATCAGCTCACGCGGCTGGAGGCCAATATCGAGCAATGCGTCGAAGCCCGCGACAGCGGCGACCGCGTCGCGGGACGGCGGCTCGAAATCGAGTTCCACGACATTCTCTGCGAGAGCTGCGACAATCCTCTGCTCGCCTTCATCTGCCGCTTCCTGAACGGTCTCCTGCGCGATCTCGTCGAGTTCCGCAGCGACCGCTACGACGAGCACGAGGCCTTCGGCCAGCACAACGTGACGAGTCACCGGGATCTCGTGGCGGCCTTCCGGACGAAGGATCGCCGCGCCGTCAGCCGGATCATGCGCGAGCACATGTGCTGCGCGGAAAGCTTCATGCAGCGCCTCGACGCGTCCTTCCGGTCCGATCTCCTGAGCAAGGCCTGAGACCGGTCGCCTTGGACGGGCGATTGCGCTATGCGATGGTGCATCTCCGTCGGAGCCGTTCGATTCTCAACCGACCTTTGAGCCGACATGGACGCCATAGACCAGCGCATCATCAGCATTCTCCGGGCCGACGGGCGCATCACGAATGCCGACCTCGCCGAGAAGGTCGGGCTCTCTCCCTCGGCATGCCTGCGCCGGGTGCGGCTTCTGGAGGAGAGCGGGACGATCCGGGGATACTCCGCCCTGATCAACGACAGGGCCGCCACGACCGAGACGGTCGTGATCGTGCAGATCACCCTGGAGCGGCAGACAGACGAGTATCTCCGGCGCTTCGAGAAGGCTGCCTGCCAATGTCCTGATATCCGGGAGTGCTATCTCATGACCGGGTCCTCGGACTACCTGCTGCGCGTCGCCGTTCCAGACGCGGCGAGCTACGAGCGCATTCACACGGACGTCCTCTCCTGCCTGCCCGGGGTCGCCCGCATTCAATCGAGCTTCGCGATCCGGGCCGTCATCAAGCCGCCGGATCTTTAGCGCCTTCCTCATTCTGTTACGGAAGATTTGTCGGGCACCGTTTGCGACGGCATAAAGTTCGATTCCATCGAAGTTTATAATGCCCAGAGCATGTAAATACGCGAAGTCTACGACGCTTCGGCAGGAAATGCAGGGCGATTTACGTCACCTTCAATCGTCCTCCGAGGTGCCTCCCGTGCCGCTTTCCCGTTCGACGCCTCTTGCTCTGGCTCGTTCGATCCTGCCGACGACGGCTGTCGGCCCGGGCGCCCGCGACCACATCCATCGCATCCATTCCTAAGGGTCACGAACCATGCGCGTTCTCGTTCTCGGCAGTGGCGTCGTCGGCGTCACGTCCGCCTATTACCTCGCCAGGCAGGGCCACGAAGTGACCGTGCTGGACCGCCAGCCCGCCGCCGGCATGGAGACGAGCTTCGCCAACGCCGGGCAGGTCTCGCCCGGCTATTCCGCGCCCTGGGCCGCTCCGGGCATTCCGGTGAAGGCCATGAAGTGGCTGCTGATGAAGCACCGGCCTCTAGTGCTCTGGCCGCGCACCGAGCTGCGCCTCTGGGGCTGGCTTGCCCATATGCTGGCCAATTGCACCGAGGAGGCCTATCGGCGCAACAAGAGCCGCATGGTCAGCTTGGCCGAATACAGCCGGGATTGCCTGCGCGAGCTGCGGCAGGAGACGGGCATCGCCTACGACCACCGGGAGAAGGGGCTGCTCCAGCTCTTCCGCACGCAAAAGCAGCTCGACGGAATCGGCGAGGACACGGCCGTTCTCGACGCCTATGGGGTTCCCTACGAGATCCTGGACCCCGCCGGATGTGTCGCCGTCGAACCGGCCTTGGGCCTCGTCAGGAGCAAGGTGGCCGGCGGACTGCGTCTTCTCGGCGACGAGACCGGTGACGCCCACCTGTTCACGCAGCGGCTTGCTGTGATTGCAGAGAGCCTGGGCGTTCAGTTCCGATATGGCACATCCGTCCGGAAACTGCTCACAGAAGGCGACCGGATCTCCGGCGTTCAGGTGGAGGGCGGCGAGATCCTCACCGCCGACGCCTATGTGGCGGCCATGGGCAGCTATACGCCCCAGCTGGTGAAGCCTCTGGGGATCCATCTGCCGGTCTATCCAGTGAAGGGCTATTCCCTGACGATGCCCGTCGTGAACCCCGATGCGGCGCCCGTGTCCACGGTGATGGACGAGACCTACAAGGTCGGGATCACGCGCCTGGGAGACCGGATCCGGGTCGGCGGCACCGCGGAGCTGGCGGGCTTCAGCCAGCGCCTGAGGGCGCCGCGGCGGGCGACGCTGGAGCACTCGGTCACCGACCTGTTCCCTCAGGGGGGCGACGTCGGGCAGGCCAGCTTCTGGACCGGGTTGCGGCCGATGACGCCGGACGGCACGCCCGTGGTGGGTCCGACCCGGTATGGAAACCTTTACACGAATACCGGTCACGGCACGCTAGGTTGGACGATGGCCTGCGGCTCCGGCCGTGTCCTTGCCGACCTGATCTCGGGCCGGGCCCCGGAGGTGTCCCACACGGATCTCGCCATCGATCGCTACAGGGACGAATGGCGCTTCCAGGCCGCATGAACGGCTGTTTCGTCGTTCGAAGCGCCTCGCTCTGACACGAAGGGTCAGAACGTCGGCGGCGTGCAGGCGCTCACGACCTCGCAAGGCACCGGGCCGACGCAGCGGAAGCGGTGCGGTCTCCAGCTTTCGAAATAATAGGCGTCGCCCGGCCCGAGGATCCGCCGCTCGTCGTCGACGGTGACTTCCAGGCGCCCGCTCAGGACGATGCCGCCCTCTTCGCCTTGGTGCGTCAGGGGGATCTTGCCCGTATCCGCGCCGGGCTCATATCGCTCCTTGAGGATCTGAAGCGCTCGACCGAACAGGTTGTTTCCGACCTGACGGTAGGAGATCTTGCCCTTTCCGATCTCAACCAGCTCATCCGACCGGTAAAAGGCCTGCTTCGGCTTCTCGGGCTCCAGGGCGAAGAACTCCGCCAGGCCGATCGGGATGCCGTCCAGGATGCGCTTAAGCGCGCCGACGGAAGGGTTGGTCTGGTTGGATTCGATCAGCGAAATCGTTGAATTGGTGATTCCTGCCCGCCTGGCGAGCTCGCGCTGGGACAAGTTGTGAAGCCCCCGAACATAGCGCAGCCGGCCGCCTAGATCGAATTCCATTCCGTCCCCGCGATCCTTGTGTTGCTGTTGTTGAATATCAGACAAACACACGGGATCAGGATTAGCAATATCAATAGCTTAGCAAGCAAAAGAAAAAGACTTGTTGGTGTCTCTCGCTCATGGCCATGATCCGTCATCGAAAGGATCCCGGTCATGAATGCACCTCAACGTCACAACAGCTTCCGGCTCGACAGCTATTGGATGCCCTTCACGGCAAACCGCCAGTTCAAAGCCTCGCCCCGCCTGCTCGCGAGCGCGGAAGGGATGTACTACACGAGCGACGACAACCGTCAGATCCTCGACGGAACGGCGGGCCTATGGTGCGTGAACGCCGGTCACGGCCGCCGCCAGATCGCCGAAGCCGTAGGGCAGCAGCTTTCCACGATGGATTTTGCCCCTTCGTTCCAGATGGGACATCCGATCGCCTTCGAGTTTGCGGAGCGTCTCGCCGAGATCGCGCCCGGCGGGCCGAGCGCCGGTCTCGACCGAGTGTTCTTTACCGGATCCGGATCGGAATCCGTCGATACGGCCCTGAAGATCGCCATTGCTTATCAGCGTGCCATCGGCCAGGGCACGAGAACCCGCCTGATCGGGCGCGAGCGCGGCTACCACGGCGTCGGCTTCGGCGGCATTTCGGTCGGCGGCATCGTCAACAACCGCCGCATGTTCCCGCAGATTCCCGGTGCGGACCATCTGCGCCACACCCATGACCCTGCCCGCAATGCCTTCGTGAAGGGGCAGCCCGAGCATGGCGCTGAACTCGCCGATGATCTCGAGCGTCTCGTTGCGCTCCATGGGGCGGAGACGATTGCGGCCGTGATCGTCGAGCCGGTTGCCGGCTCGACCGGCGTTCTCATCCCGCCGAAGGGTTATCTCGAGCGCCTGCGGGCGATCTGTGACCGCCACGGCATCCTGCTCATCTTCGATGAAGTCATCACCGGCTTCGGACGTCTCGGGGCGCCGTTCGCCGTCGACTATTTCGGCGTCATTCCGGACCTCGTCACGACCGCCAAGGGCCTGACCAACGGCGCCATTCCCATGGGCGCCGTGTTCGCCAGCCGCAAGGTTCACGACGCACTGATGCATGGGCCCGAAAATCAGATCGAGCTGTTCCATGGCTATACCTATTCAGGCCATCCGGCGGCCTGCGCTGCGGGACTGGCGACGCTCTCCATCTATCGCGAAGAAGACCTGCTCACCCGGGCCTCCGAGATCGAGAGCTACTGGCACGACGCGATCCACAGCTTGAAGGGATTGCCGCATGTCATTGATATTCGGACCATCGGTCTCATCGCCGGCATCGAGCTGGAAAGCCGCGCCGGGGCACCGGGAACCAGGGCGTACGATGCGTTCGTCGACTGCTTCGAGAAAGGCTTGCTGATCCGCGTCACCGGCGACATCATCGCCCTGTCGCCCCCCCTGATCATTGAGACCTCTCAGATCGATGCCATCGTCGAGACTCTGTCCAGTGTCTTGAAGCGGGTCGCCTGATCGCGATAGCGGCCTGCGCCGAAGAGCGGCGCAGGCCGCACGCATGCCGGGTCAGGATCCTGACCCGGCATCCGTGTTCAGGTGCGTGAGAGCTTCGGTCCCAAATAGCTTCTCCTGCACGGGCCAGATGGATATGATCCGATCGGCAAAACCATTCTTCGAATCGAGTTGATTACCCTGGGATCCGCGTGGACGACGTAAAAGGGCGACAGCCACGAGGTCGCCCTTATGCTGGAAAGGTGCCGGAATGATGGTGACGGAGCGGTTCTCGCGAGGATCACGCTCATCGACGCATTGGAGATACTGCTGCGGGATACCGGCACGGACCAGGGGCGGGCATTATCGCCTCAACACGCTCGACGCCCCTTATCTTGGCAACACCATTCGGACGTTAGAAACGATTAACTACGTTTCTATACCGCCCGCGCGACGCCTCGCTTTGTGATAGAAGGGTTTAAGAAGCAATCAGGAAGTGTGAAGAGCACTGCGATGCCCGAAATTCACTCCCCAGTCGAATGGCCGCAAGAGCACTCTTTCACTTCAATGGGTTAGGCCATTTCCTATCTCAGTCTGCCGTTTACCGAGTGCCCTGTGCTGTTTCAGGATCGGACCGACACAGAGATCAACTTTCAAATCCTTGAGAGGAAGATCTCCGAGATTCATTCCCACTTGGGCGGCATTCCAGCCCGAGAGCTCGGCTGCGCCCTGCAATCCGGGAACGGTTTGGCTGTCGTCTATCAGCCTCAGATCAACGTCTCTGACGATCAGATTTCAGCCGTTGAGGCCCTCGTGCGCTGGCATCATCCCAGGGTCGGGGACGTGCCGCCGCGGGTGTTCATTCCAATCGCCGAGGAAACCGGACAGATCCTGCAGATCACGGACTTCGTTCTCCGAGAAGCCTGCTTCCTTGCGAAGCGGCATCCTGAACTGACCGTCGCCGTCAATTTGTCTCCGACGCTTTTTACGCGCCCAATTCTGATCGAACGGATCGTCAGGATTGTCGCGAATTGCAGGACGCTTCCGCGCCAGATCGAGTTTGAGATTACGGAGGATCAGCCCCTTGCCGGAGATGGATCGGCTCGGCGATCGATTGCGTTCCTGCGCGAGAGCGGTTTTCGAATCGCCCTCGACGATTTCGGAACCGGATATTCGGGATTGAAGCGCCTGAACGACATTGCCGTCGACAAGATCAAGATCGACCAGTCCTTTGTTGCGGGATTGAGCTGCGAGTCCCAAGGAAGCGCTCAGAAGGCCATTAAAGAGATGATCGAGGTCGGCCGGGCCATGAATTTAACCGTGACGGCGGAAGGCATCGAAACGAAAGAACAGCGCGAGTTTCTGGCATCGGTCGGGTGTGATGTCCTCCAGGGCTTTTTCTTTGCCCGTCCGATGTCCGCGCAAGCTCTCGAGGAGTTCCTCCAAAGGCGGCCTTGGAGCACGCCTTGTGGTCGCAGCCTCATGCCGTTTCCCATTCAGCAGAATAGGAACGGCCGCTCGAACTGAGAGTGGTTCTCGGATTTTTCGTCCGCCAACTTGGCGGGGTCCGCCGTGGGCGCGCTGGCCGATGGCCGCAAAGATGTGCTCGGCGCAGACAACTCTTCGATCATGAAAGAAGGCCGAGGCTCAAAGCAGATGTGCCTCGAGCCCCGGTATCGCCTGATTGCCCCGTTCAGGCAGCCTTGACACCCGCCAGGAAGGAGCTGACTTCCTGCCCCAGACTGGTGGATTGCCGCGCAAGTTCCTGAGCTGCCGAGAGCACCCTGGACGCAGCGGAGCCTGTCTCGCCGGCGCCCTGGCGGACATCGGTGATAGTTCCGGTGACCTGCTCCGTGCCGCGGGCCGCCTCCTGCACGTTCCGGGCAATCTCTGCCGTGGCGGCTCCCTGCTCTTCCATAGCGGCCGCGATCGAGACCGATATCTGGGACATTTCCGTAATGGTCTTGGCGATCTGCTCAATTGCACTCACCGCCTGCCCTGTCACCTGCTGAACGGATCCGATCTGAACCGAAATCTCGTCAGTGGCCTTGGTTGTCTGGGTCGCCAGCTCCTTGACCTCAGACGCGACAACCGCAAAGCCTTTACCGGCTTCACCGGCCCGCGCCGCTTCGATGGTGGCGTTGAGCGCCAGCAGGTTCGTCTGGCCCGCAATGTTGTCGATGAGCGCGATCACGTTGCCGATCTTTTCCGCCGAGGCGACGAGGGTTTGAACGATATCGTTCGTGCGCTGAGCATCTGCCACGGCCTGCTCGGCAATCCGGGAGGATTGTATTACCTGGCTGGCGATTTCCCTGATCGAAATCGAGAGCTCCTCCGTGGCCGCGGCCACAGTCTGGACGTTGGCGGAGGTCTGCTCGGCGGCCGATGCCGCCGTGACCGTTTGACCATTCGTCTGGTCGGCAATGGCCGCCATCGACTGAGCGGTCCCCTCCATCTCGCTTGCCGACGTGGTAAGACTATCGGTCAGGATGGAGACATTCTGCTCGAAGCTCTTGGTGAGATCGTCGAGCATCTGCGCGCGATGCGTCTTGGCGTCGGCTTCCAGCGCAGCCGCTTCGTCGGCCTTTCGCTTCGCGATCAAGGCCTCTTTGAAGACCTGGACGGCATCGGCGATCCTGCCCATCTCGATTTTCTCGCCGCGGAACGGAACAGAGACCGAGAGATCACCGGCAGCCAACGCGTTCATCGGCACAGTTACGTCCTTGATGCCCTGCACAATGCTGCGAATGATCAGGAACGACATGGCAACGGCCAGAAGAGCCGCTCCGATCACGATGGCGATGATCATGCCGCGAGTCGCCGTGTAGACCTCTGCGGCGGTCTTGCTTGCATCACTTGCATGATCCGCGTTGAGCTGCACGAGGTTTGCCAGTGCGGCCCTGACATCGACTGCGGCAGGCCGAACTTTCTGAATGTTCTGGTTGGATGCTCTCGAGTCCTGAAAGTTTCTGGAGAACCCGATGGCCGCATTCATCTCGACTTCAAACGTGTCCCACGCACGGCTGAAGACTTCATACAGCGCACGCACATCGTCGCGTGTGATGGTCTGCTCATATTGTTTGCGCGCCTCCAGGATTTCCTTAGCCTTGGCTTCAAGCTCGGCATCAACCTCCCGCTTGGAGTCGGAATCCGGCGCCATAAGGTGGCGCAGGAAGGTCAATTGATATTCGACCGCGGCGGCATTGAGCGCTCCTACCTTCTCAATGCCAGGCAGCCACTCGTCAGCAACGGCGACAGTTTGTTGGTTGAGCGTGCTCAGACCTCTGATGCTGAACGAACTGCTCCCGATCAGCAGCAGGAGCAGGATCGAGAATGCTCCCACAAGCTTCGAGCGTATAGAAAGTTTTTGAAGCGCCAACTTTTGCCCCCATTTAGCCCGCTCGCAGCGCATTCGCAGGCCGACAAATTTCAAGGTGAGATGATTCGGTCCGCCCGAATCGGATGTTGCCTGGAATCAAGCATTGCCGAGATATGCATAGAATGGTCGCCTGAGGCTTGCACGATGGTCAGGCCCGCTGGCGGTATGCGCTGGTTCGGGTTGCGCTGTGCATCCACTCTGGCAAAGTCGTGGCCGATATCGTTGGTCCGCTCAGCGGATGGGATATGGCTGTTCGACGAAGCTCTCCGTTGCGACGAGAGCCTGCGAATGTCGTTCGGGTAGCGCGAGGCAGCATTCGCGCGCCTGCCGCCGACCGCCTTCGGTGGCTCGCGAATGTCGGATCCGCGAGCCACTTTCGTCCTGTTTACAAGGGTCTTACTTCACCGGCTTGATATTCATCGCCAATGTATCTTCATCCGCGCGCGGGACGATCGTCACCTTGTCCTTCCGCATCGCCCAGGCTGTCACGATGGATGCGATCGGAAGGTTGGGCCGCTCCTTGGCGACCATGGCGTTAGCCTGCTCCAGGAGGGAACGACGCTTGTCGCTGTCCATTTCGGCTGCAGCATCCTCGATCAGCTTGTCCATGACCGGGTTGGAGTAGCCGCGAACATTGAAGCCGCCCATCTTCGTCTCAGGATTGTTGGTATGGATCAGTGCCGCGAGCGTATAGTTGCTTTCGCCCGTGAGAGTGCCCCATCCCGACATCGTGAAGGAGTAGTCGCCCCGTGTCTTGGCCGGGAAGTAGACGGCGCCCGGGACGGCGTTCGCCTGTGCGTCGATCCCGATACCGGCCAGCATCTGAGCAATGGACGCACCCACCGCGCCGTCGCTCTGCAGGCGATCGTTCGTGAAGCTGAACGTCACCTTGAATCCGTTCGGATAGCCGGCTTCCTTCAGGAGCTCCTTGGCACGCTTCGGATCGGACTTCGTCACCTGAATCGACTTGTTGTAGCCGAAGATGTTGTCGGTGATGAGCTGCGCAGCGGGCTTGCCCAGCCCTTCCATCGCGATTTCGGTCAGTGTTTCACGATCAATGGCAAGATCGAACGCTTCACGCACCTTCGAGTCGAGGAAGGGGTTCTTCGGGAGAGCCGATCCGTCCTTGGCCGCGACCTGCGGGGACTTCTCACGGAAGTCGAAGTCGAGCTGGAAGAGATAGACGCTGTCCGCCTTGGTCACGCGCAGCTTGGAATCCTTCTCCAAGGTGGGCACGTCGGAGGAGGGAACTCTGGCGATGATGTCCAGCTGACCGGCCTTGAGCTGTGCCACGCGGCCCGCGTCGTTCGGGATTTCCTTACGGACAACCTTTTCCCACGGCTCCTTGCCGCCCCAGTATCCGTCGAAACGCTCGAGGACCAGTTCCTCTTTGGGCGTCCACGAGACGTACTTGTAAGGCCCGGTGCCGATCGTGGCCTTGCCCGTATTGAAGCCCTCGTTTGCGGTGTCCTTGGTGGAGTAAGCCTTGGCGGCTTTGCTCGAGACCACGAAAAGACGAATGAAATCGTTCGGCAGATTGGGGGCGGGGCCGTCGGTCTTGATCTGGATGGTATGCGGATCGACGATCTTCACCTCTTTGACGCGCCGCACATAGACGGTCGTCGGGTTGGGACCCGTGACATTGGGAATACGTTCGATCGAGAACTTGACGTCCTCGGCGGTGAAGTCCGACCCGTCATGGAATTTTACGCCCTGCCGGAGCTTGAACTCCCATGTGGTGTCGTCAAGAGCCTTCCAGCTCTCGGCCAGGCCGGGCTCGAGCTCGAGGTTGTCTCCCGATTTCACGAGCGGTTCGAAGACATGCTTCACAGCCTCGGCGTGAGTGCCGGCCGCCGTGAAGTGAGGGTCCATCGAGGCTGGGCCGGCGCGCACGCCGATCGTCAGGGTCTGCGCCAGCGCTCCGGCCGACACCGTGGCCGTGAGAATCGTCGCGAGGGCAATGGCACGTGGGAGATGTCCAAAATACTTCATACTGGGTCCTCTGGAGTGATAGACGTTGGCCAAGTGGGAGAATCGACGACCACTTTGGCTAGGAGTTCGGAGAGCATTGAACGCTCTGCCGGGCTCAGGCGCGCGAGCATCGTGCGCTCGCGCTCGACCATGACTGGCATGGCCTCGTCGAAGATGGTTCGGCCTGCTTCCGTGAGATGCAGGACATAGCTGCGCTGATCCGCCGGGTCGACTTCCCGTCGAAGAAGGTTTCGCTTCAAGAGCAGCTGAATGGCGCGGCTGATCGTCGGCTTCGGAAAACCGGTCGACCCGCAGATGTTCTTCGCGGCGATTCCTGCTTTCAGGCCCACCGAGTAGAGCACGACGAATTCGGGCCTGGTCACGCCATGGAACTGCTCGATCCAGCCGTAGATCGGGATGTTGAAATGCAGGGCCAAATAGTTGATGCGGAAGGAGAACCAGCACGGGTTATGCCAGAGCCGGATCTCGACGAGGGGGTCGAGATGCGACTGGCTCCCTTCGTGCGGGGCTTCCGTCCCATCCAGGGTGTCGTGCGCTGTCATCGGTCTCCTATCGGTCGTTCCTGACGGGATTGAAACGTCAGCCCGATTTCTCCCATTTAGTTCGATATGAAACTTGACAGTTGTCAATGCCTAGTTAATTCTTTAATTAAAGTTTCATATAAAACGATATTGATATCTACGCTCAGGACAAATCCGCCTCGAAGCAGGCCCTTGAGCGAGCCAGCTACATCGGAGGGGGCATGAAGATTGCAGACATGAACTGGATGCAGGTCGAGGCGCGCGTACGCGACGATGACTGTTGCGTCCTTCCGATCGGCAGTGTCGAGCAGCACGCGTATCTCAGCCTTTGCGTCGATATGATCCTCGCCGAGCGGGTCGCGACCGAGGCGGCTGAGCCGCTCGGCGTTCCGGTATTCCCTGTCCTGCCATATGGGCTTGCAACGGGTTTCCTCGACTATCCCGGAACGATCTCGTTGCGGATGTCGAGCTACCTTTCCGTGATGGAGGATATTCTCGAAAGCCTTTACCGTGGAGGCTTTCGCCGCATCGTCATCGTGAACGGCCATGGCGGCAACACGCCCGTGACGAGCTTTATCTCCGAATGGATGGACCGGCGCCGCGATGCGCGTGTGAAATTCCACGATTGGTGGCGTGCGCCGCGCGTGTGGTCCACGGTCATGGAGATCGACCCGGCGGCTTCGCATGCCTCGTGGATGGAAAACTTCCCTTGGACCCGGCTTGCCGATGTCGTCATGCCGGCGGAGCGCAAGCCATCGGTCGATTTCACGCGCCTCGGCATGTCGAACCCGACCGAGAAGCGTGCTCTTCTGGGAGATGGAAATTATCACGGCCTTTATCAGCGGCCGGATGAAGACATGATGGCGATCTGGAAGGTCGCCGTCGAGGAAACGCGCGGCCTTATCGCGTCGAATTGGCCCTGAAGCCGCGGTGACAGGACGAATTCATGCTAGGATTTCTCATCCAAAGATTGGCGCAGGCGCTCGTCGTCATGCTGGCGATGTCGGGGCTCGTTTTCGTTGGCGTCTTTGCCATCGGTAATCCGATCGATGTCCTGATCTCGCCGGACGCGACCCAGGATATTCGTGCGGCTGCGATCGCGCAGTATGGTCTCGACCGTCCGCTGTGGGAGCAGTACTTCTCGTTTCTCGGACGGGCCCTGCACGGCGAGCTCGGGCAGTCGCTGGTCTACAACATGCCCGTCGCCGACCTGATCCTGTCGCGGCTTCCAGCCACCCTTGAACTCGCCGTGACGGCCGTTCTGGGTGCTGCACTGATCGGAGTGCCCGTCGGCATGTATGCCGGATACCGGCCGGAAAGCCGGATATCGAAGGCGATCATGGCGCTTTCGATCTTGGGATTCTCCGTGCCGACCTTCTGGATCGGGCTGGTGCTCATCTTCACTTTCGCGGTGCAGCTCGGCTGGTTGCCGGCCGGCGGACGCGGGGAGACCTCGTCGCTCTTCGGCATCGAGTGGAGTTTCCTCACCGGCGACGGCCTGGCCCATCTCATTCTGCCGGCCATCAATCTTGCGCTGTTCAAGTTCGCACTGATGATCCGGCTGGCGCGTGCCGGAACCCGGGAGGTGATGCTCACCGACACCATCAAGTTCGCCCGTGCGGCGGGCTTGGGGGAGAGAACCGTGCTGCTCCGGCATGTGCTGCGTCTCATCTCCATCCCGATCATTACCGTCTTCGGCCTTGAGTTCGGTTCGACGCTCGCCTTCGCGGTCGTGACCGAGACAATCTTCTCGTGGCCGGGGCTCGGCAAGCTGATCATCGACTCGATTACCATGCTCGACCGACCCGTCATGGTGGCGTATCTGGTGCTCGTCGCCTTCTTTTTCATCACAATCAATCTCGTCGTGGATCTCTCTTATGCTGCGCTCGACCCACGACTGCGTAGGAGGCGGGCATGATCAATCGCGATTCTCCCGTAGCCCGCTTCTTTGCCGATTTCCGCGAAAGTCCGGTCGCGGTCGCCGGGCTCGTCATTGTCGTCGTGATGATCGGTCTTGCGCTTCTGGCGCCTCTGATCGCACCGCAGGACCCTTATGACCTGTCGAGCCTGGCCCTGCGCGATGCGCGGCGCCCTCCGGGGTACGTCGGCACGGCCGGTTTCGTGCACCTCCTGGGGACGGATGCTCAGGGGAGGGATCTCCTGTCGGCCATTCTTTATGGATTGCGCATCTCCCTGCAAATGGGCCTCGTCGCGGGGGCGGTTGCCTTTGCGCTCGGGGCAACGGTCGGAGCGACGGCCGCCTATCTCGGCGGCCGGATCGAAGCCCTCATCATGAGAGTGATCGATCTCCAGCTCTCCTTCCCGGCCATTCTGCTGTCCTTCGTGATCGCAGCCCTGCTGGGGCAGGGGAAGGGCCAGCTCATCATTGCGCTCGTCGCGGCTCAATATGCCTACTTCGCCCGCACGGCCCATGGCGCGGCCTCGGCCGAGCGTCACAAGGACTACGTGGAGGCCGCTCTCTCCACACCTCTGCCCGCGTACAAGGTCGTGCTGCGCCACATCCTGCCGAACTCCATGCCGCCCCTGATCGTCGTTGCCACGGTGCAGATCGCCAGCGCCATCTCACTCGAAGCGACGCTGTCGTTCCTGGGCGTCGGGCTTCCCCCCACGGAGCCGTCTCTCGGAATGCTGATCGCCAACGGATTTCAGTACATGCTGTCCGGCCGATACTGGATTTCGATCTATCCGGGAATTGCACTCATCATTCTCATTTTCGCGATCAACCTGGTCGGCGACCAAATCCGCGATCAGCTCAACCCGAGGCTCAAGAGATGAGCGCACCCCTCCTCGAAGTTCGAGACCTGAAGACGCATTTCGCCACGAAGGCCGGAGTGGCCAAAGCCGTCGACGGAGTCTCCTTCACCCTGAACCGCGGCGAAGTGCTTGGCCTGGTGGGAGAGTCCGGATCCGGAAAGAGCGTAACGGGCTTTTCGCTCATCGGCCTGATCGAGGCACCGGGGCGGGTCGTCGGCGGAAGCGTCAAGCTCGAAGGGCGTGAACTCGTCGGGCTTCCTTCCTCCGAACTTCGTAAGATTCGCGGACGGCACATCTCGATGGTCTTCCAGGACCCGATGATGACGCTCAATCCGGTCTTGAAGATCGGGACGCAAATGCGGCTCGCGCTGGAGGCTCATGAGCGGATTTCGAGCCGGGCTGCCCGCGACCGCTCCATCGAAGTCCTCACGAAGGTCGGCATTCCGGATCCCGCGAGCCGACTTGAAGCCTATCCCCATCAATTCTCCGGCGGCATGAGACAGCGTGTGGCCATCGCGGTTGCGCTTCTGCACCGCCCCGCCCTGATCATCGCGGACGAGCCGACGACGGCACTAGATGTGTCGATTCAAGCTCAGATCCTGGCGGAAATGAAGGCGCTCGTGAGCGAGAGCGATACCAGCCTGATATGGATCAGCCATGATCTCGCGACCGTGTCATCGCTCGCCAGCCGCATCGCGGTCATGTATGCCGGGCGGGTCGTCGAGAGTGGTCCGACAGCTGCCGTACTCCGCTCTCCGCGACATCCTTATACGCGCGGATTGATCGAATCTCTGCCTACTCTTGCAGAGCCGGGACAAGAACTCAGTTCGATCCCGGGCTCCACGCCGTCCATCTTGAAGCTGCCGCCGGGCTGCGCTTTCGCTCCGCGCTGCCCTCGTGCCGGAGAACCCTGCACGCGCGAATTGCCGCCCCTCACGAATGGCCAGAGAGAATACCGATGCCATTACCCGCTGAGCGCGGAGGTCTGATCATGGAACCGTTTCTATCCGTTTCGGGCATCAGCAAGCGTTTTGCGCCGCAACTCACGCTCAGCGACCGGATTGCGGCCGTACTTGGGAGTGCTACCGAGAGCCGTACCGTGCGTGCCGTCGACGGGATCGATCTCGTCCTGAAAAAGGGCGAAGCCGTCGGCCTGGTCGGCGAGTCGGGCTGTGGAAAGTCGACACTCGGCCGCATCATCGCGGGCATCATGCCGCCCACGGAAGGGCAGATTCGCCTGGACGGGAAGCCGGTCATGTCGGCAGGCGGACGCCCGCAGAAAACGACGACACGGGTTCAGATGGTATTTCAGGACCCCTTCGCTTCGCTGGATCCTCGAATGCGTATCGGCGACGCTCTTGCCGAAGGGCCGGTCGCTCACGGTCTGGTCACGAAGGCAGAGGCTTCGGAGTACGTGAGGCACTGGCTGACCACCGTCGGGCTCGATCCCGATTATGCGACACGCTATCCACACCAGTTCTCCGGAGGGCAGCGCCAGCGCATCGCCATTGCGCGGGCCCTGGCGATGAAGCCGGAGGTTCTCGTCTGCGACGAACCGGTTGCCTCTCTCGACGTTTCGATTCAGGCGCAGATCATCAATCTCTTCCTCAAGCTGCGCCGGGAGCTCAATCTTACGCTCCTCTTCATTTCGCACGATCTCGGGGTTGTCCGGCATTTGTGCGACCGGGTCGCGATCATGTATCTTGGCCGCATCGTCGAGCAGGGGCCGACCCAGCAGATCTACAATGATCCCCGGCATCCCTATACGAGGGCGTTGCTCGACAGCGTGCCGAAGCTCGTCATCGACGATAATGTCGATGTGCAGTTCAATCCGATCGAAGGCGAACTGCCTTCTCCGATGTCGCCGCCGCCCGGCTGTCATTTCCATGCACGCTGTCCGTTGAGCGTCGATCGGTGCCGGAGCGAGCGCCCGCATCTGGTCCCACTCGCGGCCGATCGCGCTGCAGCCTGTCACCTCGCGTAGTTTCGATTGTTATCCCGTATTTCGGATGGAGGATCTGATGGAACCGTGGCAATGGCCGGACGACGTCTGGCAAGGGAAAGTCAACAAAGTCCGTGCCGGCCGCTCTCTGAAGCCTCAATCGTGGAAGAATGGCGCCCGGTGCGCGGTCGCTCTCTCTTTCGACAGCGATCATGAGACGAACGAGCTCCGCGATGGCGGCGAGTCGATCGGACGCATGTCTACTGGCGAGTACGGCAATCGCGTCGGGATTCCTCGCATTCTGAACCTTCTGTCTCGCACCGGCGTCCCGGCGACATTCTTCGTGCCGGCGGTTTCCGCACTGCTTCATCCCGATGAGCAGCGCCGGGTCGTCCAAGAGGGGCATGAGATCGGCCTCCATGGCTGGATTCATGAGCTCAATACCAAGGTGCCTCCGGAGGCCGAGCGCGATCTTCATTTCCGGGCGGCCGATACGCTCGAAAAGGTCACGGGCGTGCGGCCGGTCGGCATGCGGACACCCTCCTGGGATTTCTCGCAGGTCACCTTGAAGATCGAGCGCGAACTGGGGCTTCTTTACGACTCCTCCCTCATGGCGGACGACGATCCTTATGAAATCCTCGAAGACGGGGAGCCGACGGGCATTGTCGAACTTCCAGTGGAATGGATTCGCGATGATGCCGTTTACTTCAACATGAACCGCCACTCGGCACTGCGCCCTTATACGCCGCCGACTGCCGTGCTCGACATCTTCCGCCGCGAGTTCGACCGGGCCTATGAAGACGGTGGGTTGTTCCTGCTGACCATGCATCCGCACGTCATTACCTATCGCTCACGGATCTTCATTCTCGAGGAGCTGATCGCTCATATGAAGAGCCGCGCCGATGTGTGGTTCGCCACACATGCCGACGTAGCACGATTCGCGAAAGAGAACGCCTGAACGCATGCGGCGCGACGCTTCCCGTCGCGCCGCTCCCGTTCGAGCCTCTCATCAGGCCGCTAGCGGAAACAACGATGACCTTAGCTTACTGGAACGGCACTTACATGCCCCTCGCGGACGTGAAGGTCTCTCCGCTCGACAGGGGATTCCTTTTCGCCGATGGCGTCTATGAAGTTGTTGCATTCTACGACCGCCGCCTGTTCCAGCTCGACGAACATCTCACGCGCCTCGGGCGGAGCCTGCGCGAGATCCGGATCGGCCTTGATATATCGAGGGAAGAGCTGACCGGCGTCTTCAGACGCCTCGTGGACGATCTCCCTTCCGAGACCGGGACGGTCTACCTGCAGGTAACGCGTGGCGCCGCCGCGGGGCGGACCCATACTTTCCCCACAGATGCGGCCGCAAGCTTCCTGGCCTTTGCAAGTCCCTTGAAGCGCTTGTCGGAACGGGAAATGGAGCAGGGTTTTCTGGCAACGACAATTCCCGATATCCGGTGGCAGCGTTGCGACATCAAGGCGATCGCCCTCCTGCCGTCGGTCCTGGCTGCACAGCATGCCAAGGAGAATGGAGCCCTTGAGACCATCATGTATCGTGATGGCCTGGTGACGGAATGCGCCTCCAGCAATGTCTTCATCGTCCGCGATGGTGATATCGCCACGCCGAAGGCGGACCATCGGATTCTCAACGGCATCAATCGCCAGGTTGCGATCAGTCTTGCCAGGAACCTGGGCCTGAGCGTCGAGGAGCGCGACGTCTCTCTCGAAGAGCTGCGCTCCGCCGACGAGATCTGGATCACCAGCACCACAAAGGAGATCGCGCCGATGACGCGGCTGGACAACGCTCCTGTCGGCGATGGCCGCCCCGGTCCGCTTTGGAGACGTGTCCGGCAGGCATTCTCCGCACTCATTGATCAGGACTGACGAGGCCTGAATTGCCGATCGTAGACGTCTGTGGATCGGGAAAAGCGCGGGCCGATGAGAGGTTATGAGTCCAGTTTACCTGAACACCGATCTTACTGACCAAGACACATTGACGGAGGAAAAAACGATGGCCCACTTCGCGATTGCCATTCATGGCGGCTGCGGCGTCATGGCGAAGCTCAACCTGACCGAAGCAGAGTGGAGCGCAGCACGCGCCGATCTGGCCCAGGCCCTAAGAATGGGCTGGGCGAAGCTCGTCGCCGGAGCAGGCGCCCTCGATGCCGTCGCGGCTGCGGTCGTCGTCATGGAGGATTCGCCTCATTTCAATGCGGGGCATGGGGCGGCTCTCAACACGAATGGTGAGCACGAGCTCGATGCCGCTGTGATGGATGGGGCGACCCTGGGAGCTGGGGCGGTCTGTGCGGCCCGGCGCATTCGCAATCCTGTCAAAGCGGCCCGCGCGCTGATGGAGCGTGGAGAGAGCGTTCTTCTGACGGGAAGCGCTGCGGATTCTTTCGCGCAGGATCAGGGGCTGGACATCGTCGATCCGCACTACTTCACCACCGAACGCCGCCGTGAGGCTCTCGCTTCCATGAAGGCGCATGAGCAGGCGGGGACCTCGTTGAGCGCCAGCGAAGCGGAAAAGCATGGCACGGTGGGCGCTGTCGCACTTGATGCCGCCGGACATCTCGCCGCGGCCACGTCTACGGGCGGCTTCACCAACAAGCCGGTCGGGCGGGTCGGGGATTCCCCGATCATCGGAGCGGGAACCTACGCGCGGGACGGCGCCTGCGCGGTCTCAGGTACGGGAAAAGGGGAATACTTCATCCGGCATGTGGTCGGTCACGAGATCGCCAGCCGAATGCGCTATCTCGGCGAGACGCTGAAAAAGGCCGCCGACAAGGTCGTCATGGAGGATCTGGCGCCCTACAAGATCGGCGCCGGCCTCGTGGCGATCGATGCGGCGGGCAATATCGCGGCGCCTTACAACACGGATGGCATGTTCCGCGGCTGGGTCACGGTCGAGGGTGACCTGTACGTTGCGACCCATGATGAAGTCTTCTTCGTCGAGCGCCTCGCCGGTGGTACGACGAGAGGCGGCGAATAAGGACGCTACGAACGGCTCTCTCAGCCTGATTAGCCTCTGTGGTCAGGTTCGATCCGCTCGAACCGAGCTTTAGCGCACCGTGCGGAAAAGTGGCCCCGGTTTCCCGCACAAACGATGCGCTCATCTACGAAGGGAGCATCGGATTGGATCCCAAAAGTGGGTCCACTTTTCACGTCCGATGCTCTAGCGACGGTCCGGGAGAAGAGTTCATTCCCGGACCGCCAAGGCTTGCCGCTCGCCTCAGGGACGGACGGCTGTGACCTCGATTTCGACCAGGAAGCCGGGGCTGGCGAGCCCCGCCACCTGGAACACGGACCGCGTCGGCAGGTTCGGCTGATCCGCCGTCCCATAGAATTGCTTGTAGCCTTCCATGAAACCGGCGAAATCCATCTTGCCGCCCTTGGCGGGATCGCCCACGAGGAACACCTGCATCTTGACCACGTCGCCCATCTTGAGCCCCAGCCCGCTCAAGGTCTTCTCGATGGAGCGGAGGACGGATTCGGTCTGGGTCTTCGTGTCGCCATAGGCGGCCAGCGTATTCTTCTCGGCCGCCGGATCGGCCACCGTCGGAACGGCTCCGCTGACATAGACCGTGGTCTTGCCGGCCGGGATCTCGACCGCCTGGGCGATCGGGAAATCCGAGTTCGGAATCTTATGACGAATGACATCCTGCGCGGAAGCAGGCCCGGCCAGTGCGAGGAATGCCGCAAGAGATGTCGCGGCTATAAGTCGGCATATCATGAATTGACTCCATTAAAGCATCTAGAGCATCGAACACGAAAGTGGGGACCGATTTCGCGTGAAAAGATGCACAAGACCATAGACTTGCTGCATCGGATGTGGGGTCGGTTCCACACCCGATGCCGTAGAACGCGAGAGCGCAAAAGAGCCCGTTATTGCCGGGCCGCAGCCACATCTTCGGCCGCGACTGCGTCTTCGTATGCATTGCCGAAATGCGTCCGCACGTAGTTGACCACCTCGGCAACCTGTTCATCGCTCATCATTTTACCGACGGGCGGCATGCCTCTGAGGCCATGGAGAACGACCGTGAGGGGATATCCTGCCGCTTCGAGCTTCGGATTGTTCGCAAGAGCAGGATAGATTCCTGCTCCCTTCGCGCCTTTGCCACCTGCCATGTGGCAGGCTTGGCACACGTTGTTGTAGAGCGCCTCCCCGGTTTTCTCGGCGAAGACCCGGGTAGGGCTGAGCGTCGGCTCTGCCGAGGGCAGGCTCGCATTCTCTGCGTTCGCTGCGGCGAGTGATCCTGCGAACAGCGCCCCTGCGAAGACAACTCTGATCCGCTTCGTGGTGGTGATCATGATCAAGCTCTTCAATTGATTTGGAACGGAAAGCGTTTCGATCAGCTTGCGAGAACGCGCTTGTGCAATCTCTCGATAGCGTCGAGAGATGACAGGATTGCACCCTCCTGCCAGGCCGGAATGTACGAGGCATGCTCACCTGCGAGCACGATGCGCCCGTCGATCTGGCAGAGGTTGTCGTAGTGCTCCTTTCGCGCTTCCTCGGTCCAGTCGCCTGCGCAGCCGAGCGTGAACGGCACCCTGTGCCACGCGACGGAAATGCCGGTCTCGAAGTCCTGCCGATACTGAGGATGGATCTGTGCGCCGAATTCGACGGCGCGCTTGATGCGCTGCTCCGGCGACATCGCCGTGAACTCATAGGAGTTCGGGCCGTTCCAGGTATAGGCGCCGAGGAGCACGCCTTTCCCGCCCTGGTTAAATCCCGTGCTCGGGTATGAGATCTGAGAAATGGGAAGGTCCGTATAGCTGATGCCGCCGTAGATGGCCTCATCCTCCTCCCAGAAACGGCGCTTGAACTGCAGGCCGACCTTCACCGAAGAGGCGTATGGTACCGCTGCGATCGCAGCCTGCATGGGTGCGCCCACATTCATGTCGATCTGGCTCAAGACCGTCAACGGGATGGTGCAGACGCACCAATCGGCTTTCGCCTGCAAGGTGCTGCCAGGATTGGTCGTATCTTCATAAGTGACCGTCACACCGGTCTCGTCCTGACGGATCTCCTTCACCTTCGAATTATAGCGGATGAGCTCACCGACCTGCTTCACGAAGGCCTTGCTGATCATGTCCATGCCACCGACGGGCTGGAACATGGTCGTTTGGAACTCATAGAGCGAGAAGTTCGCGAGCGAACGCCACAGACGGGAGTTCAGAACGTCGCTGAATGCGATCGGATCGCTGTTGCGGGGACGAGCGCTCAGGCCGCCTCCCGGATCCTTCAGATAGCCGCGAAACTCCGATGTCAGATCGCCGGCTTTGTACGCATAATCCTTGTCGAGCGCTCCCCAGGATTTCAGGGCCTGAAGCAGGACTTCCTGATCCTCCTTCGAGACGGCGCCTTCGAGCTTGCCTTGTTGGGTCACTTTGGCCAGGAGCTCGGAGACGTGGCCTTGGAAATCGATCTTGATATCCCGAATACGCTGGGGCTTGCCGCCGAACGCCTTCGTGGAGTGAAGAAAGGCGTTATGGTTGAGTTGCTGGAACGGCTCGAGCGCCACGCCGAGCCGCCTGCAGTAATCGAGCAAGCCGTGGTGGTGATACGGGATGCGCCATGGCCCGGGATTGATATACATCCCCTGGTCGAATTCGCATTTCTGAGTGACGCCGCTGAGCTCGGTGAAGGAATCGCCCCCGCGCAGCGTCCAGTTTCGGCCGCCGGCGCGATTGTTGAATTCAAGGACCTGCACCTTGTAGCCGGCTTGGCGGAGTTCGAGCGCCGCGGTCAGACCTGCGAGCCCTGCTCCCAGGATGAGGACCGAGGCTCCCTTCGGGTCGCCATCGAGCTTGATCGGTCCCTTGTATCCGGACTCGGCCGCAAATCCGAGGCTCGTCATAGCCTGATACATCGCCGCGGTGCCGGCCGTCATGCCGATCATCGACAAAAGGTGTCGGCGGCTGATTCCTTCTGATCCCGAATGGTCTTTCATGATTCATCCTCGGTTGAACGGGCTCGCCCCGACATGCTTCAGGGTCTTTCGTCTTGTTGCCGCAGCACGTTCGACGTGGTTCGAGCGCTGCGGGTTTGCCGGGCTCACGGCGATAACGGGCCGACGCGTTCCATCTGCTGATGGCGCGCAAATCGGCTGCCCGGACAGAATCGAGGTGCTTCGATCGCTGGGGCTTCTGCCAAAACGGTGAAATCGCAACGCATGTCTTCGTCGTCCGACACGACGAAAGACCGCGTTACCGAGAGGGACTTCGCATTCTCTCCCCCCTACGTGATCTTCCTCTGACGGGAGATTAAACTCCTGACGCGGGGATCATACATCCAGTTTGCCGGACAGCGACCTATTCGTTCGAATAGCTTGTCAAAATGCTGTTGCGCCCTAAAGAGATAGGCTACAAATCATGATCAACAAAATTGATGAACCGCCTTAAATTTTGTGATCGAAACTCGCTCGTCCCACGCTGGTTCTCTTGGACCTGGATCAGGGTCCGGTTGCTCCGATGGTCGAACGGGAAAGTGCGGTTGAACCAACGGGTTCAACGAGCATCTCAAGTTTCCCACTGGTCATATTCTTCGTTGCTGACGCATGCATCGCAGATGCGACTGGCGCAATGCGATGACAGCAGTCTCTGCGCGCGGTGACCCGCACCATTGCCTTACACGGGTCATGGATTGCGTCCGAGCCAGCGCCCGCGAGGGCACGAGATTGGACCTTGCCCCTGCACAGTCGCTCATCGGCAAGCGCGCTCGCGAGCCTTCGAACACGCTCCGTGTGTTCGAAGGAAGCGTGTGCCCGGCTGGCACTCGAACTTCAGGCATTTGCATCCCTGCGCCGCATCGCGCGTGAGGGCGGCGTCATTGATGGTGCCGTCAATACCGGCTTGGCCGTTGAAGGGACTGCTGCAAAGGACTTCGTTCTTTGGAAAGGCTCGGCTCGACCGTCAGAGGACGGGAGCCTCGACTGCAAAGCCCGCTGCAGCGAACATGACCCGCAGAATCGATTCCTTAAGGGATTTTCCGGAGTGGAGTGTCGAGAGCACCTGCGGTAACGCCCATTCGACAGCGAAATGCAACGTAGCTTTGTGCCGGCACCAGCCGGGTTTGACGATGTCAGATCATACAAGACTCATCCCTGTGGGTGATGGCGTATCCGTCCATGAATCCGTGAGCTTTGCCTTCGAGCCGACTGGCCTGTACGTCGGAGACGACGCAGAGCGGCACCAATCCCGCGACCGAGCCGATCCCGCCTCAAAGCGGTCGTTGCCCTTTTCGCGCCATCCTCGTCATCCACTGCCCGGTCCGCAAGGAGGTGTGCCCCTTGGGGCCATCGAGGTAACGATCTCGATTCATCGCCGTCTTCTGCCCGCATCGACGTTCTCGGCGATCACTCCCCGAGGCCGCATTTTCCGAGCCTTGGCGGCCGCTCTGACGCGACGATCAGGTGGCCCATGATTTTTTCAGCAACGAAGGTGATATTATGACAAGCACATTAAGCGATATGAGCATTCATCTGGTGAAGGCGACCGTGCCGGTGCTCCAAGAGCACGGACTGGCGATCACGTTGCGCATGTACGAGCGCATGTTCCAGAACGAGGCCATCCGGGATCTCTTCAACCAGTCTCATCATGGTGAGACCGGATCGCAGCCCAAGGCGCTTGCAAGTGCGATCCTCGCCTATGCGCAGAATATCGATAATCTGAGCGCCCTCGCGCCGGCCGTCGAGCGCATCGCGCAGAAGCATGTCGGACTTCACATCCTTCCGGAGCACTATCCCTATGTGGCCGAGGCGCTGCTCGGAGCGATCAAGGATGTGCTCGGGGATGCCGCGACCGACGAGATCCTGGCAGCCTGGGGCGAGGCCTACTGGTTCCTGGCCCATGTCCTGATCGGGCGGGAGACGACGATCTACAGCAGTCTTGCATCGAGGCCCGGAGGATGGAACGGCTGGCGCAATTTTCGGATCGAGGCCATGCAGAGGGAGAGCGAAGTCATCACCTCCTTCCTGCTGCGTCCGGAGGACGGCAAGCCGATCCTGCGTCACCAGCCGGGTCAGTATCTCACCTTCTGGCTCGACATCCCGGGCCAACATCCGCTCAAGCGCAATTACAGCATCTCGAGCGCCCCGAACGACGAGACCTACCGTATTTCGGTCAAACTGGAGCCGCAGGGAATCGCATCCGGATGGTTGCATGAGCACACCGAAGTGGGGCAGGTACTCAAGGTCGCGCCGCCGGCGGGCGAGTTCTTTCTCAACGAGGAGTCGCCGCGGCCTGTCGTCCTGCTGAGCGGCGGTGTCGGACTGACGCCGATGATCAGCATGCTGGAAACCATCGCGGACCGATATCCTAATAAGTGCGTCCATTATGTGCACGGCACGCTGGACGGCTCTACCCATGCCATGCACGACCACGTGCGGTCGCTCGCGGAGGCCCATGCCAACATCCGGTCGACGACCTTCTACGTCGAGCCGCGAGCGGAGGATCGGCGTGGTGTGGATTACGATCACGAAGGCCTGATCACGGTGGATTGGCTGCGGGCGAACACGCCCCTGGACGAGGCGGGTTACTATCTATGCGGCCCGCGGCCGTTCCTGCGGGCATTCGTCAGTGGCCTCGCCTTGGCCGGGGTCCGGTCGAACCGCATCCATTACGAGTTCTTCGGGCCTGCGGACGAGATCCTCACGGCAGCTTGAGGGTCGTCCCGGAAATGCCCGTCCTCGCATGATCCAAGGCGCTTCGAAGCGGCTCCCCTCGACAGAGCGGAGCCATCATGACGGGAGGGTGATGTCCCTGCACCCTCCAGACATGAGCGATGCGCTCCGGAGCTGTTTCCATTGAGGTGGAATCAACTCTTGTCGTTGATCTGCTGCACTTTTCGACGGCGAACCGGATCCACTTCGCCGAAAAGTCCACCAAGCTGCACAACGCGAACGCGTGACTGCCCCGTCAGAACTGTCGCGACGGGGCTCCGCCTGCCGACTGGACGGAAAGGGCACCCGATTCGACTCCGGCCGCCAGGCTTTTTTCGATATCCCGGGTTTCGAGCCAGGAGTGCAGGAAGCCGGCGTTGAACGCATCGCCGGCTCCCGTCGTGTCGACCACATCGACCGGGATCGCCTCGGCCGAAACGGAACCAGCCTGCGACGAGGCCATCGCGCCGGACTCGCCGCGTTTGAGCACGACCAGAGGAAATCGCTCGCGGAGGCTGTGCATGATTGTCTCCGCCGAACTTTCGCCGGTCAGTGCTCTTCCTTCCTCGACATTGGGGAAAAAGACGTCGATCCCTGCGCAGATCTCGAAGAAACCCGCATCCTGGCGGATCAGGTGATCGTCCCAGCTCGGGTCGAGCGAGATCGTCAGGCCCAAGCTGCGCGCCAGGGCGATCACGTCCGGGTTGTCCCTGAGAGTGGCGAATTCCGCAATGTGCAGATGGGCGACATCGCGAGCCGCCAGGGCCTGCTCCAGGGTCGACGGCCGGGAGCCGCCCGCACGCCGCGACACGAAGGCTCTTTCGCCGTCCATGACGAGCGCGACGGTCGGCTGGGGACCGGCGTCGTCCGATCGTTCAATGAAGGACAGATCGATTCCGCTGGCCGCGAGCTCCGCATCGAGGCCGCGTGACAGCGGGTCGGTTCCGAGGCGGGTGAGGAGCGCGGCCGGGCGGCCGAGAGAGGCAAGATGAGCCGCCGTAATATAGGCGCCGCCGCCGCCCGTGATCGTCACGTTCTGCGCAAATCGCTCCTGGCCGAGCACAGGCATCTCGCGCAGGCCCGTGAAGATGATATCGCAATAGATCCGCCCAAGGCACACGACCTTGTTGCGCTCGGAGGGCATTCCGCTCATTGGGCCGCCAGTGCCTTCTCTGTGGTCTTGTCGAAGTAATAGAGCCGCTCCGCGGGAGCATGGAGGGTCAGGTGCTCCCCGATCCGCGGGATGTGTCGGCCCGGGGCGGAACCGATGACGGTCTGCCCCTCGCTCTCGATATGAACGAGCGTTTCGGAGCCCAGAGTCTCCACGACGGCGACCGTGCCCGAGACGGTCAGGCCCTGCGCGTCCGAAGCGACCGGAACGAGATCCTGCGGGCGTGCGCCCACGAGGATCTCGGGCGTTGTCGCCGACGAGGACGGGGCCCGAACCGAGCCGCCGGTCGCAAGATCCGCTCCGCCCTCCCGCAGGACCGCCGGAAGCAGGTTCATGGTCGGGCTTCCGATGAATCGCGCGGTGAAGACATCCACGGGTTTGTCGTAGAGCTCCAGGGGAGTGCCGACCTGAAGAATCCGGCCGTCGCGCATCACCACGATCCTGTCGGCCATGGTCATGGCCTCGACTTGGTCGTGAGTGACGAAGACCGAGGTGGTGCCGAGCCGGTGATGGAGCCGTTTGATCTCGATCCGCATCTGCGTGCGCAGCTGTGCATCGAGATTGGAGAGAGGCTCGTCGAACAGGAACGCGGCCGGATCGCGAACCATCGCGCGGCCGATCGCGACGCGCTGGCGCTGGCCGCCCGAAAGCGCCGAGGGACGGCGCTCCAGAAGCTGCGACAGGCCGAGCGTCGCGGCGACCTCCTCGACGCGTTGACGCTTCTCGCCCGCCGAGAGCTTGGAGCGGTAGAGGCCGAACGCGATGTTGTCAGCGACGGTCATGTGCGGATAGATGGCGTAGTTCTGGAACACCATGGCGATGTTCCGATCCTTCGGCTGAAGGTCGTTGACGACACGCCCGTCGATCCGGATCGCGCCGTCGCTGATTTCCTCGAGTCCGGCGATCATCCGTAGCGTCGTCGACTTGCCGCATCCGGAAGGGCCGACCAGGACGACGAACTCGCCATCCCGGATCGACAGGTCGATTCCATGGACGACCGTCGTCTGTCCGTAGCGCTTGACGAGGCGATCGATTTCAATGGTCGCCATTAGCGATCTCCGAGAAGTGAGGTAAAGCGAGCCTGAAGATCCCGGGCGGAGGCGTTCTCCCGCGTCCGGGTGTCCTGCATCCGTTGGCGGATCTCGGAGATGATGTCGCGATATCCGGCGATCGCCTGGGACAGCGCCCTTGGAGCCGGGCCGCCGAACCGATCGCGGACGGCCACGAAATTCTCCGGCGAGACGATCTCGGAGAACTGCGTCCTGTCGATCGTCGCCCGGCGCTTCGTGCAGTGTTCGAAGGCCGCCTGAAAGGCCTCGTAGCCGTCGACCGCGATATCTCCCCCGACGGCGACGACCGAACGGGCGACCTCCGCCGCGATCTCATGCGCTTCGCGGAAGGACAGCCCCTCTCGCCGCACAAGGCTGTCGGCGAGTTCGGTGACCGTGATGCAACTGCGGCGGATGTTGTCGCGGACCCTGTCTCCGTTGATGCGAAGCGCCGGAACAAGAGCCGCGAGCAGGTCGAGGACGCGCCCGCCGCTCTCGAAGGCGCCGTAGCCGAAGCCCTGGGTCTCCCCCTCACTGTCGTTCATGTCCGTAAAGGGTGTGTTGTGCATGATGGTGAGCATGGCCTGCGCACGCCCGACGGTCTGGGACGCGAGGTGCCGCATATGCTCGATTGGAACGGGATTGCGCTTCTGCGGCATGATCGAACTGATCTGCACGAAGGCATTGGGAACGTAGACCTGGCCGACTTCGAAGCTCGTCCAGAACTGCAGGTCCTGGATGAATCGTCCGAGATGCAGGAAGACCAGTTCGATGGCCGAATAGGTCGACGTGATGTAGTCGATGGATGCGATGCATCCATAGGAATTTTGCAAGGGACGGCTGAAGCCGAGCAGGTTCGCCATCAGCGCCCGGTCGATGGGAAAACCGCTCGTGGTAATGGCGGCGGCCCCCATGGGAGAGCGGTCGACGATGTCCCGGGCAGCTTCGAGCCGCGCGATGTCGCGCAGCAAGGTCTCCAGCATCGCGGACAGGTAGTGACCGAAGACGGTCGGCTGGGCCGGCTGGCCATGAGTGTAGGCGACGATCAGCGTCCCGCCTTCCCGCTCTGCGACCGATGCCAGCGTCTCGGCCAGATGGACGAGACGTTCCAGCAGAGGATCGATCCGGGCTTTGAGACCGAGCTTGAACAGGGTGTGGTCGATATCGTTGCGGGAGCGCGCCGTGTGAAGGCGTCCCGCGAGATCCGTTCCGAGACGGGTGCGCAGCTCCTTCTCGATGAGGAAGAAGAAGTCCTCGACCTCGCCGGTATAGACGAGCCTGGCGACGTCGATCTCGCGGTCGATGGCCTCGAGAGCCTGGGCGATGGGACGGGCCTGCTCGATGGTCAGGATCCCGGTCTCGTGGAGCATGACGAGATGGGCGCGGTCGATGAGCCGAAAGCCCTCGACATGGTGGTCCTTCGCGCCGTCGAAGAGCGGACGAAGCACGGTTTCCTTGTAGACCGGATCCGGGAAAACGGAGGTGTCTTTGAAGGTGCCTGCGGTCATCGGCTTCAGCCTTTCAGTCCGGCCAGCATCACGCCTCGGACGATGTAGCGTTGAAGGAACAGGAAGATGACGAGGGTCGGCAGGGTCGCGATGCTCGCGCCCGTCATGATCTTCTCCCACTGAATCGACTGCTCGACCGCGAAGCTCGAGAGGCCGACCGGCAGCGTGTAGAGATCGGCGCTCGTGGTCACGATGAGCGGCCAGAAGAAGGCCGTCCAATTGCCCAGGAAGGTGAAGATCGCAAGCGCCGACAGGGCAGGGGTGACCAGCGGCATGGCGATCTTCCACCAGATGGTGAACTCGTTGAGCCCGTCGATGCGCGCAGCTTCCAGGAAGTCGTTCGGTACGCCTTCGAAGAACTGCTTCATCAGGAAGGTGCCGAAGGCCGTCATCATGCCCGGGAACATGATGCCCCAATAGCTGTCGAGCCACCCGAACTGGCTGGCCATGAGGTACCAGGGCAGCACCAGCATCTCGGTCGGGATCATCAGGGTGGACAGGATCGCGATGAAGACGACGTACCGGCCGCGGAACCGAAACTT
The DNA here is from genome assembly GCF_041276405.1 of Microvirga sp. TS319. NCBI lineage: Bacteria > Pseudomonadati > Pseudomonadota > Alphaproteobacteria > Hyphomicrobiales > Methylobacteriaceae > Microvirga > Microvirga sp. TS319. The sequence goes on along the minus strand of NZ_JBGGGT010000001.1, from coordinate 1,561,861 downwards.
CGCCAGCGTGTAGCCGACAAGGCTGTCGAAGAAGACGTTCGAGAGGGTGACGATGACCGCCACGATCATCGAGTTGACGAACCAGCGCACGAAGCGTCCGTCGCTCAGGATCTCGATATAGTTGTCGAGCGTGGGCGAGGCTGGAATCACGCGCAGATCATAGACCTGCGAGGCGTCCTTGAGGGACGTCGAGAGCATGAACAGGAGGGGCGTCACCATGATGACGCCGCCGATGAACAGGAGCGTCCAGGCAACGATCCGGCCGGGCCTGATCCGCGGCATGGACAGACCTTGGGAAGATGCGACGGTTGTCATCAGCGGTCTCTCATGAGGCGCAGTTGAACGAGGGAGATGACGAGCAGGATCATGAACAGGACGACCGTCTGAGTCGCCGCATAGCCCATTTCGTAGGAGCTGAACGCCGTCTGATAGATCATCAGCACGAGGGGCTTGGTCGAATTCAGGGGGCCGCCGGGATCGTTCGTGTTGATGTTGTAGACCTGGTCGAAGATACGCAGGAAGCCAATCGACGAGAACACGACGAGGAAGACGAGCGTCGGCTTGAGCAGCGGAATCGTGATCTTCCGGAGAATCGCGCCCTCCGAGAGGCCGTCGATGCGCGCGGCTTCGTAATAGGTGACGGGAATCGCCCTCAGGCCGGCGAGAAAGATGATGATCTGGAAGCCGAGGCCCGCCCAGACCGCGGGAGCCAGCACGGCCGGCAGCGCCTGCACGGTCGAGCGGAGGAACGGCTGCTGAGGAATGCCGAAGCTCGACAGGATGTCATTGATCACGCCGATGGGAACAGGCTGGTAGAACCAGCGCCACACCCACGCCATCGCGGCCGCCGTCGTCAGAAACGGCAGGAAATACAACGCGCGGATGAACGAATGCATGAACCGCACGCGGTCGAGATAATAGGCCACGACGAATGAGATCAGCAGGCTGATCGGCGTGCCCAGGATCAGATACATGAAGGTGTTGCGGAACACCTGCCAGAAGAGGGGATCCGCAAACAGCCTCTTGTAGTTCTCGAGTCCGACGAAGCTCGCGGGCCGCGTGATGCTCCAGTCCGTGACCGAGAGGTAGAAGGCCTGAAATGTCGGCCAGAAGCGGATTACCACATAGAAAATCAGAGGAACCGCGAGGAAACCCCACGCCCATATCACCTGTTTCTGGCCGAGACTCATTCTCGACCAGAGGCCGCCTTGGGCGGCCTCTCTCTGTGCGACAACGGACATCGTTGGATCCTCGCGGACTTTCTTAGCGCTTGGCGCGGTCGATGATCGCCTGCTCGTCCTCGGCCGCCTTGGCGAGCGAGGCCTTCGGCTCGTCGCCGCCGATCAGGACGCGGTTGACCATGTCCATGGCCACCTGCCGCTGGGCCGCCTCATCCTTGAACTGCGTGGTGTGAGCATATTCGAGGCCCTTGAGGAACGGACCATAGATCGGGTGCGAGACGTTCTCGGGCGTGAGAGCGGCTGCGCGGCGGGCCGGCAGTTCTCCGACGACATCCATCCAGATCTTCATGGCTTCGGGCGAAGACACATAGGCCAGGAACTTCTCGGCTGCCGCGAGCTTCTCGCCCTCGGCCTTCGTGGTGATCGCGTTGGCGAAGTAGCTGGCGTAGTTGCTGCGCACGCCCTGGGCATTGGCGGGAAGCTCGGTCACACCCCATTCGAAGCCCTTGATCGTGTTGAAGGAGCCCAGACGGAAGGTGCCGTCGATGGTCATGGCGGCAAGGCCCGCCCGGAATGCAGCCTGTCCTTCGTCCATGAAGCCGACCTGGCCGACCTTATGCTTCTTCTGGAGATCCGTGTAGAAGGTCAGGGCCTTCAGGCCGGCCTCGTCGTTATAGGTGACTTTGGTGTCGTTGTCCGTGTAGGGGGCGCCGCCGAACTGCCGGACCAGCACCTCGCGCCACCATTGATGATCCTGACCGGCCATGTCGAGCGTCAAGCCGGCGGACACGATGTTGCCGCTGCCGTCGCGCTTGGTCGTCTTCTCGGCCGCGGCGACGAGCTCCTCGAGCGTCTTGGGCGGATTGTTGGGGTCGAGGCCAGCGTCCTTGAAGGCTTTCTTGTTGTAGAACAGCGCCAGCGAGCGCACGGCCGTCGGCAGGCCGTAATAGTCGTTTCCGCGCTTCATTGCGCTCACGATCGGGAAGAAGTCGCGCTCGATATCGGCTGCCGGGAACGCCTCGGCCCGCAAGGGGCGGATCATCTTGCCGGCGACGAAATTGTCGGTCCATCCATAGAAGAGCTGAACCACATCCGGCCCCTGGCCGGCCAGAATCGCGGCGGCGACTTTCGTCTGATAGTCGGCGTAGGGGAACGTGGTCTGCTTGACCTTGATGTCCGGGTTCGCTTCCTGGAACTTCGTGATCAGCTGGTTCATCGCTTTGACGCGCGTGTCGAACACGTACTGCCAGTATTCGATCTCGACGGCCTTGGCGCCGAACGCCGCCAGGGTGGCGCAGCTCATGGCGACGCCCGCGAGCAGATGACGAAAACGCATATCCCTCTCCATTATTGCCCGGCGCCTTGCGCCGACTTTTCACGGGTCCCGGTCTCAAGACCGTTCCGCTTCTCAGGCTCTCCTAGTGTCGGCGGCCTGTCAATAACATAATTCACTTGAGTTATTCATTGCCTCGCGTCATCGTAACGGGGTGGAGTGTCGGAGATGCCGAGAGAATCCAAGACCGGGACGTCGTCGACGATTGGGAGCAATCCGGAGCGCAACCGCTCTCATAATCGCCGCGTCGTGCTGGATGTCGTGCGTCAGCTCGGTCCCGTCGGCCGGATGGAAATCTCGCGCCATGCGCATCTGAGCACGCAGGCGGTTTCGAACATCGTCGAGGATCTCGTCGCGGACGGCCTGCTCATCAAGACCGGGCGGCTTCGGGCGGGCCGCGGGCTCCCGCCGATCCAGTTTGCGGTCAATCCCGATGGCGCCATGACGGCAGGCGTCGAAATCGCCGCGGATCACATCTCGACCCTTCTGGTGGATATCGGCGGCTGCGTCCGCGCCCAGCGGACCCTTGCGATCGAGCGGAACGATCCCGATACGGTGCTTCCCATCATCAAGGCCGAAATCGAGGCCGCCCGTGCGCAGCTGAAATCTCCTGTCCCGCAGCTCCTCGGGGTCGGCGTCGTCATGCCGGGTCCTTTCAATGTCGAGGGCATGACGTCTGTCGGACCGACGACCCTGTCGGGATGGCTCGATTTCGATGCCGTGTCCGGTATCGGGCAGGTGCTGAGCGCGTCCATCACCCTCGAGAACGACGCCACCGCGGCGGCCGTCGGCGAGCGACTTCACGGAGCCGCCAGGGATTTGAAGAATTTCTGCATGATCTTCTTCGGGCAGGGGCTGGGGCTCGGGATCATGATCGATGGCCGCCCTTACCGGGGAGCCAACGGAAATGCGGGCGAGATCGGGCACGTGCTCATCGAGAAGGGAGGACGCCTCTGCTCATGCGGCCAGCACGGGTGCCTCGAGGCCTATGCCTCCATCCATGCCCTGACCGAACGGCTGAAGGCGGCTGGCATCCGGGGCATCGACTATGCGCGCCTGGAGCAGCTCCATCATGACGGGCATCCCGTCGTCGGCTCCTGGGTCCGGGAGGCCGCCGGGCATCTGGCGCCTCAGATCGCCATGCTCGAGAACCTCTTCGACCCGGAAGCGATCGTGATCGGCGGCGCTCTTCCTCCGAGCCTGCTGGAGGATCTCATCCAGGCCATGCAGCCGCTTCCATTGTCGGTCGCGCGCCACAGGAACCGGAGCGAAGCGCGTCTGATCCATGGGCGCACGGGCCGGTTCACGGCCGCGCTCGGTGCCGCCGCCTTGCCGCTTCTGGAAACCATGACACCCCGGCTCGACACGGCCCAGGCGGCTCACCGGGATCCATTGAACGAGGAGATCTCCCGTGCCGGATAGTCACGACCGTCTTGCTCGCGCTGTCCATCAGCCGGCCCTTGTTCGCCTGCATCGCGCTTTAAGCCGATTGCGGTCGACCCTCACGGTGATGAATACCGGGGCGCATCCGGACGACGAGGCCAACGGCCTGCTGGCCGCATTGCGATTTGCCTATGGCATGCGCGTCGTCGTGGCCTGTTCCACAAGGGGGGAGGGCGGCCAGAATGCCCTCGGTCCGGAACGGGGAGGGATCCTCGGTGTGCTGAGAACCGCCGAAATGGAAGAGGCCGCCCGCCGCATGGACGCCGACGTGGCATGGCTCGGCCACGGACCGGACGATCCGGTTCATGATTTCGGCTTCTCAAAGAATGGAGAGGATACGCTCCGGCGCTGGGGCGAGGACCGCGTCGTCGAGCGGCTCGTTCGGGCTTATCGGCAGTACCGGCCGGACATCGTCATCCCGACCTTCTTGGACGTGCCGGGGCAGCACGGCCATCACCGGGCAATGACCCGGGCGGCCGAAACGGCATGGGCTCTGGCCGCCGATCCTTCGGCCTTCCCGGAACATGGGAAGCTTGGTCTCTCACCCTGGCAGGTGCGCAAGTTCTATCTCCCGGCATGGTCGGGAGCGAGCTACGCATACGACGATGAGGTGCCGCCGCCGCCTACGACGCTCGACGTCCGGGTTGCCGAAGGTGACGAGGTCACCGGCTTGGCGTATCGGCAGCTCGGCGAGTGGTCCCGGGCCGCGCATGCGTCCCAAGGTATGGGTGTGTGGCGAGACGATCCCATCGACCAGTGGAGCCTTCACCTGAAGCTCCGGTCCGACGGCCCGCCGGAGCCCGAGGGCGACATTCGGGATCATCTGCCTGCGAGCCTTACGGACGTTGCTGCCGCACCGGAGCTGACGCAGGCGGCTGCCGCGGCCCTGCGAAAGGCGCAGGAGCACATCAATACGGGCATCGCCGCATTCCCGGATCGCAAGCGGATTGGCGAGGCGCTCGTCCAGGCGGCGCGCCTGATCGAAACGGCCAGAAGCGGCCTCGACCGGGGGACCGCCGACCGAATGGGACATCGCCTCGACCGCAAGCTGCGGGAGATCGATGCTGTTCTTTTCGAAGTCCATGCGCGTGGGGCGCATGCAATCTTCAAGGGCCCATGCCATCCAGCGGCCCGGATGGGCCTGGATATCCATATCGACGCGCCGGATCTTGCGAATCTGACGGTCTCACCCCGCCTACCTGACGGAGTGGACGTGATCGGGACGAGCGGGCCGCCGGGGCACGTGGAATATGCGCTCGCGATTTCCGCCTTTGCGTCGCATACGGGGAATTACCCCGAGACCTTCGACCCCATGGGCGGCAATGGCGAGGCCGGAATCGTCGTCTCAGGCGACGTGGACGGCCATACCATCAGGATCGATCGGGATCCCGAGGAGCCTCTGAAGATCGGGCCCCAGCAGTCCTTGTCTCTCGATCCGGAGACAGCCGTCATCCGGACCGGAACCCATTCGTCCGCCATTCGGATCCGGGCCATCGGGGCTTGCCCCACGGAATGGCGTGCGCCGGACGGCTGGAGCGTTCGAGCCGAGGGCAGCGACTGGGTCATCGATCCGCCGCCAGGGGCAAGCACCGGGATCGCAAAGCTCGTTCCGCTCGTGGATGGCAGGCCGGCGAGCCGGATCGAGACCGTTGCCTATCCTCATATCCGGCCCACGTCCTTCGTTGCGCCCGTGGAGGTCAAGGTTCTGATGCTCGACGTCGCTCTCCCGGCCGGTGCGCGCATCGGATATGTGGGCGGTGGAAGCGACAATGTCGGTACCCATATGCGCTGCCTCGGCCTCGATGTGACGGATCTCACGCAAGCCGATCTGACCGCAGGGTCTCTTTCGGAGTTCACGACCATCGTGGTCGGCATCTTCGCATTCGGACTCCGGCGGGACCTCCAGGCCGCGAGCGGACGCCTTCATGGCTTCGTGGAGGAGGGCGGACACTTGGTGACGCTCTACCACCGCCCGACCGACAGGTGGGGCCCCGACCGTACGCCGCCGCGCCGCCTCGCCATCGGGTCGCCGTCGCTCCGGTGGCGCGTGACCGATCCGGCCGCACCGGTCACGGTTCTGCAGCCGGACAATCCCTTGTTGTCATATCCGAACCGGATCGAGGCTGGTGACTGGCAGGGTTGGGACAAGGAGAGGGGGCTGTACTTCGCGTCGGAATACGACCCATCCTATGAGGAGCTTTTGGCCCTGAACGATCCCGGAGAAAGCCCCCTCAAGGGCTCGCTCCTGTCGGCGCGCATCGGACAGGGGCGTCATACGCATGTGGCACTCGTGCTGCACCATCAGCTGGACAAGCTGGTGCCCGGCGCCTTCCGCCTGCTCGCGAATCTGGTTCAGCCCGCGTAACGGCCCGCGAGAGGACATGGAGGCCCCGCCTGAAACCGATTCATCCCCGCCTCCGATCCCGTTGTGGCGAAGCGCGGGCTGGCTCCTGCTCGACATGGCGCTGGTCACGACCATGCAGGCCATCGTCAAGGCGGAGGGCGAAACCTATCCGGCCATCCAGCTCGTCTTTCTGCGTTCGCTCGTCGGGTTCCTGTCGGTTGCGCCGCTGATTTGGCGCCACCGTGCCAAGCTGACGAATTTGTCGAACATCCGCGGCCATCTCGCGCGGGTCGGGTTCAACTCCATCGCGCTGACATTCAACTTCGCGGCCTTCGCGGCGCTGCCTCTCGCGCTGGTGACCGCGATCGGGTTCACCCGGCCGCTCGTGCTCCTGGTGATGGCGGCGCTCATGCTCGGGGAGAGCGTCAGCCGAACGCGCTATACCTTCACGGCTATCGGTTTCCTGGGTGTCATCATCATGGTCCAGCCGGATACGATCCCATGGAACATGGGACTGATCGCGGCCTTCGGATCCGTCTTCTTCGGATCGCTGGCGGTTGTTCAGACCAGACGCCTCGCTGGCGAGGACACCGTCGTGCTCATGCTCTTCTACACGGTGGGCCTGACGATCCTGACATCCATCCCGGCTGCCATCGTGTGGGTGCCGATCCCCTGGACCGAGGCGCCGAACATCATCCTGGTCGGCGTCCTGGCGCAGCTGGGGCAGTATTGCTGGCTGCAGGCTTACCAGAAGCAGGAGGCGCGGCTTCTGGCTCCGATCGGATACCTGTCGATCGTCTTTTCAGGCTTTGTCGGCTGGCTCTTCTTCGGCGAAGTCCCATCGACAGCCCTGTGCCTTGGCGCGGCCATCGTGGTTCTCACGACGATTCTGGCGTCCCCCGCTGAGCGCTTGCTTCAAAGCAGAAGAAGGGTCTAGAGCATCGGACGCAACAGTGGGAACCGGTTCTCACGAACGTGGCCCTTCGGGTCCGCTCCGAACGATGTGCCATTGAAGGAGTGGAGCATCGAATTGGCTCCCAAAAGCAGGTCCACTTTTCACGTCCGATGCCCTTGGGCGACAGGGAGGTTCAAGTGAAGAGCGCGCGTCCCAAGGCGTTCAGGCCACGGGGGGCTTACGTCCAACCACGATGCGTAAAGAGCCGTCGGCTCCCGTCACTTTCGGCTGATCGAAGTTGAGATTGCCGAGCTTCCAGGACTGCAGAACCACCGAGGTGTTCCCAACCGCTTTCGGCTTCACGCCGCCGTCCCTCGTGCGCTCGATGATCAAGGCCTTGCCGCTCCACTCCAGCATGAGGCGGTCATCGGGACCAAATCCCGCTTGGTCCCAGAGTTCCCTCGGCAGACGAATCGAGGTGTAGAACCGATCCGCGCGCTTGGCGTCTGCAATGGACCTCACCACGACGGCGTGGGCGCCCACCTGGTCCGCTTCGACTCTGGCGCGCCGCACACCTGTCCGCCGCTTCGGAGGCGATGGTTCTTCGCTTTCAACGGCTTGTGTCGGTCGAGCATCATCGGCGCGCGCCGATTCTACCGCCGTGCCCGCTTCCAAAGTGGACTGCCGCTCAAGGTCAGGAGCCGACCCATGCGGCACAGTCTGAACCGCGCCCGCTACGTGGCGAAGGCTTCCTGAGAGGCTCTCGGCGGACTTGATGAGGGCAGGGGCGAAACGCGCGATGGCATCGACCTGGCTGCTACTGAGGGCTGCCAGCTGGGCCACTTGTTCGGCTACGAGCTCCATGGTCGAGCGCAGGCCTTTCAGATCCGCCGCCATGTCGGCAAGAACTCGCTCCATTGCTGGGGGGAGGTCCGGCACGGGCGTCGATGGCGAAGGAGCCTGCGGCGCGGATACCCGGGGCGGCGTCTCTTTGGGACGGAAGACCTCCGCGGCCAGAGCCTCCGGCTTGCCGAGATGACGGGCCAGAATATCGGCTGTATCCCGGTGGCGCTTATCGGGCGCAGCCGCCATGCGTTGCGACTGACCCGACGGTCTCGCTTCGGATGAGCCATGCGAGCGCGCCAAGCAGACCGGACAGATGTCATAGGAGCGGTCGCGCCCGAGCAGCCAGCCACGCTCGTCAAAGTAGCGTTTGACGAAATCATGACTGACGGACCTGTTGGACTCGTAGGCGTCAGTCTTGGCGCATTCGGAGCAGCGGATCGTAAAGCGGAACTTGGAGGGCGTGCCGCCACTGCGCGTGATCTGCGGCTCGAACTGGCGTGCGATGCCGGGCATCTGGCAAATCCTAATCGTTAGAGAATGAAACAGGCTTGAAAAAGACTGAGTGTCTCGGCCGTCGCGGTCTTAAATCCATTGCATGGGCGAGAGGGCAAATAGCATCTAACCTGAGAAATTCCAACCGACCGAACCGGTTGTTTCAGTACGACGACGAGTGGGCCGCAGATCTCATGTCGGTCAGGAGTTCTCGGGTTGGAACTGGTGAGGTTGCATCGTCAGGGCCGGATTGCTCATCGGAGCGGCGTGCGATAGCCCAGCCATTTGCACGCGGGCGTGGGACGATTGCAGATCCTACGCAGAGTGTCTTCAGACAAAGCCGTTGTCCATGCCGAGCTTCTACTCGAACACCGGGGAATAGGCGAATTCCGTAGCGTCATTGGGTGAGAGGCGGCGTCAGAGCCTCGGGCGTGCAGCGCCTGGCACAGCGGCGGACGATCTTGTTCTTCTGGTCGATGCGCGCCTTATCAGCAAACCAGATCCCGAGAGCATCGGACCCAAAAGTGGAATCCACTTTTGGGATTGATCCGATTCTCCCTTCTTGGAGAGAGCGCATCGTTTGAGCGGACCCGTAGGGCTGCATCAGCGAAAACCGGGTCCACTTTTCGCTAGCGCGGACCGCTGAGTCGGCACGATGCGCTAGCCCCGGCGATCTCGCCGCTTGGGCGCGCGAGCCACCCCGTACGTCACTGCCAGGGTCAGCAAGCGGCGCGTCTGCGGGACATCCTTGCTCCAACGGGCAAGCTGGCGCAGGCGAACGGCATTGCAATCGGACCGGAGGGTGACAGGAATGGACATGGCAAACCTCCTCGCTTGCGATGGTGAATTATATCTCAGGCGCTTTTAGGCTGCGACGAGGCGTTCTCTCTAGGGTGCGGTATAATTCCGGACTGATGAGCGAACAAATAATGTTATGAGTTGTATCTGCTCGGTACTAAATTGCACGCGATGATCTGGCCATGTTAGATCGTCCACCATATGGCGATCACAGTCAGGAACCTGTAAGTTGTTTACTAAGCCCGAGTACTTCTCCCCAGGGCGCCAAGCCGCAGCCTTTACGTTAGGCATTTCCACCGCTGCCACTATGGTAGGTTTATTTCTGGAATGGCAAATCGGCAAAGTCGATCTGTCCGCGAGTTTAATGTGCTTTGTTGCTGTTTCAGCTGCAATTTTAACTCCAGTCATGATCATTGAACGCTTGCGCTTAGATCTTAACAAGGGAACACTGTTTTTTGGTCCACTTGTCGTTTCTAGCACGCTTCTACTTGCACTTGCCGGGCTCGCCGGACCCATTGGGCGAGTATCTGTTGTAGCAATTGTGTTATTGTCGTCTTTGGACGTGACAATTCGCCGGCAGACAAAGCATTTAAACTACACTTTAGGGATCTTTCTGATTGGCCTCCTGTTTGGTTCGTTAAGCGCTATCCCCATCCAAGGTGGCGGCTATCTCACAGTCTTTAGTCATGAATTTCTGGCGCGCGGTACAGCTCATGTTGATACCGTTATGCATTTGGCTCTCGCTCAAATGATCCGCCATCAGCACGTCGTATCGACCGGTGTGGACGGTGTGACGCCCCTTACCATGTATGCGCTCGCGCATGCACTCATCGGGTGGCTTGCCAGCCTTCTCAAAGGTGAAACTGCGAATGTCGCAGACAAAATCTATAGCATAATCTTGTTTCCACTCATGCTCAGCTCTGTTTTGTCCGGTGCTATCGCACTTAACGGAGGCAGGGGCCGATTGATTATAGCGGCAACTGTCGTTGGAACAGGCATGATCATCTATCCAGACTACCGATCATACTTCGTCAGCGAAACGTATGTCGTAGCTTTGTTTATTTTCTCGTCTGTATTGGTTCCGGTAGTTTCCGGCTTAGCCCTTGGAATGGCGCAAGACCAGCGGAGCCGCGCCATTCTGGCAATTGCTGGTCTAGCCGGAGTTTCTTTGGCAACTTTCGGGAAGGCTAGTGTCGGAACATTGTCTGCCGGGCTATTTGGTCTTGCTGGATGGATAGATGCGTGGCGCCGTCCGACCATTTCTCAGCGTTTGATCTGGATGGTTCTCTCCGCCTTGGCCGTCAGCGCCGTCTTTATTCCAAGCTTTCTAGCCGTTACAGGCGATATTTTCTCATCCGTGGTCGGCGCGGAAGGCGGTGAACGCCCGTATTATAGCGAATTGTCCTGGAGAGCTCTAGAAAAGGCTTTTCTTGTTAATTCGGTGACACTCCTAACGATCGCGCTTTTGCTTCTTCGTTCTGCGCCCCTTTGGGGGGGCTATCGCAGGAACGTTCTGCTACTGGTCATAGTGGTATTCGCGGTAGTCGCTAATGCGCCCGGGTTATCAAGCACCATATCTTTAGGGCAATACTACATCATCAATGTACAGATGTGGCTGAGCCTCTCCATCCTCGCCGCTCTTTCATCTGCAATAGTGGCTCGCAGCGATAATCAAAGCTCGATTAAGCGAAAGGAAATAGCTGTTGTATTCACAACGGCAATAGTACTCGCTGCTCTTCTCCCATCAGACTCTTATATCACACGGGGGCTCAAAAGAATCGCGTCCGCACGCCGAAGCATACTGAGCATGCAGGCGGAACCCAATTTTCAAGCGCGCCAGAAGCTACTCGCCGAGATTATTGCCTACCGCCATCGCTTTGGTAAGGGCCTTCGTGTCTATGCGCCGCCAGCACATAAAGACTTCTGGACGTGGACGGCACACTGTGAAGCAAGTTCCAGAATTATACCAGCAGTAACTGGAGTACCAGTAGTCAATGGGTATCCTCCGCTCTGGAGGAATTGCGCTTCAGGAATCAAATACCGGGGATGGCAGGTCGTTGTTCCGCGAGTTAGTGATGAGCCTCTCGATGATACTGCGATATGCGCTCTGGACAGCGCCTCTGGTGGTAGCCGTGTCGTGTATATTATTGAGAGTATTGCTGATTTGAGTCGCAATCGACTTATTAATTGTGACCCACGCGAGTGATTAGAATAATGGGCTTACAGAGGTGCCAAAACATTGTACAAAAATTGGATTATGCTTTTGATCCGGTGCTCTTACTCTAGAGTAGTGTCTCATCGGCACGAGCCGAAGACTTGCTTCAGAGGAAAACAAGCGCTTTTTTCACGCGATGCGCCAGACCTTGTCCGAACAGGTTCGCATAGGGCAGACAATGGGAAAGCTGGAGCGGCTAAGGCGAATTGCCTTACCATGTGAGAACTGATGAGATGATGTCTCTGGCGCTGCGCGCGTTCTGAGCTTCATACTCATGAGATCTGCCTTGTCACAAGGGTGGTCTGATTTAGCGGTTCTGTGCTCAATTTGTTCCGCTCGGCTGAGGAACTTCGATAGCAAGTCGTTTCTAGAGCATCGTGCGGACCCGGCGGGCCGCGCTAGCGAAAGGTGGACCCGGTTTTCCGCAATGAACGATGCGCACTTCCCAAGAAGGAAGCATCGGATTGGATCCCAAAAGTGGGTCCACTTTTGGGTCCGATGCTCTAGTGGCCTTAAGTGGTTTCCTGGTCATTGTCTGGGGTCGGGGCACCGATAGGTTCAGAAATCCGCATAATCCAGTAGGTATAAGGGATCCAGGCACGCTCACAAAGCCACCCTTCAACCGAGGCAAAACTCTTCCTGGCTAGGACTGCATAGGCTTCGGGTGAGCGTACGCTTTTACCTCGGTCCTGCTGAATGACGAATTTGGCAATCGGATTCTGGCCGTCCGTGAAACATCCATCGACAGTAATAATGCGCCCATTCGGCTTTAAATGGGTTGCCAAGTTATCGAGGAGATCGTGCACCTCGCTGTCATCAAGGTGATGCAGTAGGCCCGTCGCCAGAATCAGATCAAATGGTTCATGGGAGTTTAGCGAAGCCTTGCTGAGGTATTGTGCGAAAAACTGCCCTCTATTGCGCCACCGCTGCTGTGCATGCTTGATGTAAGGTTCACTGATGTCGAACCCGACATATTGAACCTCCGGCAAGACGGAAAGGATGTCAGCCGTACCACAGCCCACATCAAGGACTCGCTCGTTGGGTTTCGCTTGGATGAAGGTACGCTGCATCCATCGCCGATTACGCGATGCCCCCATAAGAAATTGAGCAATATCGTACACAAGAGGGTGCGAGAGAACAGAGCGAACGCCACTCGTATCTTGAGCCATAATCCGAAGTCAGCCTTTTTGTGCTACGACAACTCTGCTTCCACCAATGGGCCATCTGACACCGAGCAGGGTCAAGCCCGTTTCGAGGTTCAGCACTTCGCGCAGCATCGTATTGAGGACAGGTGAGACCCTGAATTCATTGCGCAATGCCTCCTTCGCGTCAGTGTCGCTTCTATCGCCCTTGGCCCTCAAGCGGCTCAGGGCCATGGCAGGGAGGAGCAGCGTCGTATAGCTCGTCGAGAATAGAATCTTGAAACCGCTTGAGGAGAGCTTGCCTTCTAATTCCCCATACCGATAGCGCCGTTCATGATAGGCAATTTCATCGGCAACGCTCCAGAGCCACGGATGCTGTGGGACGGTTGCGATAAAAATCCCTCCGGATGCCAGTGCCTCGCGAACTTTTGCCAGAACAAGCTCATCTTCAGAAATGTGTTCAAGTACGTCGAATGCACCCGCAAGATCGAATGCTTCAGAGAATGGAAGCCTGCGCGCGTCAGCCTGGATCAATTCGACGTTTGACGGAAGGCGCTGAGACGCGTGGTTGAGCCCTCTGGGGTGAATCTCTGTCCCGACGATTCGATCCCAGTCGCGGCTTCGGGCCATTGCATTCAGGACGTTTCCTGACCCGCAGCCGATCTCAAGAAAGCTCTTTGCATAGGGAGCATACTTTCTGGCAAGCGAGGCAATCAGTTTGCGTCGGGCCGAAAACCAGAAATGTTCAAGTTCAGCCTTTGCGAGAAAGTCGAAATCTGCGGGATCGAAGCCAGATACCGTATCGGCAAGTTCTGGTGCGGTCAGGACGATACTGTCCTGGAACGGAGGGCGATAAGAGCAGGCGCTGCAGGTCCAATCCAAAGGCCAAGCGCGACTTTCTTTCGACAATGGGGTGCTGGAGCCGCACTTTGGGCAAAGCCTCGCAGGATTCGTAGACAGTTCCGGCATGGACATGGAACGACCCACTCCTATTTCGATAGCGCCGAAAGAGAAACCCCGAGTACGATCAGCGCGAGCCCTGCGGCCTGTACGAGAGGGATCTTTCCGCCGAAGACCAGAACACTGGCGACCGGCACGAGGACAAACGATAGAGCCATCAGTGGGTATGCGAAGGATAGCGGAAGTCTCTCCAGAACGAACATGTAGGCAATACTTGCCAGAAACGCCCCACCAAGGCCACTAAGCACCCAAGGGTCTGTCAGCATGGCAAATAGGAACTCGGGACGGCCATGGCCTATAGCCTTGGCCGCATGGAGGTCCGCGCGCCACTTCATAACAAGCTGTCCGTAAAGTCCCAAGGTCAGTGTTGCGGCTATCCAGATCAGGTGATCCATAGGTAATTTCCGAGTCATCAAGCGCTTTTCAAAGGCGTTTGCCGTATCAGGGGCCACGGCAACCAGCAAGCTCTACGGCGAGTTCAGTTGCTGTCATTTGCCGCAGGGTTCGCTCAGGCTACAGAACAAGTTAGAATACCACACGAGTATATAGAATTTATTCACGTGGCTGCTATAATTTTTAGTTGTTATACGCAATTATCTGGAATAATTTGTGCCTCCAATCGGAAATTTTACAAATTCGTAAAATTTCATGATGGATGCGACTGACGAGTTTCACCTTGAAATCAACCTCGTTTAGCCTTATCGGATCTTCCTCTACTTTCAGCTGTTGCATCATCGGGTGGGCACGAAAGCAGAGAGTGTGCGGTAAAGCCAAGGGATACCCCTATCCGCGCGGATAGCGATAGCTCTCAAAGTCTCTATGAGGACAACCCTTGAAACAGCAGCGAATTGTTATCTTTGGTGACGGTGACATCGCCGAACTCGCAGACTTCTACTTCACGCATGACTCCCCCTTTGAGGTTGCAGCGTTCACGGTTGATGAAGCCTTTCTCAGGCGAGAGCAGTTTCGAGGGCGTCCGGTTGTGGCTTACGAGAAACTCGTCGAGTCCTACCCTCCTGAGGAGTTTCAGCTCTTTATCGCTCTCAGCTATGCAAAATTGAACGCTCTGCGCGCTGACCGCGTCGCCTCTGCCAGAGCCAAAGGTTATCGCTTGGCCTCATATCTCAGCAGTCGCGCCAGTGTGTTTCCTGGTTTCGAGCTCAGCGAGAACTGCTTCATCCTGGAAGACAACACGATCCAGCCCTTCGCCAAAGTCGGATCGAATGTCACTTTGTGGAGCGGAAACCACATTGGCCATCATTCTGTTATCGAAGATGATGTTTTCGTTGCGTCACACGTAGTCATATCGGGTGGCGTCAAAATCGGACGCGGTAGCTTCGTCGGCGTGAACGCCACTTTGCGAGACCACGTGGTCATTGGTGAACAATGCGTCCTCGGAGCAGGGGCGCTGGTCCTTGAAGATCAACCTGATTTCTCCGTTGTAGCACCTCGTGGTACGGAGAGAGCAAAAGTGCCCAGCACGCGCTTGCGTGGAATTTGAGGTAGTAACCTACTATGTCCTGGCTCCGTCTTGGTTTGGTTTACTCCCAACGGGGTACGAAACCATGGGCACAAACCCACACTGCACTGCCAGTACCGGTGCAAATTCAAAAAGACGTGTTCCGGGTCTTCTTCAGTGCGCGCAGCAGTGACAACAGGTCATCTGTTGACTGGATTGATCTGGACCTATCGGGCCCCCCTAGAGTCATTGGGGGGGCCAGCGCGGCTGCCCTCTCACCCGGGAGCGACGGAGCCTTCGATGATAGCGGCGTCGGAATTGGCAGTATCGTCCCAAAGGGAGACAAGTTTCTCCTCTATTATATGGGATGGAATCTTGGAGTCCGTGCGCCCTGGAGAAACTCTATCGGCCTCGCAACGACGAACGCCGGCCTAGAACGGTTCGAGCGTTTTTCCAAAGGACCGATTCTCGACCGCTCTCCGGAGGATCCCTATACGCTGTCATATCCCTGGGTTCTGCAGTTGGCAGATGATGATTGGCGAATGTGGTATGGTTCCAATCTCACCTGGGGTGCGAACAGTACAGACATGAGCCATGTGATCAAAATGGCTCGATCCCAGGACGGAATCCGTTGGGAGCGAGACGGTTCGACCGCAGTTGGGTTCGATGCCGCCGATGAATACGCGCTCGCCCGCCCTTCTGTCGTCAAAGTCGGCTCATCTCTTCTGATGTGCTTTGCTCATCGTGGGAACCGCTACCTTATTGGTGGTGCAGTAAGCCGAAACGGACTTCAATGGACAAGAATGGATACCGATCTCGGCCTTGGTCTATCGGCCGATGGCTGGGACAGTGAAATGACGTGCTATCCTGCCCTGTTCTGGTTCCACGGCAAACTCTGGCTGCTCTATAACGGTAATGGTTATGGGGCCACGGGTTTCGGAATCGCGGTTTGGGATGGCGAGTTTCCTTTCACCTAAAGCGCTTTTGATCTGGGCTTGAATCTGTTCGGGCGGACTGTGCGCTGATGGGCGTATGGCCCAGGAGGCGAGCCATGCCCAAGCCCTATTCCGCTGATCTTCGTGAGCGTGTTCCTATCGCCTGCGAGCGCGGTGACGGGCACCGGGTTGAAATCGGCCGCCGCTTTCAGGTCTGTCCCGCCATGACCTCGAAACGGCGCCCTAAGGCGCGTGAGGAGGGCCGGCGTCGGTCCAAGCCGCACAGCGGCGGTGTGCCCCATGTGCAAGCCCCACGGGGACAACGCGCATATGTTTTTATCCCCCTCGGCTCCTTGGCAGCGGCTGACGGTGTTAGCGGCGCTCACGTGTGAGGGTCTGGTAGCCACGATGAGCACCGAGGCGTCCACCACGACTTCCGTGCTGCTGGCCTGTATCGAGCAAGTGCTGGTACCTACACTCCGGCTGGTGAGGCCGGATGCGATCTTGGTGATGGAAAACCTGCGCCCGGACCATGCAACCGAAGTCATTGAGCTTCTCGCACAGACCGGGATCGGACTGCTGTATCTGCCCCGCTACTCGCCGGTGTTCAACCCGATCGAGCAGGCCCAGGCCAAAGTCGCACGCACCCTTGAAGCCTTAGAGGCGGAACTCAAACCCTCCCTCGACACCATCACCGCCAAAGATACCCAAGGCTGGATCAGCATGCCGGCTTATCACCTACGCTGATCCCAACCGCGCTTTAACGGACCTTGCGGACAAGAGGCGGAACTTTACACACTCAATGATGCTCGCGAATGAAACATCAATTTGACTTGATAGTGGGTCTGCTTTTCGGGTCAGGCTCTGGCACCCGAGTGCTTCACTATGATTGTGAACTCATAGAGCCCGTAATCTTGGAGAAGTGCAACGGACCTGCCGAACTGCTCGAGGCAGAACTGCAGCATCTGCACCGGATCAGCGTAGAAAAGGTCGTCGCGTCGGTGCTCAGGGTCGCTCGATAGGCTGAGGACATTGAAGGCGCAGCCGCGCCGCCCACTTTGCGCGAGAATTTTGATCGTATCCTCAACGTATCGTGTCCAAGCATCAGCGGAGACATTACCCTTTACGTTGAAGATGCCGCTTGCGATTGCGTAATCTGCGACATCGTCCGGCTTTGCGCCTATCTTCCAAAGAAGTCCCGGCGACTCACCATGAAGGCGTTTAGCCTCTGCGATCATGCTCGGCGCGACATCATAGCCCGTGAAGTACCCGCAATGGCCTCTCTGACGAAGATAGCGAAGGAAGTCCCCGAAGCCGCACCCAAGATCGAGTACGGATGCAGAGGGATCATCAATAAGACGCAGAAATTGGCTGTGCCGCAACTCATGGGATTCAAGCCCGTTCCAGTCGACCCCGCGTGGGGTAGCGCCATGGTCTGCAAGGCGCTTCGCATAATATGATGCGACCTGGCCAATGAGGTCGCCATGGTCATTCGTGCTCATCAGAGGATCTTTGCCTCGCGACAAAAATCGAGGGCAGATACCTCGGGTGCTCTCACATGGTGGCGATCTTTCCGGTGAACTTGGCGGACGATCGTGTACGGACGCCGCTTCGTCTCTGACAGGATGTTTGCAATATAGATGCCCAAGACGCCAAGGATGAGAGTCGTCAGTCCGCCGAAGAACCATACGGATACGATCAACGACGTCCAACCATCGACGGCAATGCCGGAGATGAGATATCGTATGAGAAAATAGCCAATTGTAACTGTGGAGAAGCCGGCGACCAAGATGCCCGCATATAAGAAGTAATACAAGAGCTTCGTCGATGTTGTCGTGACGTATTTGATCCCCATCTCTAGACGTCGATGCAGGGAATAGGTTGTCGGCGATAGAGATAGCTTCTTGACCCTGAGCGGTACCTGCTTGAAGCCTGCAATGTCCCACAGATGGGCGATCAAGAACTCACGGTCGCGATGCTTGACGAGGGCACGAACGTAATCGCGCCGCATCAGGCGGGCCGTGACCAAGTTCCGTGGCAGTTTATGATCGCTCAATGCTTCCACGACGGAAAAGAACAGTCCTCCGGTAATACGCTCTATCGTTCCGCCGCGGCGTGTTTCCTGAACGCCGTAGACGACTTCGCAATTTTCATGTCGCTGTGTGGCGTAAAACTGGCTCAGGAGTTCAGGCTCCTCTTCGAGATCACAGTCTATTAGAAAGATCAGATCGCCGCGTGCATGAGCAAGGCCCGTCATCATGGCCTTGTGGTGGCCAAAATTGCGAGCGAGGTCAACAACGACGATACGCGGATCCGCAGTATGAAGAGCAAGAGCACGCTCAAGTGAATCGTCTGGCGAGCCGTCGTTGACCAGTACGATTTCAATATCATCCGTGATTTGCTCGGCGGCTGCGATACTGCGCCTACAGAACTCATTAATGGTACCAGCGGACCTGTACAGCGTTGAGACGATCGATAGTTTCATCACAAAGGCCTCTTCAGAAAGGACCCTGCTTCTAGCCCGGTGTTCAACAGCAAGTCGATGATAGACAGAGTGGGATCGAAACCGCCCCAAAGCTGGGGGTATTCGCTATACCCGCTGTAGTCCATCCAATCGACTTCAATCCCGCTTTGGCTGAAGGGGCTGACGTCGAGATAAGCCTTCGCTGCTGGTCCACTGAGATACCGTGTTGCCCCTGAGGCCAAGCACAATTCGAGAAGGCGCTGGGTGGGTTCCATGGTACGCAGCACAACCCTATCAAGAACTTCGCTGCAACGGGTGATAGGCACGTCAATACCGAGTCGCTGGCATATTGCCCGGATGAGTCGCTCATTGACTTTCGTCAAGTAGAGCTCGGTGGCAGCATCTCGAAGTAGATCAACGAGTTCGGGAAAGATCATGTTGAAGTGCGGCGCGCGACGGTATGCTAGTTCGATAGAACGAAGATGGGAGTTCGCCCAGTCAGTATCAGAGATTAAAGTCTCATCAATGGCTTGGTTATACCGTCCTTTCGCCTCGACCGGAATTGTGAGCCATACCGGCCCGTTCGAAGTCTTGATCCGGTTACGATTGCGCCAGTCCCTCCGCGTATACTGAACGCTATCCAGCAGAATAACCTGATCTGCGGAGCGCAGCATGTCGAAATATCCTCGCCACGGGATATAGTTTGACTGCGTGATGACAACAGACTTCTTCAAGACGCGTCCTTAGATTGATTTTCTCATCTTCCCAGCCTTAAGCGTCAGCTGCCAAGATGCGCCTCAACGTGATCGATAACCTTGTCTGCAGCCTCGGGTGACATTCCGGCATACAGGGGC